>JACNJX010000049.1 GCA_014382345.1 Alphaproteobacteria bacterium
AGGGTGCCGGGGCCGAGGCTGCCGGCGGCGCCCACCGCCGCGCCTTGCGCCCACGCTTCCAACACCACATTGCCGAGCGGTTCGTGGCGGGAGGGGCAGACAAAAATATCGCCCGCCGCCAGCAGCGCGGGCGTATCCTCGCGCCAGCCCAAAAACCGGGTGCGCGGCCTAACGCCCAGGGTTTCCGCTTTTTTCTCCAACACCCCACGCAGCGGGCCTTCCCCGGCGATCCAAAGATAGGCGCCGGGAATCCGGACCATGGCTTCGAGCAACACGTCAAAGGCCTTGTTTTCATGCAGCCGCCCCATGGCCACCACCAAAGGCGCGTCACCTGGGGTATATAAGGGTTTGCGGTCAACCGGCTCGGCCTTCGTTCCGGGCACGAAATTGGGCAGGTAATGGGCGCGTTTTTCAGGCCAGCCGTCGCCGATAAGGTAGCTTCGGATGTCCTCGGTATTGGCGATCAGGTGGGCACATTTGCGGTAATATTTGAGATTGTAATAACCGCCCAGCCGCCCGACGTGCACGAAGTCGCCTGCGGGCAGCATCCGGGTGGCGCGATTCATCCAGCTCAGCGCCACATCGGGACGGAAAGCGCGGATCTCGCGTTTGAGCTGTGCCGGCGTGCGAAAATCCAGCAAGCCTCCGAAGGGAAGCTCGATCGGCTCGACGCCCGCTTCTCGCAACGCCTGGACGCGTCCCGGATGATGGCGAATGACGACCCGCTGCTCCAGCCCGGCCTTGTGAAGGGCGATGACGAGCCGTACGAAGAACGCCTCGGCGCCGCCGAATTCCGCCCCCGCCATGACCTGAAGAACACGCATAGCCTAAGGGATCAACGCTTCAAAGGCCGCCGCCGCTTGCGGCCAGCGCCACGAGCGCTGTTTGTCGAGGGCCGCCAGATGCTGGGACGTCCACAAACCGTCATCGGAAAGCAGATTGCGGGCATTTTCCGCGAACGCCCCGCGCCCGGCGCAGACAAACCCCGTCTCGCCGTCAATCACCCGTTCACGGACGGAGCCAAGATTTTCGACCACGGCGGGAACCCCCATCGCCTGGGCCTCGCCGACGGCAAGGCAGAACGTTTCGTTGAGATCGCCACGGTAAAGCATCACGCGGGCAGCGTGCAACTCCTCGACCAGCACCGCCTTGGGCACCGGCCCGCGCAGTCGCACGCCTTGGCCTTCCAGCGCCTTGGCCCGGTCCAGCACCGCCTGCATGGCCGAAGCCTTGGCCTCGCCGACGCTGCCATAGGTGGCGGCGCCTGCGAACACATGCAACTCGGCGCCTGGCACGCGGGGTTCGATCTCCTCCACCCAGACGTCGAGCAGCCAATCGAGCGAACGCAAAGGGTTCGACGTGAACACGGCGCGGGGCGGGGGCGGCGTGTTCAGAGGCTCGGCCTGACAAAACGCATCCGGCAGACCATAGGGAATGACCACGCGATCGCCACCTGGCGCCCAGCCGGGGTACGTCGTGGCATGGTAATCGCCGATGAAGATGATCGCCGGTTTGATCCGCCACAACTTGATGAGATAGCGCCATTTCAGCAGATATTGCGCCGGATTGTGGGTCCAGAACACTGTCCGCTTCGCGCCGGGCATCCGGTCCAGCAGCTTGTCGCCCCGGTTGGCGATATAGAGATCGACGGCGTCGGGCCAGTCGCCTCCATCGATGGGGCGCCACTTTACTCCTCTGTGGTCCAGCGGGGCCTTGCTCTTGTTCAACACATGCACGTCGTGGCCCAGTGCCGCCAGTTCCTGCATCAAAGCGACGACCGAGGATTCAACGCCGCCCAGCGGGCGCTCGTCGGGCGTCTTGCCATCGAATTCTATGCCGTCATCGGCGAGGACTATGCGCGCCATTCAGGTATCGTCCTCCAGCTTGGCCTTGAGATGGGACAGGATCGGGAACAGCCCCGCGAACAGCGCGATCAGGAAGCCGTAGCCGCCTTCGCGGTAACCACGACGGAAAAAATAGCACTTGATGAAGCGCGAAAACAGCCGGCGCACGTTGTTCGCCATGGTGCCGATGTTGCCCGACTGGCGCAGATCTTTGGCTTTGGCCGTGGAATAGTTGTCGAGACGGCGGATCATGTCGGAAATGTCGCGGTCGACGTAATGGCGGATGCGGCCCGCCAGTTGCGGCCCCTTGGTTGCCCCCTTGGCCCAGGTCAGGGGCGGGTGTACACGGGCCTCGCCCCACACCTTGACGCCCTTCCTGAACAGCCCCGGATAGGCCGCCTTGCCGAAGGACGCGCCCCAGCCCCAGCGCACCAGCTTGCCGCCGATGTGGTTGTCGACCAGGATTTCGTGCCAATCGTACGGCGTGGTCTCGATGACGGCCCGAATTTCCCGGCCCAGCTCATCGCCTACGCGTTCGTCGGCGTCGATCTCGAAAATCCACTCCCCCCGGCAGGCTTCGATGCCGGCGTTGCGGCGCTCGCTCTCGACCGCCCAGGCGCCGTCGATGACGTGTTCGGTATAGCGCCTGGCGATGTCGCCCGATGCGTCGGTGCATTTATCCAGCAGCACGACAATTTCATCGGCAAAGGAAAGCCCGTCCAGGCATTCCGCCAACTGGGCTTCTTCGTTATGGACGGAGATCACCGCTGAAAGCCGGATATCAGTCACCTTGAGGCCCCCGCTTCGACATTTGCCCCGACATTTCCAGGGACGCCTTCAAATGCGACAGCACCGGATACAGCGCCGCGCAAAGGGCAATAATAAAACCGTAGCCGTTTTCCTTGTAGCCCTTGCGGGCCACGTAACATTTCCAGAACCGGGAGAAGATTTTGCGCACCATGTTGGGGAACGAGCCGATCTCGCCCCTGTCGGCCAGATCGAGAGCGCGCAGCGTGGTGTAGCGGTCGAGCCGCCTCAGCATGTCGGAAATGTCTTTATCGACAAAATGGCTGATCGGGGTTTTCAAATCAGTCCCCTGGCGTCCGCTCACGTGCAGGTGGGGGTGCAGCCGTTCCGGCCCCCACACTTTGACGCCCTTGCGGAACAAGCCGGGATAGCCGTTCTTGCCGAACAGCCCGCCCCAGCCGTGCCGCACCAGCCGCCCGCCAACATGATTGAGAACGGGGATATTAAAAATATCGCCGTCCGCCCCGCCTCCAGCCCCGTCAATAACCCGGAGGATTTCCTCACCCAGCTCGGCGGGGGCGCGTTCATCAGCGTCGATTTCAAACACCCATTCGCCCCGGCAGGCCTCGATGCCAGCGTTGCGGCGCGCGCCTTCCAAATCCCAATATCCTTCGATCAAGCGATCGGTGAAGCGAGTGGCGATGTCTTTCGATCCGTCCGTGCACTTGTCCAGCACGACGACAATTTCATCGGCAAAGGACAAGCCCTGCAGGCAGTCCGCAAGCTGTGCTTCCTCGTTATGGACGACGATCAGCGCCGAAAGTTTCACGCCGCATCCTCCGCCGCCTGCCGCCACAGGTCGCGGGCGGCGGCCTCGACCGTGTCCACCGTCAGGCTGTCCATCAGGGAATCCGTGTCACGGTGATCAAAGTTCTCCGGAAAGATCTCATCGAAGGATTTGTCGGCCCGGACCGCCACCCCCAGCGGGCCCCAGGGAGCATACAGTTCTTCGAGGCTGGGGCCGAACAGCCCGAGGGTCGGAATACCAACGGCGGCAGCGAGGTGCATCAGGCCGGAATCGTTGCCGATGTAAAACTGGGCGCGTTCCAGACACGCACTGACATCCATCAGTTCCAGTTGCCCGACCAGGTCGATGCGCCGGTCTTCGGGGATCGAGTCGATCAGGCGAAGCGCCAAAGGTCTCTCGTCGTCGCGCCCGAACACCGCGATACGTGCGCCGGGCAGGATGCCGCCGGGACCCGTCAGGCGGCCGATCAGGTCGACGAAATATTCGGGCCGCCAGGTTTTCGCCGACCAGTTGGCGGTCGGGCCGATGGCCAGCACCGGCGGGCCGGCGGGAATCAGGATTTTGGCGCGATCGCGCGCCGCGTCGGAAATCCAGACCCTGGGCGCCGGCGGCTGATCCCCCAGCTCCATCACGGCGGCCAGTTGTTCGACCCGGTGCCCCGGCGGCTTTTTGCGGGTGATGCGAAAACGCTTTTTCGCCGCCAGCGGATAGGACATGGGCGTGTTGCGAAGATCCACGACGATGTCCCAGAACGACGCCACGACGCCCACCCACATGGCCATCCAGTGCAGCGAGAACAGCATTTTATCGAGAACGATAATGCGCTCCAGCCCCGGCACGGCCCGAAACAACGGTGCCGCCGCCGGACCGCAGGCGATGGTAACCCGCGCGCCTGGGTGTTCCCCAATCAGGTGCGCCAACAGCCCGGAAGATAAAATCGCGTCCCCGACCCGGGTTGACGTGATAAACAAAATCTTCATACAAACCCTTATGTAATCCTCTGGCCCTTATGCAATCCCTTATGCATTCCAGGGGCACAACCAAAAGGCCCTGCGGCCGAGCCTTGCACCGGAACGAATGGCTCCCCACTTCTACACCGACGCCCCCTGCATTTACAGTCACGAAAGAAAATTGATGAGCGAAAAGCCCCGATTTACCATCCTCGAAGACCGGGGCCTGTTGGCGGTTTCCGGATCCGACCGAGTGAGCTTTCTGCAGGGTCTGGTGTCCAACGATGTGGAAAAGGCCGGATCGGGGCGGGCGGTTTACGCCGCCCTGCTGACGCCGCAGGGCAAGTACCTGCATGATTTCTTCATGATCCAAATAAATGACGTTCTGTTCCTCGACTGCGAACGGGCCGGGCTGGACGGCCTGAAGAAAAAGCTGTCGCTCTACAAACTACGCGCCGACGTCGCCCTGGAGGACCGTTCGGAAGATTTCACCGTTGCCGCCCTGTTTGCAACAGGCACGCCGGAAGCGCCGGACCTCGGCAGTGATTCTGGCGGTGTCGCCTACCCGGACCCGCGTCTGGCCTCCGCCGGCGCACGCGCCATCCTGCCCCGCGAGACCGCCGAAACGGTGCTCGGTCAAGCCGGATTTGAAGCGGCTCCCTTTGAGGACTACGACCGCTTGCGGCTCGGTCTCGGCCTGCCCGACGCAAGCCGCGATCTGATCGCTGACAAGTCCATTTTGCTGGAAAGCGGCTTCGATGAGTTGAACGGCGTCGACTGGGACAAGGGCTGCTATATGGGCCAGGAATTGACGGCGCGCACCAAGTACCGGGGGCTGGTCAAGAAACGACTGATGCCGGTGACGTTCGATGCTCCGCCGCCGGACGCTGGAACGCCGGTCATGGCGGGCGACCGGGAAGCCGGTGAGGTGCGCTCAAGCCTGGTCACCGAAGACGGCGGTATCGGCCTTGCCCTGATGCGGCTGGAATATCTGGATAGCGCCGAAAACCTTACTGCGGATGGCATCGGTGTCATACCGTTTCGGCCGGACTGGATGGAAATTCCGGACCCTTGAGGGCATCGCCGTTTGCCCCGCCTGAATTTGGGGCATAATACAACCATGACCGAAACCCTGGCCCAGGCCATCGAGACCCTGAAGCGCTCGCAGTCCATGCTGAAGCCGGTGTTGGAGACCTTCGATGCGCGATTGGCCGAGTTCGGCGCCGACCCGCGCAGCGCGTTCTGGCGCGACGCGGATTGGCAACGCCGCCGCTACGACATTTTGTCCCGGCTGTTCGCGGAAGACGACCGCCATGGCGGCATCAGCATCACCGATTTCGGCAGCGGCTATGGCGCTTTTTTCGATTACCTGAAAGACCGCCCGGTGATGGACGCAAGCCACTACACCGGTATCGACCTGTCGGCGGCGATGATTGCGGAGGCAAAAACCAATATCACGGACCCCCGCGCCATCTTCCAGCGCCACCTGATCGCGACGGAGCGGACCGACTACATGTTCGTCTGCGGCACCTACAACATGCTGCTCGACGCCGACCGCAACGCCTGGACCGATTACGTCAAGGCCAGCCTGGCGCAGCTGTGGTCGATGACCGACAAAGCGCTTGGCTTCAATATGCTGCGCGCCGATGCGCCGGAAAAGTACCAGAGCCTCTATTACGCCGACCCAAAGGAATTTCAGGATTTCTGCCGCACCACGCTGAGTGCGGACATCACCTACACCGACGATAGCCCCCTGCCCGACTGGACAATCTTTATTCGACGTTCGCTTTAATGCGGTCCGCCAGCTTGCCCAGCGCATCCATGTCGCCGGGCACCAGTTCCCAGTTCATGGTCAGGCCGTCGTCCATGGCCCTGGGCACCACATGCACATGCAGGTGGAACACCGACTGCTTGGCTCCCGGTCCGTTGGCCTGAACGATGTTGAGGCCGTCGGGGTTGAGGGTTTTCTGCACCGCGCGGGCGACTTTCCCGGCGGCGGCGAAGACCTTGCCGGTCCACTCCGCCGGCGATTCCAGAATGTCCTTGTCGTGATGCTTGGGGATGACAAGGGCGTGGCCTTCGGCGATCGGGTTGACGTCCAGGAAAGCCAGGACATCGTCGTTATCAAAGACCTTGAAGCAGGGAATTTCGCCCCGGATGATCTTGCAGAAAATGCAGTCTTCATCCAGGTGAGAGTCGTCGAGATGTGCTGCGCTCATTTGTCTTCCGATCCCTTATCTGCGTCCTTGCCCAACGCCGCCTGCGCCGCCGCCAGCCGGGCGATGGGCACCCGGTAGGGCGAGCAGGACACGTAATCCAGCCCGATCTCCTGACAAAACGCCACCGACGCCGGGTCGCCGCCGTGTTCGCCGCAGATGCCCAGTTTCAGGTCGGCTCGAACGGCGCGGCCCCGCTCGGCGCCGATGCGCACCAGTTCGCCGACGCCGTCCCGGTCGATGGTCACGAACGGGTCTTCCACCAATAACCCTTGGGCGTGATACGTGTCGAGGAAATGGCCGATGTCGTCGCGCGAAAAACCGTAGGTGGTCTGGGTCAGATCGTTGGTGCCGAAACTGAAGAATTCCGCCCCTTCGGCGATTTCACCGGCGCGAAGGGCGGCGCGCGGCAGCTCGATCATGGTGCCGGTCATGTAGTCGATGTCTTCTCCGGTCTCGGCCTCGACGTCCCGGGCGACGCGGTCGACAAGCGCCTTCAAAATTTCGAATTCGGCCTTGACGGAAACCAACGGGATCATGATTTCCGGCTTCACCGGTGTGCCGGTCTTTTGAACGTCTGCCGCCGCCTCGAAGATGGCGCGGACCTGCATCTCGTAAATTTCCGGATACGTAATACCCAAGCGGCAGCCCCGGTGACCGAGCATGGGATTGGATTCATCCAGTTCCGCCAGCCGGGTGCGGATGGCCTCCATGGAGGTGCCGGCGGCTTTGGCGACTTCCGCCATGTCTTCGTCGGTGTGCGGCAGGAATTCGTTCAGCGGCGGGTCCAGCAGCCGGATGGTGATCGGCAGGCCGCCCATGATGGTGAACAAATCGACGAAATCCTTGCGCTGATAGGGCAGCAGGCTGTCCAGGGCCCGGCGGCGCTGGTCTTCGTCGGTGGCGAGAATCATCTCGCGCATGTGGATGATGCGCTCCGGATCGAAGAACATGTGCTCGGTGCGGCTGAGGCCGATGCCTTCGGCGCCGAAGGACAGCGCCATTTCGGCGTCCTTGGGCGTTTCCGCGTTGGCGCGTACGCCCATGGTGCGAACCTCATCAACCCATTCCATCAAGAGCGCGAAATCGCCGCTCAATTCGGGCTGAATCATCGGCATTGCGCCGCGGATGATCTGGCCGGTGGTGCCATCGACCGTTATCACGTCGCCTTCGGACAGTTCCTCGCCGAGCGCCACCAGCACCCTGGCGTCGGTGTCGACGCGCAAATCCCCCGCGCCGGACACGCACGGGATTCCCATGCCGCGGGCGACGACGGCAGCGTGCGACGTCATGCCGCCCCGGGTGGTCAGGATGGCCTCGCTGACGTGCATGCCGCCGATGTCTTCGGGGCTGGTTTCCTGGCGTACCAGGATGACCTTTTCGTCGCGCGCCGACCAGTCCTCCGCGTCCTTTGCGTTGAACACGATCCTGCCCGTAGCCGCCCCCGGACTGGCCGGCAGGCCATGGCCCAGCAGGTCCCGTTCGGCCTCGGTGTCCAGGGTCGGGTGCAGAAGCTGGTCCAGTTGCACGGCGTCGATGCGCCGGATCGCTTCGTTCTTGTCGATCAGCCCTTCGCCCACCATGTCGGTAGCGATTTTCAGTGCCGCTTTGGTGGTGCGCTTGCCGGTGCGGGTCTGCAGCATCCACAGCTTCGAGCGTTCGACCGTGAATTCCATGTCCTGCATGTCGGTGTAGTGGTGTTCCAGTTTTTCGCGCACGTCACACAAATCCGCATAGAGCGCCGGCAGTGCCATTTCCATGGACGGCAGGTCGGGCGCGGTGTCCAGCTTACCGGCCTCCGTCAGCGGCTGCGGCGTGCGGATACCGGCGACCACGTCCTCGCCCTGGGCGTTGACCAGGAATTCCCCATAAAAGGCGTTTTCGCCATCCGAGGGATTGCGGGTGAAGCAGACGCCGGTGGCGCAATCCTCGCCCATGTTGCCGAACACCATGGCCTGCACGTTGACCGCCGTGCCCCAGTCGGACGGGATCGCGTGCAGGCGGCGGTAGGTCTGGGCGCGGTCGTTCATCCACGAGCCGAACACGGCCCCGATGGCGCCCCAGAGCTGGTCGGTGGGATCCTGCGGGAAGGGCTTTCCGTACATTTCCTCGACCTTGGCAAGGTATTCCTCGACCAGCGCCTTGAGGTGGTCGGCGGTCAGGTCGGTATCCAGATCGACGCCCTGATCGGCCTTGTGGTCTTCCAGCAGGTCCTCGAAATTGTGGTGGTCAACGCCCAGCACCACGTCGCCGTACATCTGGATGAAACGGCGGTAGCTGTCATAGGCGAAACGCTCATCGCCGCTATCTCGGACCAGGCCTTCGACGGTGGTGTCGTTGAGGCCGAGGTTGAGGACCGTGTCCATCATCCCCGGCATGGACGCCCGGGAGCCCGAACGCACGGAAACCAGCAGCGGCTTTTCCGCCCCGCCGAAGGTCCGCCCCAGCGCTTTTTCGATCAGGCCTAAGTAGTCCGTCACGCCCGCCTTCAAATCTTCGGGATAGGTTTCGCCGTTTTCCGTGAAATAGGTACAAACCTCCGTGGTGATGGTAAACCCCAGCGGCACCGGCAGGCCGAGGCTGCTCATCTCCGCCAGGTTGGCCCCCTTGCCGCCCAGCAGGTCGCGCATGGCGGCGGTGCCTTCCGCCTTTCCGTCGCCGAAGTCGTAAATCCACTTGCTCATTTATCTCCGCCCTCAATTTTCGAGAAGTCCGCGACCCGGTCCAGTCCGCGGCGGATTTTCGACAGCAGGCGGAGCCGGTTGACCCGCAAATCCGCCTCGTCGCAATTCACTGTAACTTTATCGAAAAAGGCATCGACGGCGCCCCGCAACCCGGCCAACCGCACCATGGCGTCGTCGAAACGCTCGCCCGCAATCGCCGCCTCGATATCCGGCAGGGCCGCCGTCAGGTCTTTCGCCAACGCCTTTTCCTCGTCCTGTTGCAAAAGCCCGTCGTCCGGGTCGTCGGCATAGCTCAGGCCGTCCTTCTTTTCCTCGATCTTCAGGATATTGGCGGCGCGCTTGTAGGCGACAAGAAGATTTCCGCCGTCCTCGGTCTTGAGGAACGCGCCCAAAGCCTCGACCCGCGCCAGCAGGCGCACCAGATCGTCTTCTCCCCCTAAAGAAAAGACGGCATCGATATGATCGTGCGGCACCCCCCGTTCTCGCAGGTGCACCTTCAGCCGGTCGGCGAAAAAGGCCAGCATGTCATCAGCATCGGCCTCGGGATTGGCTTGGGCGAAAACGTCTTTCAAAGATAACCGCAGTTTATTTTCCAGTACCAGACGGATCACGCCCAGCACGGCGCGGCGCAGCGCATAGGGGTCTTTGGAGCCGGTCGGTTTTTCGTCGATGGCCCAGAACCCGGCCAAGGTGTCAAGCTTGTCGGCCAAGGCCACGGCGACACTGACCGGCGCCGTCGGACAGGCGTCGTTCGGCCCCTGCGGCGAATAGTGTTCGGCGATGGCGTTGGCGATTTCCGGCTTTTCGCCGTCGGCAAGGGCGTAATAGCGACCCATGAGGCCCTGCAAATCGGGGAATTCGGTAACCATGCCGGTGGACAGGTCGGCCTTGGCCAGATTGGCTGCGCGTTCGGCATCCGCAGCCTCCGCCCCGCACGCCGGAGCCAGGGCGGCGGCCAGTCGTTCGACGCGCAGCACCTTGTCGAGCACCGTGCCCAGTTCGGCGTGGAAGACCCGCCCGCCCAGCGCCTGCACCCGGTCATCCAGCCGCTCCTTGTGATCCTGATCCCAGAAGAACTTGGCGTCGGACAGGCGCGCGCGCAGCACGCGTTCGTTGCCGGCGACGACGGCCTTGCCGCCGTCGGACGTTTCCGTATTGGCGACGACGACGAAGTGCGGCGCCAGCATGTCGCGCTCATCCACCACGGCGAAATACTTCTGGTGCTTGCGCATGGAGGTGGTCAGAACCTCGTCGGGCAGGTCCATGAATTCCTTTTCGATGGCGCCCAGATGCGCCACCGGCCATTCGATCAGCCCCGCCACCTCGTCGAGCAGGGCGGGATCGTCCTTCAGGGCAAAACCCGCCTCTTCAGCCAGCGCCTTGGCGTCGGCTTCGATCTTGGCGCGGCGGCCCGTTGCGTCGAGCATAACGTTGGCTTTTTCCAGCTTGGCCTTGTAGTCGGCGAAATCCTTAACCGTGATTGGGCCGGAAGAAAGAAAACGGTGGCCGATGGTGCTATCCCCGGCCGTGACCGGACCAAAGGCAACATCAACAATATTCCCGCCGAACAGACACAAAAGGCCCTGAATCGGCCGCACCCAGCGGATTTTATGGTCAGCCCAGCGCATGGACTTCGGCCAGGCAAGGCCGGAAAGAGATTCGCCGATGGTTCCCGGCAACAAATCTTTGACCGCGCCGCCCTTCTGCTCGACCAGGGCGAAATAGAAATTCCCCTTCTCCGTCTCGCGGGTCTCGATGGTCGCCCCTTCGGGCAGCGAGCCCTTGAAACCGGCAATGGCCTGGTCCGGTGCGTCGGCGCGGGGGCCACGGCGTTCCTCGGAAATATCCGGGGTGCTTTCCGCCAATCCATCGACCACCAGCGCCAGGCGGCGCGGCGTGACGAAGGCTTGCGCGTCCGAATACTCCAACCCGGCCTTTTTCAGCCCGTCACAGACGAGGCGCTTCAGACCATCCGCGGCGCGGACCTGCATGCGGGCCGGGATTTCTTCGCTCAGCAATTCCAGCAAGAGTTCAGCCATGATCTAGGAAACCTCTTTTTCCCTGTCCGGGCTGGCGCCCGTCCCCGCCTCTTGGCCCTCTTGCGACGCCAGCCACATCTCCGCCGCGCCCTTGGTCAGCGCGCGGATGCGGCCGATATAGGACTGGCGCTCGGTCGCCGAAATGGCGCCGCGCGCGTCCAGCAGATTGAACAGATGGCTCGCCTTCAGGCACTGGTCATAGGCCGGCAGCGCCACGCCTTCGGCCAGGGCGCGGGCGGATTCGTCTTCCGCATCCTTGAAGTGGCGCTTCAGGGTTTCGATGTCGGCGATTTCGAAATTGTATTTGGAAAATTCCTGTTCGTTTTGCAGGAACACGTCGCCGTAACGAACGCCGGCCCCGTTCCAATCGATGTCGAAGACGTTTTCGACGCCCTGGATATACATGGCAAGGCGTTCCAGCCCGTAGGTCAGTTCCACCGACACCGGGTCGCAGTCAAAGCCGCCGACCTGCTGGAAATAGGTGAACTGGGTCACTTCCATGCCGTCGCACCAGACTTCCCAGCCGAGCCCGGCGGCGCCGAGCGTCGGGCTTTCCCAGTCGTCCTCGACGAAGCGGATGTCGTGCAGGCCGGGATCGACGCCGAGCTCCTTAAGGCTTTGCAGATAGACATCCTGGACATCGTCCGGTGACGGCTTGAGGATCACCTGGAACTGGTAATAGTGCTGCAAGCGGTTGGGGTTTTCGCCGTAGCGACCGTCGGTCGGACGGCGGCAGGGTTGTACGTAGGCGGCGTTCCACGCGTCCGGTCCGAGCGCCCGCAAGGCCGTCGCGGGGTGAAAGGTTCCGGCGCCGACTTCCAGGTCATAGGGTTGCAACAGGACGCAACCCTGTTCGGCCCAGAAGCCTTGCAGCTTCAGGATCATCGCCTGGAAACTCGGTGGGTTTTCGCTGGCAGCGGCCATCGCGCCGTGGGCCTTGTTTTGAGAAATTGTGCAGTTGCGAAACTAACCGGGGGTCAGTGCATTGTCCACCCGGATTATTTCACTTTGCCAAGGACTTTATCAGGGACTTTGTCAGGGGCCGTTCAGCCGGGATAGGGGCAATCGTCGCGGCCGCACGACCGCGCGCCCCGGGCCTGCACGAACGCGCCGCAGGAGGCGCATTCCACCATCTCTTCGGCGTCATCGAAATCATCTGTGGCCGCCGCCCTGGGGCTTGCCGCCCCGCCGCCCTTTTTGCCTTCGCGTTTGAGGCGGGCGCGTTCCTTGTCGCGCTGGTCCTTGATGCGGCCGACCCATTTGAAGCCGTACCACACGGCCATGATGACGGCGACGGTGAACAGAAGTTTCTGAATGCTGAATCCGAACATGCAGCCTTTCTAGGGCGCGCACGAGTCCGGGTCAAGGCGCGCCGGGCCACGGGTGAGCCGGACGAACGTAAATTCAAGACTCCTAAAATTCCAGGACATCCCCGTCGGCAAGCATGCGGATCTCGAACGTGCTGTCGAGCGCCGAAATTTCCTTCTGTATCTGCTTCTTCGCCGATGGTTTCGTGTGAACGATGAAAATTTCCACCGCCCGCTCCAGCTTTCGCAATTCCTCGCCGAGCAAGGATGGGCACAGGTGCCCGGCGTCTTTGCAAATATTGAGCCTCGAATTCTGGAAAGCCGTTTCGATCAACAAATAGCGCAGGTCGTCGATCGCGTTGACGATGGGCCAGAACCCCTCACTGACCGTCATATCGGTGGCAACCACAAGACTGCCTGTACCGCCACTCAGGTGGTAGCCCACCGTCGGGACCGAGTGTTCAACAGGGATTGCGGTTAGGCTGCGGCTGTCGATGGCCACGGGCGTTCCCGGTTCGAGGACCTCGAACTTTACCGCGGCGTGGTCCATGGAAAAGATTTTCCGGAAGTCGGGATAAACCTTCCAGTTAAAAATATGTTCGGAAAGGGTCTCCAAAGTCGGCTCGATGCCACGCACGACAATCGGCTTGTCGCGCAGGCTCAGGGTGGCATCAACCAGCATCGGCAGCAGCGCGATATGGTCCAAGTGCGAATGGCTCAGGAAAACGTGATCGATTTTTCTTAAAGAATCCAACGCCAGGGTGCCGAGGCCGCTGCCGGCATCGAGAAGAATATCGTCGTCGATAAGGAAAGACGTGGTCTTGTAATGATCGCCGATGCTCCCTGAACATCCCAGAACCTGAAATCGCATGCCTACCCCCTTCCGTCACCGGTCTTGGACATGATGGATTTGAGTATGCAGAGGAAGGCCTTGCATCGCCTTATCAAAGATCAAGTCTGGGTAGTAACGGTATGCCCGTTCGTGGCTATTAGCGGACATTCTGCGGACTATTGATTTATGTCTGCTTTGACCCTGCTGCCTCAACCGGTCGATGCAATATATGGCGTAGGCGGCTTTCTTCACGCCACCTTGGTGCCCATGCCTATAGATGCCTCGATCTCACGCCTTAGCTTGTAAGCGTCCGTACCTTCGTCAACGACAACATCCTCCCAGGTAACCGGTTGCCCATCAGGCACGGGGTTTTTAAGCCGCACATTATGCGAAAGCCCCAACGGAAGATAACCTTCGGCGACAGAAATTGCGGCGGGGCGCAGTCCGCCGGATACCATATATCCGCCTTCCCCATCCAAAACCTCTCCAACCGAAAGATCCCTTTTGGCGATGGCCGCAACATCTGCTCGGAACGAGGTTGCCGCGCCGGTCGCCTCTTTGCGCAATCCGACAAAGGCCACGGATACAGCCAATTCAAGACCGATCAAGTGCCATCGTTTGTACAGGGACATGTACCGGCCAGAGCGGTCCGTCACCACTTTGTACTCTTCGAAGCAGTTACGCAGATATTCCGTGTCGCCCTCGAAGCAGACCCAAACGCCTTTCCGAATATCATGAGGAATTTGTTCGCCATCGTGCGTTAGACACGACACGACTTCGACCATACCTTTGCGCTCAAGCTGGCCGCCCTCGGATTTTGGCCTCATCAGTGTTGGAATGTCGTCTACGGAGCCAGGCGGAAAGGCCAATCCATTTGTCGGCGCGTCCAGTCCAGTAGCATTGGCAATCGCCGCCGATTCAATTGCCGGTTTGGAGCCATCGAGAAAGGCGGTGAACATTTTCGGGTTGAGCCGCCCGCGCGTGGCCTGCTCCGCCGTCAACCCCCAGTGATCCCAGACGGTATCGGGGGTCGCACACCGATAGTGCGACAGCCATTTGTGCCCACGTCCAGCGGCGACAACGGGGAACCCACAGGTCCGTGCCCAATCCACGAGGTCACAGGCAAGCGCCGGCTGATCACCGTAAGCCATGCTGTAAATAACACCAGCTTCACGCGCCTTCACTGAAAGTCCTGGGCCGCAAAAAGCATCCGCCTCAACCGTAACGTTGATGACGTGCTTTCCCTGCTCAAAGGCTTTAAGGCAATGCTCCACCGCAGCAACCGGGTTCCCGGTGCATTCGATCATTATTTCTATTTTTGAATGCCGCGCCAACGCTTGCCAATCATCACTCACATGGGTCGTGCCGTTAATCGCTGCGACGTCAAGATCGGCAGCGGAATATTTTTCTTCCGGCCATCCGACATTGGAAAGGTTGGATTTCGCACTATCCGGCGATAGATCAACGATGCCAACGATGTGAATGCCAGGCAGGCGCAACGCTTGTGCGAAAAACATGGACCCGAATTTGCCTGCGCCGATCACACCAACGCGGATCGGATTCTTCTCTTCGGCACGTTTCTGGAGTTTAGAGAATAGATTCATTGCCTATTTTTTTCCCTTAAAAACACCGTCGCCCGGGCAACCGGACATAGCATTTACCGACACATTGAGGAAGGTTGCGTTTCTATTCTGGCTATTAGCGAACATCCAGCCGCAGTGTAGTTTAGGTCCGCATTGCCGCTTTCTACATTTTTTTCTCATAATTTGTTTTGAGCGGCCGGATTTGGCAAGCTAAAGGCCCGATTGGCTGTGAGACGGGCTGCTGATAAAGGATATTCACATCATGGACCGCCAGATCGGCTTTTACGACGAATTCGACGAGCTTTACTGGAACGTTACCGGCGATGGCTGGGCCTTTCCCATCCTGTCCGCCGAGGCCATTGTCCTGATCACGCCCAAGGCCCATGTCGTGCAGAAGGCCGCCTATACCGGAAAGCGGGGCGAGACGGGCAAGGCGTCCAGTCCTCCATCGACGCCAGCGGCTTTGCCCGCTTCAAGACCACCCGCTCGCTCCGGCCCGGCGAGGGGCTGACTATCGCCGTCGCCTGGCCCAAGGGCTTCGTGAATGATCCGACGAATCAGGACGCCGGGCAGCGGTGGAGGCGGCGGTTCCGGCGGTGGAGGCGGCTGCGGTTATTAGAATGCCTTATCCAAGCCAACAACTCTTACACCATCAGTTCCCTGCCGCCACGTAGGATAGCCTCGGCTGCGGGCGTGTAGTCCCCGTCCGCATCGTGCAGGATCAGGCCATCGGCCGTGCGTGTTTCCTTAGGGCCGCCTTTGCGGGCCTGGACGATCACCCGCTTGGCGTCCCGGCCCTTTTGTTTTGGCCAGAGCGGGAAGATCACCAGGGAGCCGGCGCCGTTTTGGATCAGACCTTCGGCGACCTCGCCCAAACGGTCAAAACGGTGAATGAGCGTGACCGTGCCGCCGTCTTTCAGGCGCGACAACAGGAAAACCAGCCAATCGGCAAGGACGGCGGCACCCTCCACCGTCGCCGCCCGCTTGGCCGGGTCGGGGGGCGGGTTTCCCCTGCCCGCCGCCACATAAGGCGGATTGGCCATGACGTGATCGAACACCCCGGAGAGCAATGTATCTGGGGGCGTCAGCAGATCACCTTCAATGAAAGCAACCCGGTCTTCCAGACCGTTTTCACGGGCGCTGGTGCGGGCCAGGGCAACGAGCGATTCCTGAGCCTCCAGCCCGCTCACGCAAACGCCATCGACGCGCGCCGCCAGGGCCAGCGACGCAGCCCCGGTGCCGGAGCCCACGTCCAGGACCGCCTCGCCCGCGCGCACCGGCACGGCGGCGGCCAGCAGAACCGGATCAATGGCCGCGCGATATCCTTGCTTGGGTTGGAAAATCGTCACCCGCCCGCCCAGGATCGTATCCTGGGTGGGTTCAGCCAAGGGGTTCGCCCTCTTGCCCATTTCCGGCCTGAATTTCATAAGCCTCGGCGAGTATTTTTTTGGCCCGCCACAGATCGCGGGTCTCGATCATGACCCGGCGTGGAATGGCCGATATGCTGCCTTCCATGACGCTGGTATGGGTGTCCAGCACGACGGCGTCGATCTCTTCGCCCTGCAGGCGCGCAGTCAGCCAGGACAAAAACACCGGATCGTTGCTGCGTACCAGTTCTTCCATCGCTCGGGTGTTCCGGAAATTTCCTTTTCAACGGCCTTGCCCTCGGCCAAACGCGTTTCTATGCTTTTATCAACGAACGCCCATATACTCACCCGTATGCTCACCCTGTCGAACGGATGCGTCAAGCGGCCAGAGTGAGCCTTAAGGAGGATTTCCGTTGGGTATAGTCGTCAACCTGGATGGCAACCGGGACAAAAAACCGTCCCTGGATGGCCTCAACGAACTGGTCGCCGACGACCTGAAGGCGGTCAACGCTCTGATTGTCCAGCACATGGAAAGCTCGGTGCAGATGATCCCGCAGCTGGCCGGACATATCATCGCCGCCGGCGGCAAGCGGTTGCGCCCGATGCTGACCCTGGCGTCGGCGCGCATGTGCGGCTACACCGGCGAACGCCATCTGGCCTTGGCGGCAACCGTCGAATTCATCCACACGGCGACCCTGCTGCACGACGACGTGGTCGACGAAAGCGATCTGCGCCGGGGCCTGGCATCGGCCAACGCGGTGTGGGGCAACAAGGCCAGCGTTCTGGTCGGCGACTACCTGTTCAGCCGGTCGTTCCAGCTGATGGTGATGGACGGCTCGCTCGAGATCCTGGATATCCTGTCCGGCGCATCGGCGGTGATTGCCGAGGGCGAGGTCATGCAGTTGATGACCACCAACGATACGGAAACCGGGGAAACCGCCTATCTGGACGTGATCCGGGCGAAAACCGCACAATTGTTCGCAGCCGCCTGCCGCATCGGCGCCGTCGTCGCAGAACGTCCGCCGGTAGAGGAAGAGGCGCTGGAGACTTACGGCATGAATCTCGGCATCGCCTTCCAGTTGATAGACGACGTGCTGGATTATTCCGCCAAGCAGGCGACGCTGGGCAAGACCGTCGGCGACGACTTCCGGGAAGGCAAGATCAGCCTGCCGGTGATACTGGCCTTCCGGCGCGGCGACGACGACGAGCGGAAGTTTTGGCGGCGCACCCTGGAAGACCTGGATCAGCACGAAGGCGACCTGGAACACGCGATCCATCTGATGGAAAAACACCAGGCGCTGGAAGATTCCGTCGAACGCGCCCGCCATTACGGCGCCATTGCCCACGACGCCTTGGGCATTTTTGCCAACGGGCCGCACAAATCGGCCTTCAACGATCTCGTCGATTTTTGCATTCACCGGGCGTACTAATACAAGCAACGCGGCGGTCCTTGCCCATCGCGTTGCTTGGCGCTATAACCGCCACCGGCGGGCCGGGAAACACCTGACCTATATATTAAAAGCCTTAGTCGGGGCGTGGCGCAGTCTGGTAGCGCACCTCGTTCGGGACGAGGGGGTCGGAGGTTCAAATCCTCTCGCCCCGACCATTTTTTCAAATCGGCGGGTTTCGGCCCGCCGGTTTTTTCTCGCCTTTCAGGAACGCCAACAAGCCACTTGACTGTGGCACCCGTGGAAATCACCCTATGCGGGGCGGAAAAACATTCAGGGGGGCATGGTGCGCAACGCGATCATCGGCATTGTTATCGGCCTGGTTATCGGTGTCGTCGTCGGCGCCACGGTCGTCGCCCCTCGGCTGCAACAGGCCAACCGGAAGGGCCTTGCCAGCCAGGCAATTGCCGTCAAGGCGCCGCATGCTGATACGTCCGCCGAGGCCGCCCTGCCCTCCATCAAAAAGAGCAAGGACAAGAAAAAGACGCCGCCCGAGCCGGTAACAGCGAAGGAAACAACCGACAAGCCCTTTGAAAAACCGAAGCCATCCGCCCTCGCCACCCTGCCTTCTGATAAATCTTCACAAAACGCCGGGACGGGAAAAACCACCCCCCAAGCCAAGCCTCTCAAACCGGTGGCTTCCGCTTTGCCCGTCCTTCCGCCCCCCGTTTCCATCCCCGTCAAACCGCCCGTTATTCCGCCCCACGACCACCCGCCCGCCCCGGGGCCGGAAACCATTCACTGGAAAATGGGCAGCGCCTATCCCGCCAGCCTGCCGCAATTGGGAACCCTGGCCAAGAAGCTGGAACACGACATCTGGCGGGTGTCGGACGGTCTTTTGGAGATAAAATTTTTTGAGCCCGGCGCCTTGGTGCCGCCGCTGGAAATGTTCGATGCGGTACGCGCCGGCGCCATCGACGCCGCCTTTTCATCTCCCGGATTCTGGGGCAACAAAATTCCGGCCCTGCAATTGTTTGCCGCCATTCCCTTCGGACCATCGGCCCAGGAATTTCTCGCCTGGGTCTACTTCGGCGGCGGCCAGGAACTGTTCAACGAAATCTACAACGCCAACGGCATTCAAAGCATCTTCTGCGGCGTGATCGCGCCGGAAGCGTCGGGCTGGTTCCGCAGGCGTATCCGCTCGGTTGAAGACCTGAAGGGGCTGAAAATGCGCTTTTTCGGTCTCGGTGCGAAGGTCATGGAGAAACTGGGCGCGGAAACATCGCAATTAACCTCCGGCGATATCTACATGGCCTTCGAATCCGGCCAAATTGACGCCGCCGAATTTTCCATGCCCGCCATCGACCTGAAGCTGGGCCTGCACCGGATGATAAAAAACTATTACTTCCCCGGTTGGCACCAACCCTCGACCCTGTTCGAGTTGATGGTCAACCTGAAGAAATGGAAGGCCCTCCCCACTTCGGCCAAGGCGCAGATCGAAGCCGTTTGCGGCGACAACATCCGCTATGGGCTTGCCGAAGGCGCCTCCGCGCAGTTCAAGGCCCTTAAGGTACTGCAGAAAGAAGGCGTCTCCATCCGAAAGTGGCCCGGAGAAATCCTGGACGCCCTGAAAGCCGCATGGGAAGACGTCGCTTTCGAGGAAACCGAAAAAGACAGGACTTTCAAGCGGGTTTGGAAATCCCTCAAGGCTTTTCGGGAAAATTACGCCATCTGGCGGGAACTGAATTCGCCTTAAGCCGCATCCGCGTCTTCGAGGACATCGCTGGGCAGCTGGTTCATCTTGGTCAGCAGATAATTCAAATCGCTGGATTCAAATTCGACGCCAAGATCATCGTATTGCGTCATAATCCGTTCGATCATGCGCCGAGAGTAGCGTTCCCGATCGTGTTCCCGTCCGTCGTATTCCATTTCCATGGACACGTCGATGGCGGCGCGCACGGCCACCAGTTGCGGCAGGGGTATCTCCGCCTTACGGCAAAGGGTCCGGAGCCCAAGGGTCCCTGAATCGTATATCAACTGACGCGCGTTCATCAAAGACACCCCGGCCAGCTCCGCGATGCCGGCTTCGAAAAACATCATGTCGCCCATGCACAGGCCACGCAGGAGGATGGAAGGCGTCAACCGCCCATTTTCGTGCAACTGTTTAACCAGACGCTCCACATCGCCTTCTTCGGAATTCGTGGACAGCGTAATTACGGCGCGTTCCCGGGTTTGCAGGATCAGGTCGGTGACAACGTTATCCGGCAGATCCTCGCGCCCGATCAGGTCGGCGGCGAATTTTTCCGACACCAGAGTGACCAGGCGTTCCGAAACCGTCACGGGAAGCTTGCCACGATGCACCATGGCATCTTGGATGCTTTCCCGGTCGCCCAACGTATCAACCACCTTCATCATGGAGCGTTCGGAAATATCGGCGCCTTCATTGGCGACCAGGGACGTAACCGCTTCCTCATTGCCCGTTTCCACCAAGGCGTCAGCGACATCTTCGGACACGCTTGAGCGCTTGGCGATGGCAACCTGTTTCTCCGGGGACTGGCTGTTGACGATGGCAATCAGGTCATCATCGGTCAGAACCTCGGAAAACTGCAGCACCGGCAGGGCAACCTGCGCCACGTCCCGGGCCAGGCTAACCGCCACGTCATGGGGGATATTCGGGTTTTCCTTGAGGTTCTGAGCCAGGGCTTCCCGGACGCGGACCTCCGCATCCTTAACCATGACATGGAAGATTTCTTCCGCCAGCTTCCGTTCGGTATCGCTTAAAGCCCCGGCACTGAACCCATTGGCGATCTTCGCCGCCGTCTCAGCACGGGTGTCGCCCGAAGGGTCTGATAAAAGCTTGGTTACGTCTTCCTGGGTTAGTTTATTTTCGGTCATGAGCCGAGACTCTCCGAGGGGGTTTCTGAGCCGCCGGAAGGCACACTATAGCCTGCAAGCCGTCCCGTAAGTTATAGGATAACATGGAATGACTCTACAGTGACAACGATCACAACATATTGTAGCCATATTCCTTCATCATAAACACCAGGATGAATTACCCCCTCAAATCGTCGGGAACTGTTGCAAGGCGGGGGTGAACCTCATATATAGAGACCCCGAATTCCATTCGATAAATTACATGTCCACTACTTAGAGGCTCTCCCCCATGAACAAAGCAAAATTTTTCGCTGTTGCCCTGGCTTCGGCTTTGGCATTGACGAGCGGTGCCGCGATGGCCGCAGGCGATGCCGGAAAAGGCAAAAAGGTTTTCAATAAGTGCAAAGCCTGCCACAGCACCGAAGCCGGTAAAAAGAAAATCGGACCGTCCATGTTCGGTATTGTTGGCCGTAAAGCCGGAACCACAGAAGGGTACCGTTTCTCCGAAGCCATGAAAGCCAGCGGCCTGACCTGGGACGAAGCCACCCTGGACAAATTCCTGAAAAAGCCGAAAACGCTCGTCAAGAAAACGAAAATGAGCTTCGCCGGCCTGAAGAAAGACTCGCAGCGCGCCGACGTCATCGCCTACCTGAATACGTTGAAATAACGCAGCCCTCGCGAACAGCTTACGAAAAACGCCGCCGGGTAAAACCGGCGGCGTTTTTTTTCGCTAATTTTTTGGAACTTCACCGGGTGGACCTTCCCCAAGGCGCGGACGAACCGCTATTCCCGAACCACCAGCACCGAGCAATTGGCGTGACGCATCACCCGGGCGGCATTGGGGCCCAGCAGGTAATCTTTTAGTTCCGGACGGTGGGACCCCATAACGATCAAATCAGCCGATATCTCTTCCGCAACATCGATAATTTCTTCGTAGATGTGGCCATACCGGACAATAGCTTCGACCGTGATGTCTTCAGGCACGTTCTTCGAACAGAAGGCCTTCAGTTTTTCCTTCTGGTCGGCCATGGCTTTTTCCTCAAAATCAGCAGGAAAGAACCCACCGACCACGGCCATGCCGAAATCCGGCACGACGGTCACTACGTGCAACGTAGCCTCATATGTCTTGGCCAAGTCTATGGATGTCGGCAGGGCCTTCACCCACGAAGCGGTTTCATTCAGGTCAACCGACAGCAGGATATTCTTATACATGACGCCACCCTCCCTTTACTCACCGCCACCGGCAGCCGCCATGGCGGGTTGTAGCCGCCTCCGGCGAATAAGCTGAAGGCCTAGAACGAGAACAATCAAAGCCAGGCCGACAGGATAAATTAACTCTTTGGGCGGTTGGCCGACCCGTTCCTCATCAAACTCGGTCATGTAATCGCCGATTTCAATCCCGACCGTGTCCGCCAAACCCTTGGGCGTCAAGTCGGTGACCTCGAAGCGGCCGTCGCCGGCAGGCGCCAGCTTGATCCCGTAACGGGCTTCCGGGCTGGTGTCCTTAAGGTTGGGCGTGAATACCGTGTAGAGTTTGAACCGGTCGCCGTAATCGGTGGACCGCGTCAAATGAAAACGAACCGAGTAGCCCGGCGTCCCCGATACTTCCCCGGTTGCAAATTTCGCCGGATCGAAACCGGCGTATTTCGGGAAAAACTGATTCATGACGAAATCGGGCCGGAACAGGCACACCACAATGGCCACCAGAATAATGCTTTCGACAATCGTAGTCTTAACGAGGATCCACCCCTGTACCAGCGAACTGAAACTGAACATCGCCAGCAGCGTCATGGCGAAGATCAACAAACCGTGCCAAACGGTGTCGACCCCGACCAGAAGCAATTCCGGATTAAAGATGAAGATAAACGGCAGGATCGCCGTGCGGATATCATAGACGAACCCCTGTATCCCGGTCTTGATCGGATCGGCCCGGGATATGGCGGCAGCCGCAAACGCCGCCAGACAGACCGGTGGAGTATCGTCCGCCAGGATACCAAAGTAGAACACGAACAGGTGCACCGAAATCAACGGCAACACCAAGCCCGCCGCCGTTCCCAGTTCCACCAGCACGCCGGCCAGCAGGGACGCGACGACCAGATAATTCGCCGTCGTCGGCAGACCCATGCCGAGAATCAGGCTCAACACCGCGGTTAAAATCAGAAGAATGTAAACGTTGCCGCCGGAAATGGCCTCGATCACGCCGACCAGGGCGTTGTTCAACCCCGTAGAACCGACGGCGCCAACGATGATCCCCGCCGTCGCCACGGCGATGGCGATACCGACCATGTTGCGGGCGCCGGCGATAAGGCCGCCATAGATTTCCTGGAAGCCTGCCTTGACCGCGGCGGCAACATCGCCCGCGCCTGTTTTCTTCTCATGCCAGACATGCTCCAGAACCATGATCCCCATCATCAACAGGATCGAATAGAAAACAGCCGTGCCGGCCGTCCAGCGCTCCACCATCAGGAGATAAACCAGCACTACAATCGGAACAATATAATGAAGGCCGCTTTTGAAGGTCTTGCCAAGCGGTGGGATGTCTTCTTTCGGCATGCCCTTGAGTCCCAGCTTCATGGCTTCAAGGTGCGAGATGTAGATCAGCGCGATATAGCTGGACACCGCCGGGATAAAAGCCGCCTTGACGACGTCGAAATAGGATATGCCGATCAGCTCGGCGATGATGAAGGCGGCTGCCCCCATGATCGGCGGCATCAATTGGCCGTTGGTGGACGCTGCGACCTCAATGGCGCCGGCCTTGGTCGCCGACATGCCCATTTTTCGCATCACCGGAATGGTAAACACACCCGTCGTCACGACGTTGGCAATGGACGATCCCGAAATGGCGCCGGTCATGCCCGATGCCAGAATCGCCGCCTTGGCCGGGCCACCCCGGTATTTACCGACCAGCGCGAAGGACAGGTCTAGGAAATACTTGCCCGCGCCGGCCTTGTCCAGCAACGCGCCGAACAGCACGAAAAGGAATACGAAGCTGACGGAAACGTCGATAGGCAATCCGAAAATCGCCTCCTGGCCCAGCCATTGGTATCCGATCAGGCGATTAATGGAGAGGCCACGGTGCGAAATAAGGTCCGGCATGATCTGGCCGAAATAGGAATACAGAAGAAAAACGGAAGCAACGATGACCAGCGGTTTGCCGATGGCCCGCCGCGTCGCCTCCAAAAGCAACAGAACGCCGATGGAGCCCAGGATGGCCTCGAAGGGAAACTCAAATCCCATGATGTCCCATGTCCACAGAACACCGGCGCGCGACACCAACCCGTCCCAGCCGAGAAACATGTAAAGGGCGCACCCCGTGCTAAGGAACGCCAGAACAATGTCATAAACCGGAATGCGGGCCGTCGCCAAAGAACGGGCAGCCGGAAACATCAAAAAACAAAGTAAAAAAGCGAAAGACAGGTGGATGCCCCGAGCTGGAACGTCAGTAATAATTGCGAAATTGAACATGTATGGGAACGGAGACGCGATCCATAATTGGAACAGCGACCACAGCGCCGCGATAACGCCGACGACAACAGCTAGACGCGGGCCGTGCTTGCGCCCAACGTATTCTATTTCTTCGATCTGTTTTTCGATATCTTCCTGGGAAACATCAGGAATAGCGGATGTCGTCTCGGCCATGAACCTTCCCCCCGGGGGATAAAAATACGCGGCAACATGAGAAAGACCTCGGCGCCCCGATCCGTAAAACCGGATACGAGGCGCCGAAATCCATCAGACTGGAGAAACTACATCCAACCCTTTTCCTTGTAGTATTTCACGGCGCCGGGATGCAGCGGCGCGGACAAGGCGTTCTTGATCATCAATTTGGGATCAAGGTTCTTGAACGCCGGATGCAGGCCTCGGAAATCGTCGAGATTTTCGAAAACCGCACGAACGACTTCGTAGACCACGTTTTCATCGACATCGGCACTGGTTACGAAGGTCGCCATCACGCCAAAGGTGGTGACGTCGGCATCCGTCGTCTTGTAGGTGCCTTTCGGAATGGTCGCAAAGGCGTAATACGGATTGGCGTCAACCAGACCTTTTTCCACGGAAGTCTTCAGGTTGATGATCTTTGCGCCACAGCCATCTGTCGCCACAGAAACACCCGCGTTGGGAACGCCGACGGTATAGCCGTAGGCGTCGATCTTGCCGTCACACAGCGCTTTCGACTGCTCGGTCGAGGTCAACTCAGTGGCAACCTGGAAGTCGCTGGTCTTGGTGCCGTATTTCTGCATCAGGACTTCGGTCGTGCCGCGTTGACCGGAACCGGGGTTGCCGATATTGAACCGCTTGCCCTTGAGATCCTTCCACGACGCGATGCCGGAATCACCGCCAACGATGATGTGATAAGGCTCGGGGTGCACCGAGAACACGGCCCGCAGCTTCTTGTAGGCTTTGCCCTTGTACTTGGACGAACCGTTATAGGCATGAAACTGCCAGTCGGATTGAGCAACGCCGAAGTCCAGTTCGCCTTCTTTGATCTGGCCGATGTTGTAGTTGGAACCGCCGGTCGACGGAGCCGAGCAACGAATGCCGTGCTTGCGACCGGTCTTGCGGCCTTCGGCGGCGGCTTTGTGAACCATACGGCAAACCGACTGGCCGACGACGAAATAAACGCCGGTTGGCCCACCGGTTCCGATGGAGATGAATTTTTTCTTGGCTTCGGCGGGACTGGTCCCGGCGAGGCTGAAGGCGCCTACCGCAACGGCAAGGGCCAAGGTGGATACAGTCAACTTTCTCATTTTTGAAACTCCTCCCTGTAAAAATTGGGAAATAATTGTGAGGTTATGACGCCTCCTCCCTCCCCGTAACCGGCGACCGTTTCCACACTTCTCTTTCGGCGGGATTTGAAAACGGACAAAACCGATCGCCAACGGATCAGGCCTTGGCGTCAGGTCATCGTGATTTCGCAACTCAAGGTATCTTGGGCTTGATTGCCTCCCTCCATGGCCAAATTTAAATCGGCTCTGTTGTGAGGATTTATCTCAAACCGCTCCGGCCTAAATCAATCGGAGACTTAAAGACCAAGGCGACTATTCCTAAGGACACACTGTACCGAAGGAACCTGAACACAACCTTATCCCGATAAAATATTGGGACGCAACCGGAGTCTTTTTTTTAAGTATATTGTATACAAACCGCCGTTTTCGCGGATGTCTCATCCAGCATCGAAACCGGTGGGGATCATCTTCCATTCCAACCAGACGCGGGCTGGAAATCTTTCCTTTTTTTCCTTTTCCCCCGCCTTCAAAGCATCTTTCACATAAGGAAAGCCGCGCCTGAGTTCCCGCCACATTTCAAGGCCGAAGGGCCTGAGCTCCGGCACGTTGAGGCAGCGAAGCGTATAGGACCACACCATTGCGGCCGCGGCGTCCGACGCCAACCCCATTTTCCGGAACTGCTTGGACAACCGGTTGATTTCCAACTGACAGCCCCCCAGGGCTTCCGCCGTCGGAAGGGCGCCATCCCCGAAAATGTCCCTGGGTACAACCCCGTGCTCTTCAAAATTGATCCGCAGCACCGTGGCGATGGCGACGATGGCGCCCAGGTCCTTGTCACCCATGTTTTTGAGGGCCGTAACGAACTTTTTTATTTCCCGGGTGCTGGCCCGGAGCGCCCCGTCCTGCATTTTGTCGAGCAACCAGTCCTTCAACATGCGTCGTTCAGCGCCGCGTCAATAGCGTCACCCAGCAAGCCTACAAGGTCTCGGACCTGTTGGCCGTCAATAATAAAAGGCGGCGCCAGCAATACGTGATCACCCCTGGCTCCGTCGGCGGTGCCGCCGCCCGGATAACAGATCAGCCCCCGGTCCATGGCGTGTTTCTTGATGCGGGCATTCAGCTTCAAGGCCGGATCGAAAGGCTCTTTGCTGGCACGATCGGCGACCAGTTCGACCCCCCGGAACAGTCCACGCCCGCGAATATCTCCGATGTTGGCGTGGTTGCCCAATCGTTCGTGCAGCAATTCGTCCAGCAAGGCCCCTTGCGTACGCACGGCATCCAAAAGGCCGGCGGTTTCGATCTTGCGCTGAACCGCCAATGCCCCCGCACACGCCGTCGGGTGCCCCATATAGGTATGACCGTGCTGGAAAAAACCGCTGCCCTCGCTAAACGCCCTGAACACACGCTGCGTTACCAATGCCGCGCCGATGGGCTGGTAGCCCGCGCCCAGTCCCTTGGCGATGCAGACGATATCCGGCGTGACGCCGTCCTGCTCACAAGCAAAGGTCGTTCCCGTCCGGCCCATACCGCACATCACTTCATCCAAAATCAACAACACCCCATGACGATCGCAAATCTCGCGGATGCGTTTGAAATAGCCAGGCGACGGCGGCACCACGCCTGCCGTCGCGCCGACCACTGTCTCGGCGACGAAGGCGCAGACCGTATCCGGACCAAGGCGCTGGATTTCAGCCTCCAGTTCGTCGGCGGCGCGGATGGCGTATTCTTCGTCCGTTTCCCCATCCAGGCGGTAGCGGTAGGCATAACACGGCACGATGTGGCTGACCTCTATCAACAACGGCTCGAACGGTTCGCGCCGAAGCGCGTTACCGCCCGTCGCCAGAGCGCCCAGGGTGTTTCCGTGGTAACTCTGGCGGCGCGCGATGATCTTGCCGCGGGACGGCTCGCCGATTTCCAGAAAGTACTGGCGTGCCATCTTCAACGCCGCCTCGACAGCTTCCGAACCGCCGGACATGAAATAGACCATGTCGATCCCGTCCGGCGCCTTGGCCGCCAACAGACCGGCCAGCTCTTCGGCCGGCTGGGACGAGAAAAAGCCGGTATGCGCAAAGGCGAGCGAGTCGACCTGGTCCTTGATCGCCTGAATGACATCCGGGTCGGAATGACCCAGGCAACTGACGGCGGCTCCGCCGGACGCATCCAGGTAGCGCTTGCCGTCGCTATCAATAATATAAATGCCGTCGCCCTTGGCTGCGCGCGGCAGGGTGTCATGGATTTGCCGTTGAAAGACGTGTGTCATGGGAGTTTGCCTTTGACGCTTGCCATTCGGTGACCGGACCGGAATTATAGACCGGAATTACAAGGGTATCGTTTTCCCATTTGCAGCGGGCTTGCGGCCCAAACTTACCCCGCGCCGAAAATTCAGGATAGACCATGGACCTCAAGGATCACATTCGCTCAATTCCAGATTTCCCGAAAGAGGGAATTTTATTTTATGACATTTCAACGCTTCTTGCGCATCCCGATGCCTGGCAGGTCGCCTTGGGCCGGCTGTCGAAAATCGTTGGCTCGTATCAGCCCGATATTCTGGCGGGGATCGAATCCCGGGGGTTTCTCGTCGCTGCCCCCCTGGCATCGCGGCTCGGCCTCGGCTTCACCATGATCCGCAAGACAGGCAAACTGCCGGGCGATACCATCGGCTACGAGTACGATCTCGAATACGGCACCGACACCATCGAAATCCAGTCCGATGCCATCGAAAAGGGGCAGCGCGTGGTTGTCCTGGATGATCTGCTGGCGACCGGCGGCACCATGGAAGCATCCATCGAACTGTTAACCAAAGTCGGCGGTAATGTCGTCGGTGCCGCCTGCATAATCGAACTGACGTTCCTTAACGGCCGGGACAAGCTGAACGGCGTGCCCTTCGAGGCCCTGATGGCCTACGACGAATAACCTGGAACATTACGCGAGGCGTGATCCGCGATCTTTTTCATCACCGTCGGCAGCGCATGATCGGAAAAACCGGAAGGCTTGCTCCATAGCGCCCCCTCCGGTTCCCTTTTTATAGCCACCTCAGCCGTCAACACCGTCAATTCCAAATGAAAATGGGTGAAGGTGTGGCGGACGACGCCGTCCAGCCGCCGCCACCGGCCCTTTACGGGGGCCTGCTTGGCCGCCTCGGCGGAACTCCATATCTGCTTGCGCCAGTCGGTGGAGGGGAATTCCGTCATTCCCCCCAGCAACCCCTTTTCCGGCCTTTGCCGCAGCAGCACCCGGCCATCCCCCTGGACGGCCCAGAACACCATGCCGTAGCGAACCGGACGGGCGGCCTTGGCAACCTTGACGGGATAGCGTTCCGCTTCGCCCTGCCCCGCCGCCAGACATTCCGGCGTCAGCGGACAGGCGCTGCAATCCGGGGCCTTCGGCGTACACACGCCCGCGCCCAGGTCCATCAAGGCCTGCGCAAAGTCACCGGGACGGTTTTTGGGCGTTAGCAAGGAAGCCCGCTCGCTGATCTTCTTACGGCCTTTGGGCAAGGTATCCCCCAAGGCGAACAGACGCGCGGTCACCCGTTCGATATTCGCATCCACGGGCGTCGCCCGGCGGTCGAAGGCGATGGCGGCGATGGCGGCGGCGGTATAATCACCGATGCCGGGTAGTGCTTTCAGTTCCGGCTCCGTATCCGGGAACCGCCCCGCCCTCTCCCCGGCAATCGCCTGAGCACATTTGTGTAGGTTGCGGGCGCGGGCATAATAGCCGAGCCCCTGCCAGGCGTGCAGGACGTCGTTCAACTCCGCCTTGGCCAAGTCCCCGACCGCCGGCCAGCGGGTCGTGAAATCGTCAAAATACCCCTTTACCGCCGCAACGGTGGTTTGCTGCAGCATGATTTCCGATAGCCACACGCGGTAGGGATCAGGCGGATCGCCTTTTTTATACCGCCACGGTAGGTCCCTGGCATTGCGGTCATACCATCGAAGCAGGCGGCGGCGAACGGAAACGGGATCGGGAATTGGCGGCGTCAAATTTATTATTCCTGCTGAGAAGAAAATAGGTTAATTGCCGCCATGGGCATTTTGTCCGATTGCCCTGCGGCCCCACTAACCCTAGCATTCCCTTATGACCACCGAAAACATCAAACGCCGCAAGCGCGGCGGCGGACCTCGGGCCCTTGCGGCATCTCTGTCGGCGGCCACCAAACCGATTTTCGGCAAGCGCGGATTTGCCGACGGGGACATCCTCAAGGACTGGGCGGGGATTGCCGGCGCTCACATGGCGGCCCATAGCCAGCCGGAAAAAATCGCCTACCCCAAGGGGGCCAGCGACGGCGGTACCCTGCATCTGCGAATCGACAGCGGCGCCATGGCCACGGAATTGCAGCACCTGCAACCCCTGTTGATCGAACGCATCAACGGATATTTCGGCTTCCGGGCCGTCGATGGAATCAAAATCATCCAGGGGCCGCTGCCCGACAGGCAAAAAAAGCCGGACTGGTCGCCCAGAAAACTGGACCCGGGGGAAGAAAGCAGACTGGCGGAAAACCTGATGGACGTTGACGATGAGGACCTCCGCAAGGCGCTGCAAACCCTGGGCCGCGCCGTCATCGGGCGAAGCGGGCATTAATGCACCGCCAATAATCGAACCGAGCGAAAATGCCCGCCGGGCAAGGCAAATGAAAAAAGCGGTGGATAACCTTGCAAAAGGATTCGACTCTGCGGCAACAGCGAATCTATTATCGCATCAACATATTGTGCTTTGGGAGGCGTGTTTGAGCCGAATAGTACCAAGTCTTGCGGTTATCGCCCTGCTTCTGGCGCCTGTTACGGCTCCGGGAACGGCTGTTGCAGCGATCGTCAGCCTAGAAGAGGCCAAATCCGAAATGGTCCTGGGCCAGGCGGATGCGCCCGTGACCATGGTGGAGTTTTCTTCGCTCGGCTGTCCCCATTGCGCCAGGTTTCACCGCGATACCCTGCCCCAGATCAAAAAAGAATATATCGACACTGGCAAGGTGAAGCTGGTCTACCGGGATTTCCCCTTAGGCACGGCGGCCCTGGCGGCGGCCATGGTTGCCAGATGCGCCGGACCGAATAAATTTTTCGGCTTTATCGAAATTCTGTTCCGCTCCCAGCTCCGCTGGGGCAAGAGCGAAAACCCGCAGGAGGAACTGTCCAAGGTGGCGCGTTTCGGGGGCCTGTCGAGGGACGATGTCCAGGCGTGTTTGAAAAACCAGCCGCTGCTTGAGCACATCCGCGGCATCGCCCTGGACGGACAGATGGACCACAAGGTCAATTCAACGCCGACCTTTATTATCGGCGATGAGATCATCTCCGGCGCGCAACATTTCGACGAATTCAAGAAGGTCTTCGACAAGGCACTGAAGAAGTAATGGGAAGGCACGGCTTTGCTGCGTTTTAATAAACTCCGGCTTTCGGGCTTTAAATCTTTCGTAGACGGCTCGGACCTGCAAATCGAACTGGGTCTCACCGGCGTCGTCGGCCCTAACGGTTGCGGCAAGTCCAATCTGGTCGAAGCGTTACGCTGGGTCATGGGGGAAACGTCCGCCAAGCAGATGCGCGGCGGTGAAATGGACGACGTTATCTTCGGCGGCACCCGCAACCGGCCTGCGCGAAACATCGCCGAAGTGATTCTCAGCCTCGACAATTCCGCCCGTGTCGCGCCTGCTCAGTTTAACGACACCGACGAGTTGGAAATCAGCCGGCGCATCGAGCGTGACAAAGGCTCCACCTACCGCGTAAACGGCCACGAAGTCCGGGCCAAGGATGTGCAACTCCTGTTCGCCGACAGTTCCACCGGCGCGCGCTCCACGGCGCTGGTCAGCCAGGGTAAGATCAGCTCAATCATCGCCGCCAAGCCGACGGAACGCCGCCTGCTGCTGGAGGAAGCCGCTGGCATCACCGGACTGCATTCCAGGCGCCACGAGGCCGAGTTGCGTCTGCGCGGCGCGGAAACCAATCTGGAACGCCTGGACGATATTCTGGTCACGTTGGAAGCCCAGTTAGCGCATTTGAAGAAACAGGTCCGCCAGGCCACCCGTTACCGCAACCTGTCCGACCATATTCGCAAGGCTGAAGCGACGCTGTTTTTCCTGCGCTGGACGGCGGATGAACAAACGCTGGAAGCCGCGACCAGGGAATTCGGTGAAATCGAGACCATGGTCAACACGCTGACCGGCGCCGCGGCCAAAGCCGCCGCCCAGCAGGCCGAATGCGCTGCCGAGCTTCCAAAACACCGCCAGGCCGAGGCCGAGGCGGCGGCTGAACTACAACGCCTGACACTGGCCCGGGATGGCCTGGACGCCGAGGAACAACGGGTTGTCGAACAGGCCGAAAGCTGCCGCAACCGCATTCAGGAAATCGCCGCCGACAGAACCCGTGAAGAAGCCCTCATTCATGACGCCGCCGCCGCCCTGACCCGCATGGAAGAAGAACGCGACCGCATCCAGGCACCGGCGGACGGCGAACAGGATGCCCTGGCGGAAGCGGCAGAAAACCTGGCTGGCGCCAATGCCCGTGTGGAAGACCTGGATGGCAGGCTTGCCACCCTCACCGAGCGGGTGGCCAATGACGAAGCCCGCCGGACATCCCTGGAGCACAAGCTCACCGACCTGACGGGCCGAAGGGAACGCCTTGATAGCCGCCGCCTGGCCATCACCAGCCAGAGCGACCAGCTCCAAAAGGACAGCCCGGAAAGCTCCGAACTTGCAGAAGCCGAACAGCATCTGATCCAGACGGAGAGCACACGCGAACAGGCCCGAAACGCCGTCGCCGGCGCGGAATCGATCCGCGAAGACGCGATTTCCCGAAACAGCACAGCCGCCGCCGAAGCTCACGAAACCAAAGCCGCCGCCACCCGTCTCAAGGCGGAGGTCGAGGCCTTGAGCGAAGTTCTCGATGCCGAAGACCATGACCAGTGGCCGCCTGTGATTGACGCGCTCGGCGTCGAGGCGGGTTATGAAGCCGCCCTCGCTGTCGCCCTTGGCGAAGATCTATCGGCATCCGATAACGAAGCCGCGCCCAGCCATTGGCGCACTTTAGGCCCCATGAGCAACCCGCCGGCGCTGCCCACAGGCGCGCGGCCTTTAAGCGATTTCGTCCGGGCGCCTGCGGCCCTGGACCGCAGACTGTCGCAGGTCGGCGTCGTCGAGACCGATGACGAAGCCCGCCGTCTAACGCAAAGCCTCGCCCAGGGGCAGCGCATCGTCAGCCAGTCCGGCGGTTTGTGGCGTTGGGACGGATATACCATTTCCGCCACCGCCACGACCCCCGCCCAGGCCCGCCTTGAACAACGCAAACGCCTCAAGATCGGTCAGGAAAAACTCGCCCGGACGGAAGCCGAAGCCAAGACAGCCGAAGACCGCCACACCGCCGCCAAGGCCACCGAAGAAAAGGCTCGCTCAGACGAAAAAGCCGCCCGCGAAACCGCCACAGAAGCCGACGCCGCCTATGCCCAGGCTCGCGACCGGGTTGCCGAGATCAAGGAACGATCTGCCGGACGCATATCCCTGCTAGAATCCCTGAGCGAACAACTCATCAATATCGGCACCGACCTGGAACACCTGGACGAGGAGGAAAGGGAAGCCAGAGACGCCCTCTCATCCATTCCCGACGCCGAGGGGCCGCGCGCTGAAATTGCCGCATTGCGCGAAGACCTTTCCGGACACAGGGCCGATCAGGTGGAGTGCCAGAGCCGTTACGACACGCTTGAGCGGGCAGCCGAAGAACGTATCCAGCGCCTGGCCGCAATCGAATCGGAAACGGAATCCTGGGTCGCCCGCCGGCAAATCGCCCTGACCCAGTTGGAGCAACTGACGGAGCGCCGGGAAGGCCTTGAACGGGACCTGGAGCGCCTCGCCGCCAGGCCTGCCGAAATCCAGGAACAGCGCCAGTCCCTTTTGGCTTCGCTGGAAACGGCGGAAGGAAACCGCAAGACCCAGGCCGACACCCTGGCCCAGTCGGAACAAGCCCTGGCCGAAGCCGACAAGGTGCTTCGCAGCGCCGAAACCGAACTGGCTGCGGCGCGGGAAAACATGATCCGGCTGGAAGGCTTGGCCGAACAAGCCAAACAATCCTGTCTGGCTTTGGCTGAGCGCATCAAGGACCGGCTGGAATGCCGCCCGGACCAGTTGTTCGAGATTTCCGGGCTCAAGCCCGAAGCCGAGTTGCCGGAACTGGAAGCCATTGAACGCAAGGTCGAACGCCTCAACCGGGAACGGGAAACCATGGGGCCGGTCAACCTCAGGGCGGAAACCGAGGCCGAAGAAATGAAAGAGCAGATCGATACGCTGGAAAGCGAGCGCGATGACCTGCTGAAAGCCATCGACAAACTGCGCCGGGGCATTTCCGAACTCAACCGTGAAGGCCGCCAGCGCCTGTTGGAATCCTTTGATCAGGTCAACAAGCATTTCCAGGAACTGTTCGTCCAGATGTTCGGCGGCGGCCGCGCGCACCTGGAACTGACGGAATCCGATGACCCGCTGGACGCCGGGCTGGAAATCATGGCCAGCCCGCCGGGCAAGCGGCTGCAAATTCTATCCCTGCTGTCTGGTGGAGAACAGGCCCTGACGGCGCTGGCGCTGTTGTTCGCGGTTTTCCAGACCAACCCCGCGCCGATCTGTGTGCTGGACGAGGTCGACGCCCCGCTGGATGACGCCAACGTTGACCGCTTCTGTTCCCTGGTCGAAACAATGGCATCCACCGATACCACCCGCTTCATCATCATCACGCATCACCGAATGACCATGGCCCGCATGGATCGTCTGTACGGCGTCACTATGACGGAACGCGGCGTCTCGCAGTTGGTTTCCGTGGACCTTCAGCGCGCCGATGAGCTCAGAGCCACGGCTTAAAGCCGTCTTTAAGCCTGATCCTTGAGCGGGAGGCTCCCAATGAGCGATGACAGCCCGGAAAAACCGCCAGAACGCCCATCAGAGCCCACTATGGACATGCTCGACAAACGGCTTCGCGAGGCCCGTGGCCGGGCCCAGGAATCAGCCCCGAAAAAAAGTGATAAGAATCAGCCTCCGGGCAGTGCACTTGGTCTTGCAATGCGCGTCGGTGTCGAGTTAGTTTCTGCCCTCGCCATCGGGGTGGCGATCGGCTGGCTTCTCGACCGCTGGCTCGGCACCCGACCATGGTTGATGCTGGTGTTCATTTTTTTGGGCGGCGCAGCCGGTATCTTGAATGTTTACAGAATGGCCAGCGGTTTCGGATATGCCGTTGGCTACCAAAATGACGATACACCCGGGGACGGGTCACGGGACGACGACACCCGGAACGAAGGATAAAGACGTTGGCCGCAGGTCACAGCCCACTCGCTCAATTCGAAATTAAACGCTGGGTGCCGATTGAAATCGGCAACGTGGATGTCTCGTTCACCAATTCGTCCACCTTCATGGTGTTGACGGTGATCGCCACCAGCGCCTTTCTGATCCTCGGCATGCGCCGCAACGCCCTGGTGCCCGGGCGCTGGCAGTCGATGGTGGAACTGTCCTACATCTTCATCGCCAATCTGGTGAAAGACACGGTCGGCTCCGAAGGCCGGCCTTATTTTCCGTTCATCTTCACGGTGTTCATGTTTGTCCTGGTCGGCAACCTGTTCGGCATGGTGCCATACGGCTTTACCTTCACCAGCCACATCATCGTCACCTTCACCATGGCGTTTGTCGTGTTTATCGGCGTGACCATCATCGCCATCGCCAAACACAAGATGCACTTTTTCACGTTTTTCATGCCGCCCGGCGTACCCATGATCATGGCGCCGCTGCTGATACCCATTGAAATCATTTCCTACCTGTCCAGGCCGATCAGCCTGAGTGTGCGTCTGTTCGCCAATATGCTGGCCGGACACACCTTGTTGAAGGTGTTCGCAGGCTTTGTGATCTCGCTCGGCATGTTCGGGGTCTTTCCGCTGGCCTTTGTCGTCGCGCTGACCGGTCTGGAAATCGTCATCGCCCTGTTGCAGGCCTTTGTCTTCACCATTCTGACCTGCCTTTATCTCAACGATGCGCTTCATCTGCATTAGGACCCCAGCAGAAAAGAACGCGTCTTTTACTTCCTATTTTAACCGTTAAACTGAATTCCAAAGCTAGAAAGGAAACTTCCCATGGATCTCGAAGCAGCCAAATTGATTGGCGCGGGTTTGGCCGTTATCGGCGTGATCGGTTCCGGTATCGGCATCGGCACCATATTCGCCTCATTCATTCAGGCGGTCGGCCGTAACCCGGCGGCGCAGCCCGCCGTCTTCCCGATGACCATGCTGGGCTTTGCGCTGGTGGAAGCCATCGCGTTGTTTGCCCTGGTGATCGCCCTCGTCATCCTGTTTGGCTAACCCCAATCAGGTCTAACCTTGCCCCTGCGGCGCCGGGACAACCCGGCGTCCGGGGTCATGGGGAACCGGCATGCCGCAACTAGACGTCTCAACTTTCCTGCCGCAGATTTTTTGGCTGGTGATCACGTTCACCGCTCTTTTCCTCATCATGTGGAAAATCGCGGTGCCCGGCATCGCCAACACGCTGGAAACCCGGCAAAAGCGGATCGAAGACAACCTGGACAAGGCGACTCAGGCCAAACAGGAAGCCGAAGAAACCCTTGCTGCTTATGAGGCATCCATGGGCGAAGCCCGGACCGAAGCCCAGGGCATTCATGCCGAGGCCGCCAAGGGGCTTTCCGATGAAGCCGACGCCCGGGGAGCCGAACTGTCTGAAAACCTGAGCGGTAAGATCTCCGAAAGCGAGGCCGAAATCCGGCGCGCCGTGGAGGCCGCCATGGACAGTGTCCGCGATATCGCCACAGAGGTTGCGGGCGATGCCCTGGAGAGACTGACAGGACAGCCGGCGGACGATAAAGCCTTAAGCGGCGCCGTTGATCGCGCGCTCAAGGCCGACGGTTAGGAAACGGTGAACGGTATGGCATTCCTTCATGATCCGACTTTCTGGGTGCTGGTGGCGTTCGTCATCTTCATCGCCGCCGCCGCCCGGCCCATTATTCGCCTCGCCACGGCGGGCCTGGACAAGCGGGCCGATAAAATCCGCAATGACCTGGAAGAAGCGGAAAAGCTGCGCCAAGAGGCACAGGACCTGCTGGCCGGATATCAGCGCAAACAACGTGACGCCATCCAGGAAGCCGAAGACATCGTCCAGCATGCCCGCGAAGAAGCCGAACGGCTCGCCGTCCAGGGCCGTGAAAATCTGGAGGCCGCACTGGAGCGGCGCAAGAATCTGGCGCTGGAACGCATTGCCCAGGCCGAAGCCCAGGCCATTGACATCGTCCGCGCCAAGACCGTGGACCTCGCCCTGGATGCCACCCGCGAATTCCTGACCAAGGAGCTAAAGGGCAAACAGGCCGACGCGCTGATCGATCAGGCGATTAAGGATCTTCCGGAAAAGCTTCACTAATCGGGAAGCGTTCGGGGGTCGTCATAGCCCTGGTACGGCCACGATTTCACCAGCCGCCACCCTGCCCCGTTCCATTTCAGCAAGTGCGATTGACGCAAGCCGAGGTTTAGCCCGAGCGAGGAATTTACGCCCGGCAGGACCTGGTGGACCCAGGCATGGGTGATGCCCTTGGCGGCGACTTCGGCGGCGATGCGATTTCGCGGTTTGTTCCGGACCTTGTACTGGCGGGTAACGCGCAGGGGCTTGGTCACGCCGGGCGCGCTCAACAGTTCAAAGGCCATGATAACCGAGGACAGCCCTTCGCCCTCCGGATCGACAACCGCCAGATTGGCCTTTTCCGGAAGGATATCGGCGAGGTCTTGCGCGACCATGCGCATATGGGCTTTTTGCGGTCTGATGTCGAAACGCAGTTTGGACGCCGTAACCACGGGAACCGCCAGAACCAAAAGGATTGCCGCGGCGGCCAAGACAGACCGTCCGCCCGACAGGCGCCGGGCTTTCTCATCGACGCCGTATTTCCGCCACAGAATGGCCAGCCCCAGGGCTGCCGTCGTACTCCCCAAAAGCCCCAAATGCGTGTTGAAACGCCAGAACCCAGCCGCCCTGAGACTGCTTCCGGTATCGAAGGCCACGATATACATGGCAAACAGAAACAGGTTGTAACCGACGAACAGGCCGCCTGTGAGTAGAACCAGACGGTCGAACGCGCTACGGCAGCGAAGAACGGCGAGGCCGGCGAAAAAGACCAGCCCGATCATCATCGCGAAATAGCCCCCCTTGCGCAGGGCGATGGATGCCATCCGTATCAGGATGTCGAAGGTTTCCACCACGTGCCAGTCTCCGAAGGGAAGAAACAGAAACTCGCCGGCGGCAAGGTTCCGGCCGACGTGAAAACGCCACATCAGGTACACAACGGCCGGAGCGACGAGCATCCGGAGCCAAAGAGCCAGATAGCGCCGGACCCTAATGGCGGGGTCGCGCCAGGCGACCACGGCCGACAGGAGCAGCAATAACGTCAAAAGGACAAGGTTAGGCTGCCGCAAATTCACGAACAGCGCCGCCGTGAAGGAAAACTGCCAAGCCAGGGCTGCGAAGTCCTGTTTGCCTTCGGCTAGGCCCCCAAGGATTTTCCAGACCAAAATGCCCAAGACGGCGAGCACAATACCCGTCGGCACGTCGCCATAGGCAGTAAAGACCAGTTTTTGCACGAAGGCGGTGCTGAGGACCGTTACCCCCAAGATCCCCAACGCGGCGGCACCCCAGGTTTTGCTCCAACCGATATCGGCAGCCAACCCGCGTTTAACCACCGACAGGTAAACCGGCGCGAAACAAAAAAGCAGGACGACATTGGCGATCCCGCCCGCGTTTTCGACGAAAACCCCCGTCAGCCGCGAAACAAGATAGGTCACCAATGGCCCGGCATAAGGATAGGCGGGAAAGATGGACGGGCTTCTGGGGAATCCCAGGCCCGGGAAGTCGTCATATTTGTACAGGAAGGCGGCGTTGGGCAGCCATTGTGAAAACTCGTCCCATTGCGTCGCCGTCATGGCAGAAACCAGCAGCAGCAACGGAATACCGAGAACGAAAATACGCCACAAAACGCCTTTCGTACTCTCCTCTCTTTTCAGAACGAAGACGATGGCAACGAGGCCGCCACCCCAAAACGCAAAAACCAGCCATCCGAAAGGCGCGGACAGGACGACGCCGAGAACCGTAAACACCCCTGTCACCAAGCCTAAGCCGGCAAAAACATCGACTTGGACGAAACGCTTGCCGCCTCCGATCAAGGCTCCGTAAAAGGCGCAAAGCGCGATGGTCAAAAGAACGGAGAATAGACCCGCAAGCTGTAATAGGGATGGAGAAAAATATTGCACCGGCCCCCCTTTGCCCCCCTAGCCGATAAGGGCCAGCCATTCCTGTTCGCTCAAGGTCGTGACGCCCAGTTCTTGCGCCTTTTTGGCCTTGGAGCCTGCATCGGCGCCGACGACGACATAATCGGTTTTCTTCGACACGCTGCCCGCCACTTTAGCGCCCAGCCCCTCGGCCCGGTTCTTCGCTTCGGCGCGGCTTAAGGTTTCCAGCGATCCGGTGAACACCACCGTTTTCCCGGCCACCGGCGACGACGATGTGTCCGGGGCCTCGAAATCCCCGACCGTTAGCAGGACCTGTAAATCATCCAGAACTTCACGGTTATGATCCTCCGCGATAAACCCCAGCAAATCATCGGCCACGGACGGCCCGATGCCGTCGATATTGACCAGTTCACCATACGCTTCGGACTCGCGGTCCTGGGCCGCATCCATATGGTCGCGCCAGCCTTGAAGCGATCCGTATTGCCTGGCCAGCAGCCGTGCCGTCGCCTGCCCGACCTGGCGGATGCCCAGGGCGTAGATGAAACGGTCGAGGGGAATCCCGCGCCGTTCTTCAATGGCGGCAAAAAGATTATTCGCCGATTGCTCGCCCCAACCCTCGCGGGTGGATATCTCTTCCGTTTGGTTCCGGAGGCGAAAGATATCCGCCGGGGTTTTGATGAGACCTTCGCTGGAAAACGCCTCGATATGCTTAGCCCCCAGCCCTTCGATATCAAACGCGCCGCGCGAGACGAAATGCTTCAGGCGTTCCACCCGCTGTGCCGGACAAACCAGCCCACCCGTGCATCGGGTCGCCACTTCGCCGTCTTCGCGCTCGGCGTGACTGCCGCATTCCGGACAGGTATCGGGGAAAACAAAAGCCTCTGAATTCGTTGGCCGTTTCTCAAGAACCACGGACACCACCTGCGGAATGACGTCGCCGGCGCGCTGGATGATGACGGTGTCGCCCTCGCGTGCGTCCTTGCGGGCTATTTCATCCCTGTTGTGCAGTGTGGCGCGGCTGACGACGACGCCGCCGACAGTCACCGGCTCCAGATTCGCAACCGGTGTCAGAGTACCAGTGCGCCCGACCTGGATGGTAATTTCTCTTAACACCGTCTCAGCCTTTTCCGCCGGGAACTTGTGCGCCACGGCCCAGCGTGGCGCGCGGCTGACCTGACCCAGACGGTCCTGCCAGTCGAGCCGGTTGACCTTATAGACCATGCCGTCGATATCGTAATCCAGCCCGGCGCGCTGTTCTTCCACCTTGCGGTAAAAGGCAAGGCAGCCATCCACTCGGTCGTGCATTTCGGCCAGCGGGTTTGTCGGAAAGCCCCAACCCCGGAGCCGTTCAAGAAAACCCCAATGGGTATCGGCGACCGGGTCCGACACCTCTCCCCAGGCATAAGCGAACATGCTGAGCGGGCGGGCCGCCGTCACCGCTGGATCTTTCTGGCGTAACGAACCGGCGGCGGCATTGCGGGGATTAGCGAAAATCTTCTGCGCGGCCTCCTTCTGATCGCGGTTCAGGCGGGCGAAGTCCTGTTTGGTCATATAGACCTCGCCCCGTACCTCCAGCACATCCGGCGCGCCGGATAGCGTCATCGGGATATCATTCAGGGTTTTCAGGTTTTCGGTGATGTCTTCACCGGTCGTTCCGTCGCCGCGTGTCGCGCCCTGGACGAAGACTCCGTTTTCGTAGCGCAACGATACGGACAATCCGTCGATCTTCGGCTCGCAAACGATCTCCACCGTTTCATCCTCGTCCAACCCGAGAAAACGCCGGACGCGGCCTAAGAATTCGCCGACATCGGCATCGTCGAAGGCATTGCCCAGCGACAGCATGGGAACGGCGTGGGATACCTTCCGAAACCCCTGAGCCGGGGCCGCGCCGACCCTTTGCGAAGGGCTGTCGGCCTTCACCAGCTCGGGAAAAGCGGCCTCGATCTCATTCAGCCGCTGGCGCAGGGCATCGTATTCGGCGTCGCTGATTTTCGGCGCATCGTCCTGATAGTAGGCGGCGTCATGTTCGGCGATATCGCGGCTTAAGCTTTCCAGCTCAGCCGAGGCTTCCAGCGGCGTGAGATCCTGGGCCGGTACGGCACCGGGCTTTCCGCTCACGAGCCGGTCCCGTCCAGCAGGCTATCGGCGGCGGCGCGGGCTTCGTCCGTGACCGTGGCGCCGGCCAGCATGCGGGCGATTTCCTCCTTGCGCGCCCCGTCGTCCAGGGCATCGACGGAGGTCAGGACGCTGGGGTCGGCCTCGCTTTTGGAAACCAGCCAATGATGCGTGCCACGGGCGGCGACCTGCGGCGAATGGGTGACCACCAGCACTTGACAGTCGCGGGCCAGAAAATCTAGGCGTTCGCCCACGGCGTCGGCGACGGCCCCGCCGACGCCGGAATCGACTTCATCGAAGACCAGGGTCTGAACCGGGTCCGCTTGCGCCAACACGGCCTTCAGCGCCAGGGTAAAGCGCGCCAGTTCTCCGCCGGACGAGATTTTGCCGATCGGTCCCGCCGGGGCGCCCGGATTGGTCGCCACCTGAAAGACCACCTTGTCACGCCCTTCCGGCCCCCAGGAGGCTTCGGCCAGTTCGCTGACGGAGGTCGAAAACACCGCCTTTTCCAGCTTCAGGGGCTTCAATTCTCCAGCCACTGCCGTATCCAGTTTTGCCGCTTCCGTTGTCCGCGAACGGCTGAGCGTTTGCGCCGCTTTTTCGTAATCCTCACGGGCCGCCTGCTCCGCCTTGGCGAGTTCCGCCAATCGGGCGTTGCCGTCTTCCAGCGCCTGCACTTGTCCCGCTAATGCTTTGGCAAGATCGGCCAGACCATCGACCTCGACATTGTGTTTGCGGGCCAGGGCGCGTAGCGCGAACAACCGTTCTTCGGCCAGTTCCAGGGAATTGGGGTCCATATCCAGCCCGGCGGCGACGCTTTCCAGAAGAGCATCGGCTTCCGTGGCTTCCGACTGAGCGCGGGCCAAGGCGGCCAGGGTTTCGGACAAACGTCCGCCCGAGTGTTCGGCGACCTGCTCCAGGTGCTTTAAAGCGTCTTGCAGCCGCGTCAGCGCGCCCGTGTCACCATGCAAGTCGCTAGCCGCCGCATTCATGGCCGTGACCAGCTTTTCCGCGTTCATCATCAGGCCGCGCTCGGAAGCCAGGGTCGTTTCCTCACCCGGCTTCGGGTCCAACGTAGTCAACTCCTCAAGCGCATGGGTGATATATTCCTGATCCCGGCGTGCCGCCTCCAGGTCCGTCTCGGCGGTTTCCCTGGCATGGATGGCAGCCCGCCACCTGGCGTAGGCAGCGCGGGTTTTTTCCACCGCCCCGTCCAGACCTCCATAGGCATCCAGCAGGGAACGGTGGGTCGCCTCGTTCAGCAATCGCTGGCTTTCGAACTGTCCGTGAATTTCGACCAGGGATTCCCCGATCTCCTTCAACAGTTGAACGCCGACGGGCTGGTCATTGATGAAAGCCTTGGAACGCCCGTCCTTGCCGAGAACCCGGCGCAGGACGAGATTTTCCTCGGAAGCATCGACGCCTCGGTCTTCCAGAACCGCGAATACCGGGCTGTCCGCCGGAAGCTCGAAGGCCGCCGTTACCGATGCCTTGTCTGCGCCGTGGCGGACCAGGCGAGCCTCGGCCCGCATGCCCAGCGCCAGCCCCAGCGCATCGAGCAGGATCGACTTGCCGGCCCCCGTTTCCCCGGTCAACACGCTTAACCCGGCCTCGAAAGAAAGGTCGAGCCGGCCAATCAATACGACATCGCGTATGGAAAGCGTCGTTAACATGTTTTCGGGCTTACCAGGGCTTGTACCAGGGTTTGCTTTCCTTCGGCTCGGCGACTTCGTTGCCCATGATCTTATAGGAATCCAGGTACCATTCGCTGCCCGGGAAATTATGGCCCAGGACGGCGGCCGTTTTTCTGGCTTCATTCTCAAGACCGAAGGCCAGATAGGCTTCCGTCAACCGATGCAGGGCTTCCGGTACATGGGTGGTGGTCTGGTAATTGTCCACCACCGACTTGAACCGGTTGATGGCCGCCAGGTATTGTCTTTGCTTGTGATAATACCGGCCGATTTCCATTTCCTTGCCGGCCAGATGGTCGCGGGTCAGGTCCAGTTTCAATTTGGCGTCGCGGGCGTATTTGCTCCTCGGGAAGCGCTTGATGAGTTCGCCCAGGGTATTCTGGGCCAATTCGGTCATCATCTGGTCACGCGCGACGTCGGAAATCTGTTCGTAGTAGCTCAACCCCTTCAGATAATAGGCGTAGGCGATATCCTTGCTGGTGGGATGAAGCTGAATGAACCGGTCGAGCGCGATAATGGCCTCGTCATAGAGATTGTTCAGGTAATAACTGTAGGCCGCCATAAGCTGCGCCTTGTTGGCCCAAAGGGAATATGGATGCTGGCGTTCAACCTCGTCGAACTTGGCCGTAGACGTGACATAGTCTTGATCCAGCAGGGCGTCCATGGCCTCGTTGTAGAGTTCTTCGACCGGGCGCTCCACGTATTCCTGCTTTTTTCCCGCACAGGCAACCGTGGCGACGGCCAAAACCAGCACCATGGCTAAATGCATAGACGCGGAAAAAGGTTTGTTGCGGGTCATCCTTGCTCCTTTTGTCCGACCATCTGCAGCGGACGTATGCGCGATTATATAGCACGAGGCCCCGGTGGAATCACGAAATCGGCGGGGTTCGGAACAAAAAATTCCCCGCCGAAGCAGGGAATAAAACAGAAAGGGGTTGAAGGTCCGGAAACCGGGCTTTAGGCAATTTCCGCCAGTTCCGGGAAAATACCGCCATCAATAGCCGAAAGCACCTCATCCCCATGCAGGACATCGTATTCCCAGGCATCCGGATCGGCGAAAAGGGCATGCAACAGGGCATTGTTCGCGGCATGGCCGGAGCAGACGCCCTGGAAATTGCCGATAATCGGTGCGCCGCTGAGATAAAGGTCGCCGATGGCGTCGAGAACCTTGTGGCGGACGAATTCGTCGTCGTAGCGAAGGCCACCTTCGTTCAGAACGGAATCGCCGCTGACGACGATGGCGTTATCCAGGGATCCGCCCTTGGCCAGTCCGGCATTGCGCAGCGCCTCGACCTCATGCAGGAACCCGAACGTCCGGGCGCGGGCCAGTTCCTTGGCAAAGCTGCCGTTGACGACGCCGATGGACAGCGACTGCTTCGACACCATGTCGTTGTCGAAATCGATTTCGAAATCCAGCGACAGGTGGGTTCCGGGTGTTAGCCGGGCCGAACCGTCATCAAGGGAAACGGGCTTTAAAATCCGGATAACGCGCCTGGGCGCGTCCTGCTCGACGACGCCGGCGCAATCGACCAAGAAGACGAACGGCTGGGCCGAACCATCCATGATCGGAACTTCCGGACCATTCAGTTCAATCCGGGCGTTGTCGATACCACAGCCCGAAAGCGCCGCCATCAGGTGTTCGACGGTGCCGATAGTAACGCCATCCTTGTTACCCAGTGTCGTGCACATGCGGGTGTCGACCACATGGTCCCAACGGGCCGGGATTTCGGCGCCGTGTCCGGCGATATCGGTACGTTTGAATACGATGCCGGTATCGGCATCGGCGGGGAAAAGGGTCATCGACACCTTGGACCCGGAGTGCAACGCCACCCCGGAACAGTTGATGGACGTTTTAAGCGTCCGCTGGTTGACGGTCCCGGCAGACTCCTGCTCAGAAGCTTTGCCGTCCGCCTTAACCATCATGGTGCCTTTTGAAGTTGTCATCCGGATCCGCAGTTGTCTGTTTTTAATCTTTTTTATAGCGCTCATTCCGGTTCGGATTTCCCGAAGAGATTGAGCAGCTTCCAGTGATGTGTTTAACAACATCCCGGAAGCCACTCAAATCACTCTTTGTTACCGATTGTTACCTTTGATAACTCCTTATTAACAATCAGTTAACCAACCCCCCGTCAGTTGGCCTGACGACGGAGAAAAGCCGGAATATCCAGCAGGTCATCGGTGTTGTCACTGGCCGGAAGGCGCTCTTCCGCATCCATTCCGCCCAGCGATTGCGCCTCTTCCGCCACTTCCTGGTCGGGGTCCGGCGACGTGACCAACGCCACCTGCGGCTGCTCCACAGGTTCAGCCGGGCTTTCGGATTCGGCTACCGCTTCAGGAGTCGGAGCCGAAGCCTCATCCAACAAGGAAACCTCTTTGATTTCAACAAGTTCCGGGGCAGCATCCTTCTTGCCGAAGGCCGCTTTACCGCTTCCCGTGACCCGTTCAAACAGGCTTACACCCTTGGAACGCCAGGGACTGGAAACCGGTTCCGGGGTCTCTTCAGACGCCACAGGGGAGTCATCAGGCTCCTCTTCTTTCCCGGCATCCTCAGTGACCTCTTCCATACTCGCCACATCGGCAGGCGCCGCTGGTTCCGGCGGGATAAAGGCATCGGTGGCGCCAACGGACGGCATCGCCGCGGGCGGCTGTTCCGCTTCCTGAGCCGCGGGAATGTCTTCCGCGACCGCCTCCTCTATAGTTTCCAGGACAGTTTCAGGACCCGATTCGTCTTCCGATTCGGCTTCCGATTCGGTCTCCGGCCCATCAATGGGCTCAGCTATAGGTTCATTGGCGACTTCGGCAACAGTCTCCGTTTCGGACTCTGGTTCCGCCTCCATGCCCGGTTCGTCTTCGGCCACAGGCTCCGGTATGGCGTCTTCTATGGTTATTGCGGCAGGCTCCATAGATGTTTCGAGAATCGGGTCCGACCAGGGTTCGGTGTGCTGGCGGCTGGTTTCCGGGCTGTCCAACTGGTCCGCCAGATGCAGCATCGTCGGCAAGGCCATCTGTGAGGCATTGATGTCGATGCCGGTGGCAACGACGGAAACCCGCATGATGCCTTCCAAATCGGAATCGAACGCGGAACCGACGATGATGTAGGCATCGTCATCGACCTCGGCGCGGATGCGATTTGCCGCCTCATCGACCTCGAACAAGGTGATATCCATGCCGCCGGTGATGTTGATCAGCACACCCTTGGCGCCTTTCATGGAGGTGTCGTCGAGCAGCGGATTGGCGATCGCCGCTTCCGCCGCATCCAACGCCCGGCGTTCGCCGTCGGCTTCGCCGGTACCCATCATGGCCTTGCCCATTTCACTCATCACGGAGCGGATATCGGCGAAGTCCAGGTTGATCAGACCCGGCATCACCATCAGGTCGGTGACGCCGCGAACGCCCGAATAGAGCACCTCGTCGGCCATCGCGAAGGCATCGGCGAAGGTGGTTTTTTCATTGGCGATACGGAACAGGTTCTGATTGGGAATAACGATCAGGGTATCGACGTATTGTTCCAGATCTTCGATCCCCGCTTCGGCCTGCTTCATCCGGTGCGAGCCTTCGAACTGGAACGGCTTGGTGACCACGCCGACGGTCAGGATGCCTTTTTCCTTAGCCGCCCGGGCGATCACCGGCGCCCCCCCGGTACCCGTGCCTCCGCCCATTCCGGCGGCGATGAAAGCCATGTGGGCTCCATCCAGTTCGGCGAGGATTTCGTCGATGGATTCTTCAGCCGCACCGCGGCCGATTTCCGGCCGCGATCCCGCGCCCAGTCCTTCGGTCAGGCGAACTCCCAACTGAATGCGCCTTTCGGTCCCGGCTTGCGACAGGGATTGGGAATCCGTGTTGGCGACAATAAAGTCCACGCCTTCAAGTTGGGCGCGGATCATGTTGTTAACGGCGTTGCCGCCCGCCCCACCAACCCCGATCACGGTCAGTTTGGGCTTTAGATGCGGTGTCTTGTCGTCTGGTACGGTCAGGTTGATACTCATGTTGGCCTCCTTCGTTTTAGGCGACGTGAAATTGCCTGTGCGACAGGACCACGTCTGGCCCCGCCACGGGTGAATCGATACCGCACGCATGCGGTGGTTGGGTTTTCGCTGTTAAGGGTTGAAACAAAATTCTCATTAGAAATTCTCCCGCAACCATTGCCCGATCCGGCCGAAGCCGCGGTTCATCTGTTCTGGCGGACAATAAGCGGCGCTTGGCACCTCGGCTTTGTTGGAAATGGCGTACTGCAACAACCCTGCAGCCGTTGAAAAAGCCGGCCCTGCAATGGCTTCCGCCATGCCTTCAATCGGCCTGGGGCGGCCCATGCGAATCTGTTTTTCGAGAATGGACGCGGCCAGTTCCCGCACGCCGGTGAGTTGGCTGGCCCCACCGGTCAGCACGACCCGCTGTCCGGCGACCTTGTCGAAACCGGTTTCCGCCAGACGGTCGCGGACCATCTCAAAGGTTTCCTCGATGCGGGGCCGGATAATTCCGATCAGCATGGAACGGGGAATATTGTTGGCTTCGGCGGAGTTTTCCTCGCCGACCAGGGGCGCCTTTATGATCTCGCGGTCATCCGAAGACGACGCCAGAACGCTGCCGAACAACGTCTTCATTCGTTCGGCCTGATCCAGCGGCGTCGACAGGCCGCGTGCGATATCGCTGGTGACATGCCCGCCGCCAACAGGAAGGACGTCGATGTTGACCAGTTCGCCATCGAAGTAGACGGCGATGGACGTCGTGCCGCCCCCCATGTCAACACAGGTCACGCCCAACTGGGTTTCGTCTTCGACCAGGGTCGACAAGGCTGAGGCATAGGGCGTCACCACCTTGTTCTGAACCTCAAGGTGGCAGCGCTGAATGCTGGTTTCCAGGTTGCGGACCGGGCCGCTGAGCGCGCTGATGACATGCATGTTGACGCCCAAGCGTTCGCCGAACATGCCGCGCGGATCGCGCACGCCCCGGTTACCATCCACCGAATATCCGACGGGGATGCTGTGTTCCAGTTCCCGTTCCTTGGCCATGCCGTCCGTCAGCACCGCGGGATCGAGAATCCGCCTGAGGTCAGCGTCGCCGATTTCGTGCCCGGCGATGGAAACCTCATAGGCAATCAGCCGCGATTTCGGCTGCCCGCCGGTCAGGTTGACGACCACGCCAGAGATATTCTCACCCGCCATCTGCTCGGCAGCTTCGACGGCGGCCCGAATGGAGGCTTCCGTTTCATCCAGATCGACAATGGTCCCCGAGCGAAGGCCCCGGGACACCTGATGGCCGATACCGATGATCTTGAGACCGTCTTCCGGCGCGGTGCCGGCGGCGGGCTCATGACGGGCTATCAGGCAACAGACCTTGTTCGTGCCCACATCAAGGGCGGCGACAAGGCCGTTCCTAACCCTTTTTGGCGCTGTTTTCTTTTTCATCACCGTTACCTTGTTAAGTCTCTTGGCGTTTGGCCCTGACCCGCACAGCCGGGCGCGGGGGTTTCCGCACAATCAGACGGTCCGGCAGGCGTAGATCCAAAATCCGCACATCCCGCTCCAGCACTCGATGGGTCTTTTCGTATTCGGCCAGGCGGGTCCATGCGGCGGCGGTGTTTTCTTCCGGCAGGCGAACGTCAATGTCGCCTGTCAGGCGCAGATTCCAGCGTCGTCCGCCGACGCGCACCGCAGCCTTGACCATGTGCAACAGGTCCGGCTCCGAAGACAGCACCTGCAAAAGTTTCGCGGCATGTTCCGGTGCATCCGCGCCGACCACCACCAACAGATCGGAGAACCGTTCAAGTCCTTTGCGCAAAATGACTTCACCATCCGTATCGATTAGGGCGAACACCCCCTTGTTCTGCCACAGCACCAGGGGCTGGCGTTCCTCGACGTTGAGCAGGACCGTATCGGGCAGCATCCTCTCGACGCTTGCCTTTTTGATCCAAGGCAGCGCCTCTATGCGCTTTTTCGCAGCGCCTAAGTCGAAGGCGAGAATCGGCGCGCCGCGGGCCAGTTGAACGGCCTTCAAAAGGTCTTTCTGGCGGGTTTCGCTACGCCCGACGACAAGGATTTCGTTAACCTTGAAGCCGACTTCCGCCGACGCCGCGATCAGCGCCCACTTGGCCTTAACAATGGTGGCGGGAACCCAGCCCGATTGCCAAACCCGCCATCCGCCACCGGCGGCCAGGGCTATCAGCAAAACGATCAGCGCCGGGCGGACGTGCCGGTGACGCCAAAAGGGAACCACCCTGCGCCTGGGCTGTCCGCGTTTCGAAGTTTTTGCCTTAGCTTTTATACTCATGCGTCGCACTCCGCGTTTTCGACCATCCACACCACCAATTCCTGAAACGGAATTCCGGCGTAATCGGCCTGTTCAGGCACCAGCGAGGTCGGGGTCATGCCCGGCTGGGTATTGATTTCAAGGAGATACAGCTTGTCGCCGTCGCATCGGAAATCGGCCCGGCTGACGCCCCGGCAGCCGAGCGTTTCATGGGCCAGGACGGCGAGGCGCATGGCTTCTTCGCTGACATCCGGTCCGATGTCGGCCGGAACCACGTGCTGTGATCCGCCGTCTGCATATTTGGCGTCGTAATCATAGAACTCCCGGCCAGTCTTGATTTCGGTCACGCCCAAGGCCCTGTCACCCATCACAGCCACGGTCAGTTCCAGACCTGGGATGAACTTTTCGACCATGACCCGGCCGCCGAAGGGCCAGCCGGTATCGTTGAACAACGGCTCGTTCGCACCCTCGGGAACAATATGGACGCCGACGCTGGAACCTTCGTTCAGGGGCTTGATGACATAGGGCCGTTCCATAACGTCACCGGCGAGGATTTCTTCGCGGGTTACGATCTTGTGCTCGGCCACCGGAATTCCGGCGTCGGCGAACAGGCGCTTGGCCATCGGTTTGTCCATGGCGAGCGCCGAAGCCAGCAGGCCGGAATGGGTGTAGGGAATATCCAGGATATCCAACAGGCCCTGAACGCAGCCGTCTTCGCCAAAGCGGCCATGCAACGCGTTAAACACCGCATCGGGGCGCGGGTAGAGTCGCGTCATCAGCGCCCCCATGTCCCGTTGCACGTCTATGGAGGCGACATCCATACCGGCGTTCCCTAGCGCATGCACCACAGCCGCGCCGGAAACCAGCGAGACTTCGCGTTCCGCCGACCAGCCGCCCATCAAAACCGCAACATGCCGGGTCATGACATATCTCCCTCACCGTTGGAGGCGTGGCGTCCAAGGCGGCGAATTTCCCATTCCAGGGTGACGCCGCTGTCTTCGAACACGCGGCGACGGATCTCTTCGCCAAGGCCTTCCAGGTCCTGAGCCGTGGCGTCGCCGGTGTTGATCAGGAAGTTGCAGTGCAGGTCGGACACCTGTGCCTTGCCGCGCATCAGTCCCCGGCAGCCGGCCCTTTCGATCAGCTCCCAGGCTTTCATGCCTTCCGGGTTGCGGAAAGTAGAGCCACCCGTCGGCGTCCTCAGCGGTTGTGTCGCCTCACGTTCGGCCTGGATGCCTTCCATACGCCGCGTGATAGCGTCCGTATCGCCGGGCACGCCCCGGAGCCGCGCTACGGTAAAAATAAAGTCCCCCGGCACGTTGGAATGGCGGTATCCGAAGCCCATTTCGGCGACCGCCAACCGGTGCAGTGTACCGTCTCCGTCGAGGGCTTCGGCATCGACGAAAATATCCTTGAATTCGGAACCGTAGGCACCGGCGTTCATGCGCAAGCCGCCGCCGATGGTGCCGGGAATACCGGACAGGAATTCCAGCCCCGCCAGTCCGGCGTCGCGGGCCTGGCGCGCCACGGTGATATCGGTTGCGGCCGCCCCGGCGGTGATGATGTCGCCGTCAATGGAAATGTCGTTGAACCCGCGCCCGATGCGGACAACGACGCCTTCGACGCCGCCGTCGCGGATAATAAGGTTGGACGCCGTGCCGATGACGGTTACGGGAATATCGGCGGGTTTGTCCTTCAGAAATGCGGCAAGGTCCGCGGCGTCGGCGGGCTGAAACAGCACGTCGGCGGCTCCGCCGGTCTTGAACCAGCTGAACCGGGCCATCGGCGCATCGGCTTCCATGGAGCCGCGCACGCCGGGCAGGAGATCGATCAGGCCGGGTTCGGGGCGTTTAGCTGGCATCATTCGCCGCCTCCCTGGCCTTGCCGCTGCCCTTGGCGCGGAGCGTGCGCAACTGTTCGGGTAAGTCCTGCGCCCAGCGGGTGATGTCGCCGGCACCCATGCAGACCACCATATCCCCCGGCCCGGCCAGCGTGTTGACAATGCCGGCCAGATTTTCCGGGCCGTCCAGCGCCCGCACGGTCCGGTGTCCGTGATGCTCCAGCCCCTCAACCAAGGCGTCGCGGTGAATACCTTCGATGGGCTTTTCTCCGGCTTCGTACACATTAGCCACGATCACCGCATCGGCGTCGTTGAAGCACGTGCAGAACCCTTCAAACAGATCCTTCAGGCGGCTATAGCGATGCGGCTGCACGACGGCGATAACCTTGCCTTTTGCAGCCTGACGGGCGGTTCTCAGCACGGCGGCGATCTCCACCGGGTGATGGCCGTAATCGTCGATAATGGTGATACCGCCGACCTCGCCGGTGCGGGTAAAGCGGCGCTTGACGCCTTCGAAGGACGCAAGCGAGCGGCGGATGACGTCTTCGGCGACATCCATCTCGACGGCAATGGCAATGGCCGCCAGCGCGTTCTGGACGTTGTGTTCGCCCAGCATGGACAGCGCCAGATCCTTGAAGGTCTGCTCCGCGCCGGTCTTGCGGTCAATGATATGGACATCGAAGCGGGCGGCTTCAGCCGTCGTTTCGACATTGACCGCGCGTACGTCGGCCTGCGGGCTGAACCCGTAGGTGATGATGCGGCGGTCGGACACGCGGGGAATCATCGCCTGCACTTCTGCGTGGTCAATGCACAGCGCGGCGAAGCCATAAAACGGGATGTTGGCGACGAAGGCGTCGAAGGCGTCGCGCAGACCATCGAAGGAACCGTAATGGTCCAGGTGTTCCGGGTCGATATTGGTAACCACGGCAATGGTCGCGGGCAGTTTAAGAAACGTACCGTCGGATTCATCGGCCTCGGCCACCATCCACTCCCCGGCGCCGAGCCGGGCGTTGGTCCCCCAGGCATTGATGATGCCACCGTTAATCACCGTCGGGTCCAGGCCTGCGGCATCCAGCACGGCGGCGACCAAAGACGTAGTCGTGGTCTTGCCGTGGGTGCCGCCGACGGCGATGGACCATTTCAAACGCATCAGTTCGCCTAGCATTTCCGCGCGGCGAACGACGGGAATCATGCGGTGGCGGGCGGCCTGGACTTCCGGGTTGCCGGATTTGACCGCCGTTGAGATCACCACCACCCGGGCCTCGCCCAGGTTTTCTTCTGCATGGCCGATATGGATGGAAATGCCGAGATCGCGCAGCCGCTTGACGTTGGGGCTGTCGGAGACGTCACTGCCCTGCACGGAATAGCCAAGCGTGTGCAGGACTTCAGCGATGCCGCTCATGCCGATGCCGCCGATGCCGACAAAATGGATAGTTCCGATATCGAGAGGAAGCGCCCTCATGCGGCCCTCCTTTCGGAATCCGAGCCGCCATTTCCGTCACCATCCCCATTACCGTTAGACGGCAGCAGGGTAAACACCATGTCCGCCAGACGCCCGACGGCATCCACCGCCGCCGCGTCACGGGCGGCAGACGCGGCTTTTTCCAGAATCGCCGGCAGGCCGAACAGAGAATCCAGGCGCGCCGCCAGCCCGGCAGGCGTGAAGGCGTCCTCCGGCATCAACCAACCGGCCCCGGCCTCGTCGATGGCGTGCGCGTTGCGGGTCTGATGGTCGTCGATGGCGTGGGGATAGGGAACCATGATCGCCGGACGCCCGACGACCAGAACTTCTGCCACCGTGGAAGCGCCCGAGCGGCAGACCACCAGATGGGCTTCGGTAAGGCGGTCGGGAACATCATCGAAGAACGTCCGAAGGTCGGCGTCTATGCCCAGGTCCCGATAAAAACTTTCTACCCGTTCCAAATCCTCCGTGCGGCATTGTTGAGCCACGCGAAGACGCCCGCGCAAATCCTCGTCCAGAAGCGCCAGCGCCGATGGCACAACGTCGGAGAACACCCTGGCCCCCTGCGAGCCGCCAAGCACCAACAATGAAATCGGCCCGTCCGAATCCAGGGCCGGATAGGGGCGGCCTCGAACCTCAAACACCGACGGGCGGACCGGCATGCCTGTATGAACGATCCGGACCGCGCCATTGTCGGGCAGCCCCTCGGCCTTCTCGAACGACGTGCCGATACATTCGACCCGGGACGCAAGCAGGCGATTGGCGCGCCCAAGGACCGCGTTCTGTTCGTGAATGGCGGTATGATAGCCTCCGAAACTGGCGGCCATCATGGTCGGCACCGAGGCATAACCGCCAAAGCCGATCACCGCATCCGGTTGCAATCGTTTAAGGAGCCCGCGCGCCTGCCACGTGCCGATGGCCAGTTCCGGACCGCTTTGCAGACGGGCGACGAAACTTTTTCCGGCCAAACCGCCGGCGCGGATACGGTGGGTTTCCACCGCCCCGGAGGCATCCTGCCAGGCATCGCCACGGCGGTCCGTGACCAGGGCCAGACGGCAGCCGCGCTCCGCCAGTTCGGCGGCCAGGGCCTGGGCCGGGAACATATGTCCGCCGGTTCCGCCTGCGGCGAGAACGACGAGGGGCTTGGTGGCAGACTGTCCGCTCATGGCGCCCTTCCTCCGCCCGGTTGTTCGCGGGTCAGGGCCAGCACCATGCCCATGCCCAGCGCCAGGGCCAGGGTGGACGATCCGCCGTAAGACACGAACGGCAAGGTCATGCCCTTGGGCGGCATCAGGTTGATGTTGGAGGCCATGTTAATCAGGGCCTGGACGGCGAACTGGACCAGAAGACCGGTCACCGCCAGCAGCACGAACAAATCACCCGACCTAAGTACCCGGCTGAAACCACGAACCACCACGAAGGCGAACAGGGTTACCAGGATCAGGCACAGCACCAAGCCGAACTCCTCGCCGGCAACGGCAAAAATGAAATCCGCGTGGGCGTCCGGAAGGACTTCCTTGACACGCCCTTCTCCCGGCCCGCGCCCGGCCCAGCCGCCGTTGAAGAAGGCCTCCAGGGAACGGCTGACCTGATAGCCTTCGCCACCGGCGGGATCGAGGAAACGGTCGACCCGCGCCTGAACGTGACTGAAGGTGAAGTACGCACCAACAGACGCCGCCAGGAAGACGAAGCCCAGCCCCATCACCAGCACCAGGGACAGTCCAGCGACAAAGAACTGCACCGACCATACGGCGGCGAGGACCATGGTCATGCCGACGTCCGGCTGCAACAGCAACAAGGCGGCGATGAACACGAACAAGCCGGTGGCGATGGCGTAGCCGGGGAACTGCTCGTCGAGACGCTGTTCGGCGAACATCCAGGCGGCAACCACGGCAAATGCCGGTTTAACAAACTCCGATGGTTGCAGGGAAAAGGCCCCCATCGGCAGCCAGCGCGTCGCACCCTTGATTTCCGAGCCGAAAATGAGCGTCGCCACCATCAACCCCATGGCCCCGGCCAGGGAGACCACGGCCAGACGGCGAATGTCACGGACCGGCAAACAGGAGGTCGCGAACATCACCACCACGGCGGCGCCCAGGAAAACGAATTGGCGGCGGGCGAAATAGAAGGTGTCCAGACCCAGCCGTTCGGCCACCGGCGGGGACGCCGCCAGTGTCAGCATGGCGCCGATAGCGACGATGGCGCCCAGGGCCGCCAAGGTCCAGCGGTCCACGGTCCACCACCAGCGGACGACCAGACTTGTATCCGTGCGGGCAATGGCGCTCATTCTTCAGCCCCCTCCCGCCGGGCCGTGCCGGGGAACGCGCCGACCTCCTCGAAGGGATCCATATGCTTGCCCGGCAAGGCCTCGACCAGATCCTTGAAGGCATCGCCCCGGTCCTCGAAACTTTCGAACTGATCGAACGACGCAGCCGCCGGCGACAATAGAACCACCGGGGTGGAAGCGCCGGATGCGGCGTCGGCTTTCGCCATTTTCGCGGCCTCGGCGACGGCGGACGTGAGATCGCCGGACATGGTCATCGGAACCTTGCCATCCAGGAATTGGGAGAATTCCATGGACGCCTCACCGATCAGAAAAGCGTGGCGCACCCCGTCCAGGTGTCCCGCCACTGCCTTTAGGCCGCCGTCCTTGGGCTTACCACCGGCGATCCAGTAAATGGCGTCGTAACAGTCCAGCGCCCTGGCCGCGGCTTCGGCATTGGTGGCCTTTGAATCGTTAACGTAACCGACGCCATCGACAATTTCGACCGGCTCCTGGCGATGCACCAGACCGGGATAGCTGTTGATGCAGGCCATCACCGCATGCGGCTGAACACCCGCCGACTTGGCCGCGGCATAGGCGGCTGCGGCGTTCTGCCAGTTGTGCTCTCCGGGCAGGCAGGGATTTTCCTTCAAGTCCATGACCGGGGCTTCCTGGCCGTCGGTATCGTCGATCAAAACGCCGTTGACGGCATAAACTCCGCCGGGCACGGGTTGCTCGCCGGAAACGCCGATCACCACCTGTTCGTCCGTGCTCGCCAGTTCCTCATAAATGGCGCGGCAATAGGGGTCATCGACGCCGATCACGGCGGTGCGTGGTTTCGTCTGGCGGTGGAAGATGGATTTCTTAACCGCCGCGTAGCCGTCCATGCCGCCATGCCGGTCCAGGTGATCGGGGCTGATGTTCAACAGCACCGCGACATCAAAGGTGATCGATTTGGTCAGTTCCAGTTGGTAGGACGACATTTCCAGCACATAGGTACCGTCGTTGCCCATGGGGTCCAGTTCGAGGGCCGGAACGCCCAAATTGCCGCCGATCTCTGCCTCCCGTCCGGAGACCTGCATGATGTGGCCGATCAGCGCCGTCGTCGTCGATTTGCCGTTGGTGCCGGTGACGCCGATATAGGCGGCCTCGCGTTGGGCGCGGGCCAGCAGTTCGACATCGCCAATGACTTCCACGTTGGCGGCCTCGGCCAGTTGCACGATCTTGTGGGGTTCCGGGAGGTGCAGAGGAATACCGGGGCTCAAGACCAGCGTGGTGTGTTCCTTCCAGTCGCATTTATAAAGATCCACCAGCGGCACACCGGCTTCGGCGGCGCGCGCCCGGGCGTCCTCGTTATCGTCCCAGGCCGCCACTTCGGCCTGGCTTTTCACCAGCGCCTCAGCCGCCGCCAGACCGGAACGGCCAAGTCCGAATACGGCGACCGGGTAACGGGCGAAGGGGAATACGTCGATCATCTGTTTCCCCTCACCTGAGTTTCAACGTGGACAGGCCGGCCAGCGCCAGGATGGAGGCGATGATCCAGAACCGGATGACAATGGTGCTTTCGGCCCAGCCCTTCTTTTCGAAGTGATGGTGCAGCGGCGCCATGGCGAAGACCCGCTTGCCGGTCAGCTTGAAGGAGACCACCTGGACGATGACGGAAACCGTCTCCAGAACGAACAGGCCGCCGACGATGGCCAGCACCAGTTCGTGCTTGGTGATGACGCTGGTGGTGCCGAGCGCGGCGCCGAGCGACAGCGATCCGGTGTCGCCCATAAAAATCTTGGCCGGTGGGGCGTTGAACCAAAGGAAGCCCAGCCCTCCGCCCATCAGTGCACCTAGAAACACCGCCAGTTCGCCGGAACCGGGCACATGGTGAATTTGCAGGTAGGATGAAAACACCGCATTACCGGCCAGATAGGCGATCAAGGCGAAGACGCCGGCGGCGATCATTACCGGCACGATCGCCAGCCCGTCCAGGCCATCGGTTAGGTTGACCGCGTTGGAGGTGCCGACCATGACCAGCGCGGCGAACACGAAAAACAACCAACCGAGGTCCAGCAGAAGGTTTTTCAGGAACGGCACCGCCAGGGTCGTGGTCAGGGCCGGCGGCAGTTGATCGGCAATGACGAAGGCCGCCACCAGGGCGATGGCCACCTGCAGCAACAATTTCAACTTGCCGGACAGACCCCGGGAATCCTGCTGGGTGACTTTCAGGTAATCATCCAGGAACCCGATGACGCCGTAACCGATGGTTACCCCAAGGGCGACCCAGACATAGCGGTTGCTTAGGTCCGCCCACAGAAGCGTCGCGATGGACAGCGCCAGCAATATCAGGAACCCGCCCATGGTTGGCGTTCCGGCTTTGGTCAGGATGTGTCCTTCCGGGCCGTCGACGCGGATCGGTTGACCGGCGCTTTGCCGGTTTTTCAGCATGTTGATGAGCACCGGCCCGAACATGAAGCCGACAATCAGCGCCGTGATGATAGCGCCGCCGGTGCGGAAGGTCAGATACCGGAACACGTTCAGCGCCGGGAACTGGTCGGCCATGGGGAAGAGAAGATGGTAAAGCATGGCCTACCCCCTATCCTTACACGCGATCAACGCCTCGACGATGGGGCCGATCCTGGATCCCGCCGATCCCTTGACGACAAGGACGTCGCCGGGCCGAACCGCATCCACGACCAGCGCCATGACTTCCTGCGACGTGGCCGCATATCCGCCGTGCAGGGGTTTAGGAAGAGCCTTCCACAAAGCCTCCATGAACGGACCCGCGGCAAAGACGAGATCGATTTTTTCGGCAATTAGAATGTCCGCCAGCGCCGCATGATGCTCCGCTGATTGCTCGCCCAGTTCCAGCATGTCGCCCAGAACCGCGATGCGCCGCCCCTGACCTGTGGGTTGTGACTGGCCAAGCACCTGCAACGTGGCCCGCATGGAGGCCGGCGAGGCGTTATAGCTTTCGTCGATGACGGTGAAGCTTCCACCGGAGACGTTAACCGTGTGGCGGCGCCCGCGCCCCTTCAAGCCGCCGAGTCCCGCCAGTTCCGCCGCCGCCGCCGGGACATCGCCACCGGCGGCATCGACGGCGGCCAGAACGGCCAGCGAATTGAGAACCCAGTGACGGCCGGGCTGGGCCAATCGATAGCGAATGTCCTTGCCGCAAATCACGGCCTCGACATCGGAACCTTCCGCATCGGTGCGGATATCGAAGGCCCGCGCCTGGGCTTCGGCGTGTTCCCCGAAACCGATGACGGTTTTCACCCCGGCCGCTTGCGCCGCAGCGTTCAGGCGGGCGAACAGGGCGTTGTCCCGGTTGAGGACGGCGATGCCGTCTTCAGACAGGCCGGAGAAAATTTCCGCCTTGGCATCGGCGATGGCCTCGATGGAATCGAAGTATGCACTGTGCACCGATTCCACATTGGTGATGACGGCGACATGCGGGCGCACCATGTCGACCAGAGGGGTAATTTCCCCCGGATGGTTCATTCCGATCTCGAACACTCCATAAGCGGTGTCGGCGGGCATCCGCGACAGACTTAACGGTACCCCCCAATGATTGTTGAAACTGCCGCGGCTGGCGACGCAGGGAGCCTGGTCTTCAAGGACAAACCGAAGCGCTTCCTTGGTACCGGTCTTGCCGACGCTTCCGGTGACGGCGATGATCCTGGCGTCGGTGCGAGACCGCGCGGCCCGGCCCAGGTCTTCCAGCGCCATCATCGTATCGACGACTTCCAGCAGCGGCGCACCGGCGGGCAGGGTTTCGGGTTTATGATCGACGACCGCACACACGGCGCCCGCGGCCAGAGCGTCCGCCGCGAAATCATGACCGTCGAAGCTGGGGCCCTTGATGGCGATGAACAAATCACCGATTTGCACGTCGCGGCTGTCGATGGTCACGCCGTCGGCGCGCCAGTCTTCAGGGGAACCGGGCGGACAATGCCCGCCCGTCGCCAGAACAGCGGATTCCGACGACCATAGATGGGTTTCCACGGACGGGCTCATTCCGGAAGCTTCCTCAGAATGTCACGTGCGATCTGCATATCGTCGAAGGGGCGGGTTTGTGTGCCGATGATCTGGCCTTTTTCGTGACCCTTGCCGGCGATGACCAGCAGGTCCCCTGTTTCAAGTCCGTGTATGGCTTCGCGAATGGCTTCTTCCCGATCGGCGATTTCCATCGCCCCCGGAATCGCCGAAAGAATTTGGGCGCGGATGGACTGGGCATCCTCGGTGCGCGGATTGTCGTCGGTGACGATCACCACGTCCGCCAGTTCAGCGGCGATGGCGCCCATGTCCGGGCGCTTGCCGGCGTCGCGATCCCCGCCGCAGCCGAACACCACATGCAGTCGTTTCGACGTATGCGAACGGAGCGCGCCAAGGACGCTGGAAAGGGCGTCCGGCGTATGGGCGTAATCGACAAACACCGGCGCGCCCTTGGGCGTTTCACCGACCAATTGCAACCGGCCAGGCGCGCCTTCGAGATGTTCGAGTTGGGCAATGGCATCCCCCGCGTCTTCGCCCGACGCAATCGCCAGGGCGGCAGCGGCCAGGGCGTTGGAAATCTGGAAGTCGCCCATCAGGGGCAATATCACCCGGTGGCGGGCGCCGCCTGCGGAAATCTCAAGCCGGTAGCCGTTGGCAAGAACCTCGCTGGCCTCCAGGGACACATCGGCTTCCGGGCCGCCATAGGTCATCACGCGGAGCCCCTTGTCGCGGCAAGCGGCCTCGACGTCTCCGGCGAAATCCGCATCGCTATTGATGACGGCGGTGCCGCCGGGGGTAATGATGTTGGTGAACAATCGCAGTTTGGCGGCCAGGTATTCGCCCATGGAGCCGTGGTAGTCAAGGTGATCGCGGGACAGGTTGGTAAAGGCCGCGATAGAAACCCGCACCCCGTCCAGGCGGTGCTGTTCCAGCCCGTGCGACGACGCTTCCAGCGCCATCCGGGTAACGCCGAAGCGGGCCAGATCGCGCAGATTGCGGTGCAGGTCGGCACAATCGGGCGTGGTCAGGGTCTTGCGGTTTTCAAACCCGCGCGCGACCACGCCAAGGGTTCCGGTGCTGGCGGCTTTGAAGCCTAAACCGGTCCAGATCTGACGCAGGAACGTCACCACCGAGGTTTTGCCGTTGGTTCCGGTGACGGCGGCAATGATCTCGGGCTGGGTTTCATAAAACGCCGCCGCCATCAGGGCGTATTGCCGTCTCGGTTCGGCGTGCACCACCAGGGGAACCGGCGCACCGGTCCAGGGATCAAGGGCATCGTCGGGAAGCACCGTTCCCGGTAACGCCAGAACACAGGATGCGCCTTTTTCCAAAGCCTCGGCGATATAATCCCGCCCATCCAGAAGGGTTCCGGGCAGAGCGGCAAAAATAAAGCCGGGCTCTACCTGCCGGGAATCGCAGGTGAGCCCGATTATCTCCGTTTCGTTTCCGACCGTCTGGTCTGTCACTTCCATCTCGGTTCCATCCAGGACCTCAGTAAGTAGCAAGGGCCCGCTCCGGTGGATCACCCGCGCCTGCACCCCCGGCCGGACTAATCCCGCTTGTTTTGCCGGGCGTATTCAGCACTGCCCGAACCCGTTTCAACATCCGGTTTTCGTTTTTTTCAAAAACCTTCTTCACATGCCCGCCCGATGGCCGCGCCACCGTTGGCTGTTTCTTTGTTTCCGCCTTGATAAGTGTTTTCCTGTGCGTCGACGGTCGCGTCTTTTCAGGTGATTTGCCGGAGCGGCCCAAGGCAGCGCTTCCTTGATTTTTGGCCTGATTGGAGGAAGGCCGGCGGTCGGGCGCCATGCCTAACAGCGGCGCCATCCCCTGCACAACATTCGCCACGGCAGGCGCCGCGACCCAGCCGCCGGTGGCGTAATTGAAGGTGCGCGCATTGCCTTTCGGCTCATCGACCATGACCAGCAGGATGTAGCGCGGCGCATCCATGGGAAACGCGCCGACAAAAGAGGAAATCGTCGCGTTCTTGCGGTAGCCCCGAACCGCCAGCTTGTCCGCCGTGCCGGTCTTGCCGCCGACGGCGTAACCTTTCACCGCCGCCTTGCGTCCGGTACCGTTGGAAACGACCATCCGCATCAGGGTGCGCATCTGCTCAGACGTTTCCGGCGAAAGCACCCGTTTCGTCTCAATGGCCTCACCGCTTTCGCGCTTCAACAGGGTCGGCGAAATATACAGGCCGCCATTGACCAGGGCCGCGACTCCGCTCGCCAGTTGCACCGGCGACACGGCAATTCCGTGGCCGTAGGAAATGGTCATGGTGTTGATGTCGCGCCAGCGCGACGGCATCAGGGGGCGTCCGATTTCCGGCAATTCCAGGTCCACAGGCGTCAGCATGCCAAAACGCCCAAGATAGGCCCTCTGGGTTTTGCTGCCGACATCGATGGCCATCTTGGCGGCGCCGATATTAGACGAATAGACAATGATTTCGGGCACCGACAGCCAGCGGTTCTTGGCATGAAAGTCGCGGATGGTGAAGCGGGCAATCTTGATCGGCTCGCTGGCGTCATAGCCGCCTTTCAGGTCCACGGTCCCGGAATCCAGTGCCATGGCGGCGGTAAACAGCTTGAAGGTGGAGCCCATCTCGTAGACTCCCTTGGTCACCCGGTTAAAGGCTGTTTCGCCACTGGCGGTTTCCGGGGTGTTGGGATCGAAATCCGGCAGCGACACCATCGACACCACTTCGCCCGAATTGGCGTCCAGCACTATACCGGCGGCGCCGATGGCCTGGAATTCCCGGACGGAGGCGGCCAGTTCACGGCTCAGCATTTCCTGAATGCGGATATCGAGGGCCACTTCTATGGAATTGCCGGAGCGAAGGGCCCGGTCGAAATACCGCTCAAGGCCGGAAATACCGCGCCCGTCGACATCGGTCAGGCCAAGAGCATGGGCCGCCAGACGCCCGTGCGGATAAACCCGGTGTTCGGCCTGTTGGAACCCGAAACCCGGCAGGCCGAGGCGGTTGATGGCGTATTGTTGCTTCGGCGTCAGGTTGCGGCTGATCCAGGTGAAATGGGATTTCGCCGTCAGCTTGGACAACAGTTCCCCATGATCGAGCTCCGGCAAAACCGAAATCAATTTGTCGGCGGCTTCGCCGGCGTTCAACACGGCCTTAGGGTTGGCATACAGCGATGCCGTCGGCAGGCTGGTCGCCAGCAGAATGCCGTTGCGATCGACGATATCGGCGCGTCCGGCGGGCGCTTCGGGGCCGTCGTCCAGGCTGGCCAGTTTCGGTTCGCCGCCGCCCTTGAAAATGGTCAGGTCCACAAGCCGCACCCCGATCACCGAGAAAGCCAGCGTCAGAACGACGCCGGTTACCAACAACCGGTTCCGGCCGATCTCAAGGGCCTGCTTGCGGAATCCTTCAATCTTGCGCGCGGCGGTCATGGTTCTAGCCCCCCAACATGGGGTTCCCCGAGCTGAATTTGCGCCGCCAGGGGGGTAACCGGCTGGCTTTCGCGAAACGTGACCCCGTCCACCGATAGGCCGCCCGGAAGACCATTTACCTCATCCCGGCCGGGGAAGAATTCCATCGCCCTGCCGATCTGGCCGGACTCCAACGCCGCCATCCCAAGGTAGCGTTCCGCCAGATTGCGTAACCGCGCCGGCTGGTTCAAATGGCTCCATTCCGCCTTCAGCACGTGAATGGCCTGGCGGTCATCGGTGAGGGTACGGTTATATTGCACCAGTTCACCTTCCAGGTCCTGGACCTGGTACTTGACCATGAACAGGGTCAGGCTCAACGAAGTGGCCAGAAGCGTAATCAGGATCATGGTGGGTCGGATCATTGCGACCTCCTCTTATGCTGCTTTCCGGGACGGCGCGGCGGTGCGCTCAGCGGAACGCAACCGGGCCGAACGGGCACGGGGGTTTTGGGCGGTTTCATCCGCCGAGGGCTTGATGACACGCCGCGTCAGCAAACGGAATGTGGGCTCGCTTTCCGGCGCCGCCTGCGGCGGTAGATGGCGCGAAGGCTTCGGCCCAGTGCTGCTGGCGGTTTTCAGGAATTCCTTAACCTGGCGGTCTTCCAGGGAATGGAACGACACCACGCAGAGTCGCCCGCCCGGACGCAACAGGGTCTCCGCCGCGTTGAGGCCGCGTTCCAGTTCACCCAGCTCGTCGTTGACGTAAATACGAAGCGCCTGAAAGGTCCGGGTCGCCGGGTCGATGCCGTCCTTGGACTTTCGCACCACACGGCGCAACAGTTCGGCCAGCTGTTTGGTCCGGGTGAACGGGGCCTCGGCCCTGGTTTCCACAATTGCCTTGGCGATCCGCCGCGACAGACGTTCCTCGCCGTAGCGGTAGATGATGTCGGCCAGTTCCTGCTCACTCAACTGGTTGACGGCTTCAGCCGCCGTCATTCCCGATTGCGCCATGCGCATATCCAGCGGCCCGTCGGCGCGGAAACTGAACCCGCGCGCAGCCTCATCGATCTGCATGGAGGACACGCCGAGATCCAGCGCGACACCATCGATTTGCTCGACACCGGCCTCGGCCAACAGACGCACCATGTCTCCGAACGGTCCGTTCAGTACCGTCAGGCGGCCCTCGAACCGGCGCCGAAGATCGGCGCTCTGGGCGTGTGCCTCGGGGTCACGTTCGATACCCCAGACGGTACAGTCTGCGGCTTCCAATATAGCTTTGGAATAACCGCCGGCGCCGAAGGTGGCATCCACGTAAACCGCCCCGTCGCGCGGCGAAAGCGCATCCACGACTTCGCCTAGCAGGACGGGGGTATGACCGGTTGTGGAAAGGCTGGCCGGAGGAGAAGAGGGGGTCATTGTTACGACTCCTCCCCTTCCCGTCTCGGCGGCTGTCTCAATTGCAGGGTCGCGCCCCTGACCCGGGCGCGTTCGAAGGCCTGACCACGGTTGGCCTCGTAGGCCTGCGGCTCCCAAATCTGGAAGCGCCGGCCACGCCCAACGAACAGGGTCTGCGAAGTGATCCCCGCGGTTTTCAAAATCTCTTTTGGCAGGGCTACACGGCCTTCGGGATCGAATGACAACTGGTGCGCGCTTTCCAGGATCACCGACAGGTCGTCTTGCTCATCGGAAAACATCGGCAGGTCTTCGAGGCTGTCGCTCATGCGCGCCATGAAGGCCTCATCACACGCCTCAAAGGCGTTAAATTTGAACAGGGGGTATACGTAAATTCCGTTGAAGGACTGGCCGACGAATGCCGAGCGGAAGGGCTTGGGCACAGAGACCCGTCCCTTCTTGTCGATCTTGTTGACGTGCCGGCCAACGAAGAGTGCCATTTCAGTCCCCAAAAAATTCTTTCGTTCCAACGGCTTCTGCCGTCGACGTCCGTTCTTGCCCGATGCTGGAAATCCCCCTCGGTTCGCGGATCCCCCATGATCACAATATGGCAAATATTGGGATAGCATGGGTATTGATGGGCGTCAATGGGACATTATGTATTTCCATGGGTTAAGAAAACCTTTCCGGAGCGCAGAATTCCGGGGATTTACCGGCCTCAAGACCAAGTTGGTTTCCGCCCAGGCAAAGGGCGGTGGTTCCGTTTCGGAAACCGGGCCGGAATGAGGCGCTCTAAACCAACCACAAAACGCCAGAATTCCGGCGGATTTGTGGCTCAGGAAAGGTTGTTTTAGGGCGATTCCCAGGACGTAGCGCCAATACTAGTGGCCGCGCCTTAACAGGGGATTGAGAAGATAGAATAAAGAAGAAAAAGCCAGACGGCCTGTAAGCCGCGCCCTGTCCGCCCTGACCCGAAGGCCGGGGGACAATGACGGCGGTGATTTATTCATGTTGACGGTAAAAAATTATCGGCGCTAAATCCAGTTTCCGTCAACGCTTTCCGCGCCAAGACGGTCGATTGGGCCGAGGCCGGGCATTTTCTGGAGTAAAGACAACACGGTTCAACGCGTTCCCGCCACCAAAGGGCCCCCCATGAAACCCAAAGCACCGACCCGCCGGACCCTCGGTCCGGTTTCCGACCTTGAACGTCATCTGCCGGCTGAGTGGTGGCGGACGCTGTTCAACGCCGTGTATCTCAGGACCGACGGTGATGTGGTCGAGAACGACACCAACACACAAGCCGATGTGGACCTCGTCATCGACGCCATCGGCCTGGAAGTCAACGACCGCATCTTAGACCTGTGCTGCGGCCAGGGACGGCACAGCCTTGAACTTGCACGCCGTGGTTTCCGCCGGATCACCGGGCTCGACCGCTCCCGCTACCTGATCCGCCTTGCGCGCAAGCGCGCCAAGGAAAGAGGATTTGATGTTCGGTTCCGGGAAGGCGACGCGCGCAAGTTCGCGTTCCGGGGGAATGACTTCGACTGCGTCCTGGTGATGGGGAATTCCTTTGGTTACTTCGACCAGGAGGATGACGACCTGGCGGTATTAAGCACCGTTTCGAGGGCGCTCCGGCCGTCAGGTAAGCTGTTCATGGACGTCACCAACGGTGATTGGATGCGGGAAAATTTCGAACCCCGTTCGTGGGAATGGATTGACGAGAACCATTTCGTCTGCCGAGAGCGGTCGCTATCCGCAGACGGGGATCGCCTGGTCTCACGCGAAGTCGTGGTTCATGCGGAGAAAGGAGTGATCGCGGACCAGTTCTACGCCGAGAGGCTTTACACCCGTGACCGCCTTCACCAGCTTCTCGGCGAGGCGGGCTTGTACGACATCCGGTTTCACGACGAGGTCGAGACACTTTCGTCCCGTGGCACCGACCTCGGCATGATGGCCCGGCGCAACATTGTCAGCGCACGCACGTCGGCGTCAAAGAAAGCGGCCAAAGGCGCGCGTGGGGCGCTATATCCCGACGTCACCGTGATTTTCGGCGACCCCCGGTTGCCCGACACGATCAAACGGGGCTGTGCGTTCAATCCCGAGGATATCGAGACCATCGACCGGTTCAAGGAGGCAGTCGGAGAGCTGGAAGAATACCGCTTCACCTATATCGACAACCATGCGGCGCTACTGAAGACCCTTCGGGAAGAGCCTCCGGCCTTTGCTCTCAACCTCTGCGACGAAGGGTACAACAACGAGGCGACGATGGAACTCCACGTGCCAGCGGTGCTCGAAATGTTGTCCATCCCTTATAGCGGCGCTGGGCCGCAAGCACTGGGTCTTTGCTACAACAAGAGCCTGGTCCGAGCCGTAGCCGCCACCTGTGAAGTGCCAGTGCCGCTGGAAACGTATTTCGACGCCGATGACCAGTCGGCGACTATCCCTTCCATCTTTCCGGCACTCATCAAGCCGTGCATGGGCGACAGCAGCATCGGCATTACCCAGGACGCCGTCATTCAAGACCCGGCGGAGGCAATCGCCTACCTGGGCAAGCTCCGGCACGCGTTCCCGGGTCGGCCGGTTCTGGTGCAGGAATTTCTCTCCGGCGCGGAATACAGCGTAGGCCTTATCGGCAATCCTGGCGTCGATTTCATAGCGCTCCCCGTCCTCGAGGTGGACTACAGCAACCTCGACCCAAGCTTGCCCCAAATCCTCGGCTACGAATCGAAATGGCTGCCCGATTCGCCCTATTGGAACGACATCCGCTACCTCGAGGCCAATATCCCCGACGACCTTCAACGGCTGTTGGTCGATTGGTCAATGACCCTGTTCCAGCGCCTGGGCTGCCGCGACTACGCTCGTTTCGACTTTCGCGCCGATGCCGCAGGTGACGTCAAGCTGCTGGAGGTTAACCCCAACCCAGGCTGGTGTTGGGACGGCAAGCTGAACCTGATGGCCGGCTTCGCGGGCTATCGCTACCCCGACCTCGTGCGAATGGTGATCGAAGCGGCGCAACGCCGATCCATTATCGAAGAACACAAGCCATTGAACACCGAACAGAACCCCACCCACGCCATGGTGTGACCACGGCAGGAACGCGAAAAAGAAAAAGCCAGACGGCCTGTAAGCCGGGTTCTGTCCACCCCGGCCCGAAGGCCGGGGATAGATGGCCATTCATCTGGGACGTCCGTTACCGGACGCCTCACGCGACCTACCCGGGCGACGACGCGAAAACACGCCTGCCGGAACGAGTCCGGCGCACCGCCCCTATTTGGTCTTGCTCCCGGTGGGGTTTACCCTGCCGTCCCCGTTGCCGGGAACGCGGTGCGCTCTTACCGCACCCTTTCACCCTTACCCTGAGGCCGGAGCCCGCAAGGCGGTTTGCTTTCTGTGGCACTGTCCCTGGGGTTGCCCCCGCCGGCCGTTAACCGGCACCGTGTTTCCGTGGAGCCCGGACTTTCCTCCCCCCGCTGGGTTTCCCCGTCGCGAAAGGCGGCCATCCAACCGTCTGGCAGGGCTTAAATTAGCCGGAAGCGCCTGCACGTCAACTCCCACATAACCCGACGAGTGACTTCAGGCGTCCAATGGTGTCCGCATCGGCCCGGCCATCAAGGGTTTGCGGGGAAAAGTGGCGTTGAAAGGCGGTGGTCGCCGCAGCCAGATCAGACGTGTCGTAACCGAACGCCGCGAGCCATTTTTGCACCTGATCGTCGTCGGCTTGGGCGGGCTCCGCATCGGTGGGCCAAAGCCCTATCCCCGCCTCGGCCAGTCCGGCCCAGTCGAACAACTCGCCGGGGTCGGTCTTGCGCTGTGGCGCCACGTCGGAATGGCCGACCACGTTGCGGGCCGGGATCGGGTGGCGGGAAAGAATATCCAGGGCGAGATCCGCCACGGCCTGCATCTGAGCCTCCGGGAAATTCCGGTAGCCGAATTCATGGCCCGGATTGACCAACTCGATGCCGATGGAACGCGCGTTGATGTCCGTCTCGCCGCGCCAGAACGCCACCCCGGCGTGCCAGGCGCGTTTGCCCTCATCCACCAACGGAGCAACGTCGCCGTCCTCAAGAATAACGTAGTGCGCGCTGACTTTTGCTTCCGCGTCGCACATGCGGTCGAGTGCGGCTTCGGGGCTTTCCATACCGGTGTAATGCAGCACCAGCATATCGATCGGAACACCCGTCGGACGCTCATCAAAATTGGGGGATGGAGCGTTCACTTGAGCCCCCGTTCCTTTTCGATCAGATCATAGGCGGCATTGATGGCGGCCATTTTTTCGTTGGCGACGTCGATGAATTCCTGCGGCATGCCCTTGGCGATCAACGTATCGGGATGGTTCTCGCGGATCAGTTTGCGGTAGGCCTTCTTGACCTCGGTGTCGCTAACATCGCGGCTCATACCCAGCACCTGATAGGGGTCGGCCTCTTTCTTTTCGCGGCCCGCCTGGCCCATGTGAATGGCCTTCAGGCGTTCGAACTCGGTTTCGGTGAAGCCGAAGATCAGCGCCGTCTTGCGGAGGAATTTCTGCTCTTCGGGATGGATGCTGCCGTCGGCCCGCGCGATATGGAACAACCCGCCCATGAGTTCTTCCAACACCATCGGCTCGTGCGCGAACAGCATGGAAATCTGTTCGGCGTAGGGCTCGAACCCTTTGGAGTCCCTTTTGGCCTCGTCGAACAGCCGTCCGACGTTTTTCATCTCGTCGGGCGGAATGCTGAACAACTGCTTGAAGGCATCGACCTCGTCGCGGGTGACCTGTCCGTCGGCCTTGGCCATTTTCGCGGACAGGACGATGATGGCTGTGGTAAAGGCGACCTGCCGGGCGGCATTGTCATCGGTGAAGGTTTCGCTCCCGCCTGCCTTCATCTTGTCATAGGCGTGGCCGGCCACCGCCCCCATGATGGCCCCCAACGGCCCACCTATGGCGAACCCGCCGACCCCGCCGATGACCTTGCCCCAAATACTCATGATTTTTTACCCGGCCTAATTTTCCTGGAATCCGATGCGCCCGGCCATGGGAAGTTTGATGGCGAAGTCCTTCGGATCGACGCCGAAGGTCAAACCCAGGACATTGACCTCCAGTCCTTCCTCGACCCCGGCCAGCACGCCGAGAAGACCGTACAATGACACCTGATACCCGGTGCGGCTGGGAGAGGCATCAAAAATACTGCCGTTGGTCAAAAAATCCTTGCCGATGGCCGTCGGCGGCAGATCCAGTTTCAGTTCCGGCACCTCGCGCCCGATGTAAGCGGTGAAGGTGTTGGAATTGGGACCGGGCCAGAGGACATAATCCTTAGCGTAAGGGTAACGGTGCGCGGCGGCGTCAATGCTGCGGATTACGTCGTCCACGCCGGGGCCGCGCAGATCACTGATGACCTGCGGCTCCGCCCCGAACCAGCGGCGGTCAGGCAGGGATTCGCCGATCACCAGGGCCGTGCCGTCACCGTGGTAGGCCCGCCAGCCGACGATCTGATAGACCGTGAAGTTTTCCGCCCCGGTCGGCTTGGTGGCGATCCAGGTATGCACGCCGAACCAGCCGCGCCACGAAAAGGCGCGCGCGATATAGACCTGCACCACGGCCTCGCTGGTCATCGCCGGGTCGGGCGCGATGCCGGCCGATTCCCGGTTTGCCGTCCGCCAATCCGCCATAACAGAATGCCTTCCAAACGAAATGATCGCGCCCAACAGCACCAACGCCAGTGGAATCACCAGCCATAATCGCATTTTTTTTCTGTATCTTACTTGGGGCTGTTCCTGGGGGTTTTCCATGACCGAACAATAATAATGATGCCGGGATTTGGCAAAACAAAGGCGCGTGATGGGCCTATAAGAATTTCGGTGTTTACGTGTTCGCGAAATCTTTTAAAGATGTCGCCACCATGACGGATACCACGGACACAATAGTTGTCGGCGCCGGCGTCGTCGGCTTGGCCATCGCCCGAGCGATGGCGCTGGCCGGAGACGACGTCGTCATTATTGAAGCCGAGGACGCCATCGGCACCGGTCTCAGCGCACGCAATTCGGAAGTCATTCATGCCGGGCTGTATTACCCGGAAGGCACCCTGAAGGCGCAATTGTGCCGCCCCGGCCGCGACGCGCTGTATGCCTTTTGCGATTCCCACGGCATTGCCCACAAGCGCATTGGCAAGCTGGTCGTCGCCACGGCGGACGACGAACTGGACGCGCTCGCCGACGTCAAAACCAAGGCCGAAGCCTGCGGCGTCAACGACCTTGAGCCGCTTGACCCCGATCAGGTCCGGGCCATGGAACCGGCGGTGAAATGTTCCGGCGCACTGCTGTCGCCATCTACGGGCATCGTCGATTCCCACGGCTACATGCTGGCCCTGCAGGGCGACGCCGAAAGCAGCGGCGCGGTGCTGGCGCTGTCCAGTCCGTTGGAAGGCGGCTCCATCGGCAAGGACGGCATCACGGTCCGCGTCGGCGGAGCCGAGCCGATGACCCTGACCTGCCGGCGCTTCATAAATTCCGCAGGCCTTGGCGCGCAGGCCGTGGCAACCGCAATCGAGGGCCTTCCGGCGGACAGTATCCCGCCGCTCTTTTACGCCAAGGGAAACTACTTCACCCTGAGCGGCAAACGCCCGTTTCAAAAAATGATCTACCCGGTGCCGGTGCAGGGTGGACTGGGTACGCATTCGACCCTCGACCTGGCCGGGCAGACAAAATTCGGCCCCGATGTGGAATGGGTCGACAGCCCGGACTACACCGTCGACCCCGCCCGCGCGGATATGTTCTACCGCGCCATCCGGCGCTATTGGCCGGACCTGCCGGACGGCGCATTGCAACCCGGGTATGTCGGCGTTCGCCCGAAGCTGGTGCCAGAAGGAACACCCCGGGGCGATTGGGATATCCGCGGCCCCGAACACCACGGCATAGACGGCCTGGTCAATCTGTTCGGCATCGAATCGCCGGGCCTGACCTCGTCACTGGCCATTGCCGATTACGTGAGCGGATTGCTTCGCTAGAATTTCTTTTGCGCCACGGTTTTCCGGAACGCGCGCAGTTCTTCATCCATGGCCTCGCGCTCGCTTTCGCTGGTGGAGAATTCGACGCCGACGCCGTCCAGGAATTTTCGCACCACCCGGCCCTGAAGATCGCCGAACTTGTCCATATGCAGCTCGATGAAGGCGTTGTTTGCGAACGTGCCGTCGACAACCAGCCCCGCCCCGCCGGCGGAAATATCGGTAATTTCGACCGCCTGTTCCCGGCCGCCTTCGTCCTTGACGGTGGCAGGAAGGTTGCCGGGAATGAGCGTCCGGGGATAGCGGCGGATATCTTCGTCCTGATTGTCGGAGCCTCCATCAACCATCCCTGTTTCCTTATTCCAGAACCGGTGTGCCGAAAATGCGCTCGAAACGATCCCTATAAGCCGGCCATGCCTCGGGGTTGATCAAGCGCGGCGGGCGATGGCCCTTGAAAATCGTCACCCACTGCTCTGCCGCCCACGACGCCATGTTGTGGGTGCAGTCATCGGTGATGCCGGCGACGTGCGGGCTGACGATAACGTTGTCAAAAGCCATCAACGGGTGCTCGGCGGGCGGCGGTTCGGGCAGGAACACATCCAACCCGGCGCCCGCAATCAGGTTTTCGGACAACGCCCCTGCCAAGGCGGCCTCGTCATGAATGCCGCCCCTGGCCGTGGTGATGAAGTACGCCGACGGCTTCATCATCCGGTATTCCCGGTCCCCGATCATGTTGGTGGTTTCTTCCGTTAGCGGGCAATTGACGGAGACGAAGTCCGAAGCCGAGAAAATATCGTCGAAGCCAACCGGCTTCGCACCGCGTTCACGGAAATCGTCCTCGGTGATGTAGGGGTCGTAGGCCAGCACCGTCATGTTAAACATCTGCCCGGCCAAGGCCGACACCCTGCGCCCGACATTGCCGAGCCCGATGATGCCCAACGTACGCCCGGTCAGTTCCTGCCCCTGGAAATCATCGCGCCCCCACCCCTCGGGGCCGCGACGCATGCGCCGGTCGCCCTGGATGATTTGTTTCGACAGCACCAGCATTAGCCCGAACACATGCTGGGCCACGGATTCCGCATTGGCCCCGGCCTGATTGACCAACAGAACCCCGGCGTCTGTGCAGGCCTCTTCATCAACGGTGTCGTACCCCGTACCGGTTACGGAAACCGCCAGCAGTTCGGGACAGCGCTCAATAAGCGCACGGCCGGGCATAAACGGCGCCCGTGTTTCGAAAGCCGGAAGAAGCTGAAGCCCATGCGCCTGTTCAAGCGCCGCCCAGTTGTCCTTTTCGGGGCTGTCATAGGTCAGCTTCTGTAAATTGATGCCGTCTTCGCCGTCGAGCATGGTTTCTGCGATGGGGTCCATCCATTTTTCGAAGAACACCAGATTTTTTGTTTTTGACGTCATGGTTACCCTTGCCCGTTGGGGTTTGTAAAAATTTTCGGCCGAACTATAGAACAAAAATCCGGTTTTTCCCTATTGGGTCATTTTCCCTATATAAAAAGGGAAGGAAAGGGGGGACCCCATACGTGACGAAGAGCAAACCGGAGGCCTCCGGCAAATGGCAGTTCTGGATCGACCGGGGTGGCACCTTCACCGATGTGGTCGCGCGCCGCCCCGACGGAGACATCGTGTCCGGAAAATTGCTGTCGGAAAACCCGGAACGCTATCCGGACGCGGCCTTGCAGGGCGTCCGCGACCTTCTTGGCGTACCGGGCGGAGCCCCTATTCCAACCGAGGCCATCGAGGCCGTCAAGATGGGCACCACCGTCGCCACCAATGCACTGCTGGAACGCAAGGGCGACCGGACTGTTTTGGTCGTCAACACGGGCTTCAGGGATGCGCTTCGCATCGCCTATCAAAACAGGCCCCGGCTGTTCGACCGCCGGATCGTGTTGCCGGAGCTTCTCTATGAACGGGTGATCGAATGCGACGGGCGGTTCACCGCCGAGGGCGAGGAAATGCAGCCCTTCGATGAAGGCGCTGCGAGGACTGGCCTGCAACAGGCATTCGATGCCGGTGTTCGTTCCGTCGCGATCGTTTTCATGCACGGCTATCGCTACCCGGCGCACGAACAAGCCGTCGCCGCCATCGCCCATGACATCGGCTTCACGCAGATTTCGGCCAGCCACAAGGTCGCGCCGCTGATGAAACTGGTCAGCCGGGGGGACACCACGGTGGTCGATGCCTACCTGTCGCCGATCCTGCGCCGCTATGTGGAAACGGTGGCGTCTGAGTTGGGCGATGCCCGGCTGATGTTTATGCAGTCCAGCGGCGGACTAACCGACGCCAACCTGTTTCAGGGCAAGGACGCCATACTGTCCGGCCCGGCTGGCGGTGTCGTCGGCATGGTCCGGACCAGCGAAATGGCCGGGTTCGACAAGGTCATCGGATTCGACATGGGCGGCACGTCCACCGACGTGTCCCACTACGCGGGGGAGTTCGAACGCGCCTTCGAAACCCAGGTCGCCGGCGTGCGTATGCGCGCACCGATGATGCACATTCACACCGTCGCCGCCGGCGGCGGTTCCATCCTGCGCTTCGACGGTTCGCGCTACCGCGTCGGGCCGGAATCTGCCGGGGCCAATCCGGGGCCGGCGTGCTACCTGCGCGGCGGCCCGCTGGCCGTCACCGATTGCAATGTCATGCTGGGCAAAATTCAGCCCGATCATTTCCCCAAGGTGTTCGGACCCGATGCCGACAAGCCCATTGACGCAGAGGCGGTGCGGAGCCGTTTTGCCGATCTTGCGGGTGAGATCGAACGTGCTTCCGGCGAGGCCCTGCGGCCGGAAGACGTAGCCGAAGGATTTTTGCGCATCGCCGTTGAAAACATGGCCAACGCGATCAAGCAGATTTCCGTGCAACGCGGCTACGACGTCACCGAATACACCTTGTGCTGCTTCGGTGGCGCGGGCGGACAACACGCCTGCCTGGTCGCCGACTCGCTTGGTATGAACCGGGTCTTCATCCATCCGCTGGCGGGGGTGCTGTCCGCCTACGGCATGGGGCTGGCGGATGTCCGCGCCATGCGTGAAGAAACGGTGGAAGAGGCCTTGTCCGAGGATTTGGCGAATCGCCTGAAGGGCCGCTGCAAGGCCCTGGCGGAAGAGGCAATGCGCGACCTCGACGGACAGGACATCAAGCGTTCCGACATGCTGGCACTGCCGAAGGCCCACATTCGCTATGCCGGGACCGATACGGCTTTTTTGGTGGCCATGGACGACCGCGACGGATTGCAGCGTAATTTTTCCGACGCCCACGGCAAACGATTCGGCTTTGTCATGAAGGAACGTGATCTGGTGGTCGAAGCCGTTTCGGTCGAGGTTGTCGGCGTCACCGTGTCGGTTGACGATGCGAGGCAAGAAACACCCGGGGACCGGAAACAAGTGACGGCGCTCGCCCGCCACCCGGTCTGGGCCGACGGCGCCTACCGGGATGCGCCCTTCTACGACCGGGAAACAATGAACCCCGGCGATCACGTCGACGGCCCCGCGGTGATTATCGAGCCGGTGGCGACCACCGTTGTCGAGCAGGGCTGGCGGGCGGAGGTCACGGCGCACGACCATCTGGTGCTGAGCCGGCGCGAACCCAGGCCGGAACGGCTCGCCATCGGAACCAATGCCGATCCGGTGATGCTGGAAATCTTCAACAACCTGTTCATGTCCATCGCCGAACAAATGGGGGCGACCCTGGAAAACACGGCGTATTCGGTCAACATCAAGGAACGCCTTGATTTCTCCTGCGCCGTTTTCGACACGGACGGCAATCTGGTCGCCAACGCGCCGCACATGCCGGTGCATTTGGGTTCCATGAGCGAGTCCGTCCGGGTCATCATTGCCGAGCGCGCCGCCGATATGAAACCGGGCGACGTCTTTGCCCTGAACGCGCCCTACAACGGCGGCACCCATCTGCCCGACGTTACCCTGATTACGCCGGTCTTCGACACGGATGGTGGCGATATTCTGTTTTACGTCGGCTCGCGTGGCCACCAGGCCGATATCGGCGGCACCACGCCGGGCTCGATGCCGCCGGACAGCACCTCGGTCGACGAGGAAGGCATCCTGATCGACAATTTCCTTCTGGTCGAACAGGGCGTGTTCCGCGAACAGGCGATACGGGATTTGCTGGCATCCGGGGATTACCCGGCGCGCAATCCGGACCACAACATCGCCGACCTGAAGGCGCAGATCGCCGCCAACGAAAAGGGCCTGCAGGAACTGCGCCGCATGGTCGATCACTTCGGGCTGGATGTGGTGACGGCCTACATGGGCCACGTTCAGGACAATGCCGAGGAATCGGTGCGCCGGGTTCTCGACCGGCTGTTGGACGGGACGTTTTCCTACGAGATGGACAACGGCGGGGTTATTCGGGTAGCGATCTCCATCGACCGCGAGGCGCGCTCGGCCACCGTCGATTTCACTGGTACGTCGGATCAGTTGCCGAGCAATTTCAATGCCCCCTCGGCGGTTTCCCGGGCCGCGGTTCTGTATGTCTTCCGGACGCTGGTGGATGATGAAATCCCGATGAATGAAGGCTGCCGGAAGCCCATCGACATCATCATTCCCGAACGCAACATGTTGAATCCCGATTTTCCGGCCGCCGTGGTGGCTGGCAACGTGGAGACGTCCCAATGCGTGACCGACGCGCTCTATGGCGCGCTCGGCGTCATGGGCGCGAGCCAGGGCACCATGAACAACTTCACCTTCGGCAACGAGAACTATCAGTACTACGAAACCATCTGCGGCGGCTCCGGCGCCGGCGACGGGTTCGATGGCACCGATGCGGTGCATACCCACATGACCAATTCCCGGCTGACCGACCCCGAGGTTCTGGAATGGCGCTTCCCGGTCTTCGTCGATTCCTTTTCCATCCGCCGAGGGTCCGGCGGCGCCGGGCAATACAGCGGCGGCGCCGGTGTTATCAGGAAAATCCGTTTCCGGGAGGCGATGACGGCCTCCATCCTGTCAGGGCACCGGGTGATCGCCCCTTACGGCATGGCCGGCGGGGAGCCCGGCGCGGTGGGCCGGAACTACATCGAACGCGCCGATGGCCGGACACAAGACCTGGGCCCCACGGACAGCGCCGAAATGAACCCGGACGACGTCTTCGTCATCGAAACCCCCGGCGGCGGCGGGTATGGAAAATCATGACCAGGGGACGGGTTCGGAGAGCCATAACCCGGACCATCAGGCGAATCGGGGAGGAAACCGGGGCCTATTCGCCCTATATCTGGTGCTGAAAGAATAAAATAATCCCTCCATATGGTGCTCTCTAACCCGTTGTTTTTCAGAAGAATTCCTGAAAAACCCATATTTTCAATCGGTTAAGACTTATCCCCGTTTGACCGTCGAATCGGCTGACGTTAGACTCTCTTGATTCTAGGGTTTAGGCGTACCGGAAACGATGAAAACACGAGTTGCATTGGCGCTTTCGGCGGGGATTTTGAGCTTCGGTTTTTCCGCGGCGGGATCCGCTTCGTCGCTGGAAGAAGAACTAGCCGGGCTGCTTCAGGATCATCCGAACATCCGCGCCGCCTACAAAACCGTGGAATCGTCCCGCCAGGGCGTCAAACACGCCAAATCATCCTATTACCCGCAAGTTTCCGTCAGCGCCGACGTCGCCCACGAAGTCATCAACAGCCCCGCCGAACGCAATCAGGGTGACGGCCAGCAAGGCAAACCGTCATCGCGCACCCCGCAAAGCGCCACCGTTTCGGTGACCCAGAACCTTTTCGACGGGTTCGCCACGGCGTCCGCCGTCAGGACCGCGAAGCTGAACAAGGAACTGGCGCTGATGACCCTGGAAGGCACCCGCCAGAACACCGTGTTGGAAGGCGTCGGCACCTACGTCAACGTGCTCCGGCAAAAGCGCCTGATCGAACTGTCACGCGAAAACGAAGCGACAATTCAACAGCAGCTCAGCCTGGAAGACGAACGGGTGCAACGGGGCTCGGGCATCGCGGTGGACGTATTGCAGGCAAAATCCCGCCTGCAGGCGTCGAAGGAACGCCGCGTTACCTTCGAAGGCGCGCTGCAGGATGCCGTAAGCCGATATGCTCAGACCTTCAACCATCCCCCGGACATAGACGCCATGACCGACCCCGTGCCGCCGGTTGAAATGGTGCCCAGTGATCTGGAACGGGCCATCGACATTGCGCTCACCGGCAATCCGGCCCTGGGCAATTCAAGCGTCACCATCGAGGTCGCCAGGGAACGCAAGCGCACCGTCCGCGCCGAGCTCTATCCCAGCGTCGACGTCAGCAGCAGTTGGAATTTTGAAAAGAACGCCGGCGCGGTCCTGGGCGTGCGCCGGGATTATTCCATGACCCTGACCGCCACCTGGGACCTGTTCACCGGGTTTTCCACCCGCAACCTGCTGTCCCAGGCTTCGTTCGATCTTGGCGCCAGCAAGGACACCTATGACTACACCGCGCGCAAGGTCATCGAACAGACCAGACTGGCATGGCAGGCTCTGCTGACGGCCCGCCAAAGGCTGGAGCTTCTGGAAAATGCCGTCAACATCGCGTCCGAGGTGTTTTCCTCGCGCCAGAAACTGCGCGAAGCCGGCAAGGAAACGGTGATTAACGTGCTGGACGCGGAAAATGAGGTCAACAACACCCAGATCAATTTCACCTCGGCGTCCTATGACGAACGTCTGGCCGTGTACCAGCTTTTGCTGGCCATGGGGCTGTTAAACCCGGAAGGTCTAAATCTTTACTGACGCCCTGCCCCCGTTTTAAAGGCGGCTAGGTCCTGGTTTTATCCGGCTCATCGGCGTCGGGGGTCTTTTTCGGATTGGTTGGGGCTGGGCCTGGGTGTTTGCGGCGAATAATGATATCGCCGTTTTCCAGAACTTCCGGCGCTTCGTACTGCGGAATCGTCATTAAAAACAGTTCAAAAGCCTTAAGAATTTGCCGCGTTCCCTCCTTCAGCAATTCCGAAGGCTCCCCTTGCCCAGAAGGCGGCGGGGGTTCGGCGGCCGGGGCCTGGCCGGCAAATGTCATCAGGGCTACCAGCGCCAGTCCAAAACGCATTTTTGGCATGTTTGGTGTGTTTGACATGGGGGGTGGGACCTCCGTCGGGGATCAAAAACCGTCCCCTATCCTTGACCAAGGGCAAGGCCGGAACAAGGCGCAATCAAGGCAATATCATGGCCTAGAGGGAAATCTGGCATTGTCACCCGCAGAAATCAGATCCCGGCCAAGGCATTCAGGGCGAGCGCCACCCGTGAAGACAAATTCGTCATCAGCAATATCAAGTGGCGGGAAATTTCCACCCCGTCCTCTGTTTCAAGAGTCGTCTGGTTGCCTCCATCGAAAAACCTGGGGACCATGACTTCTGGAAAATGATCCGCCGTAACCATCAGGTGCGCCCCTTTGCGGGCAAAGGTGGCGCTCCGCAGGGGATACCCACCGGGCAGAATGGCCGACGTACCCTGTGTCCGGGCAAGCACCGTAACCAAATCACTCCAACCGGTCAGATCGCAACCGTCGGCCTGCGGTTCATTTTCTTTAGACCTGTCTAAAATCTTTTCAACCATGGGAACCTCTCTATCTCTTACGGCCGACGCCCCTGAGGAATTGGCCGGAAACTGCTGTAAGTGTCTTGCCTTCTTTCTAGAGGCCCCCTGTAACGGTTGAATGAACGGCCTATAAATATTATGTGAATGCATGTTACAATTTTCAGCTCAAGACATCGGGGACAGGGAAAGCACAAGAAATTCCCTGACTTCCTGAGCAAACTTCTATTTGTCGGCGGGTTCGCCCACAGTTTTTTTCGGGGGAAAAAAGCATGAGCAAACACCTTTTGATTGTCGAAGACGACGAACTGGTGCAATCGCTTCTGGCCGCCTACATGCAAAATGAAGGCTTCAAAATCAGCCTCGCCACCACCGGCAAGGAAATGCTGGCGTGCATCGATTCCGAGTCCATCGACCTTGTTCTTCTGGACTTAGGACTGCCCGACGAAGACGGACTGGTGCTGGCGCGTCAGGTACGGGCGCGTTCGTCCCTGCCGATCATCGTGGTGACCGCCCGCAAGGAACAAAAAGACCGGCTGGCGGCGCTGGAGATCGGCGCCGATGACTACCTGACCAAGCCCTTCGACCCGGAAGAACTGGTGCTCCGCGTCCGCAACCTTTTGAGCCGGAGCGGCGATGGCAACACGAAAGAGGCGCTCCGCGAGCGCACCGAAATTTTCCGTTTTCGGGGCTGGGTCCTGGATACGGGCGCCCACAGCCTGACCGACGAAAAGGGCGAAAAGGTCGCCCTGACACGCGCCGAGTTCAATCTTTTGGCGGCGCTCGCCCGTGCGCCCAACAGGGTGTTGAGCCGCGATTATCTGCTCGATGCCATTAGCCAGGATGCCGATTCGCCGACGGACCGCCTGATAGACGTTTTGATAAGCCGGGTCCGCAAGAAAATAGAGGCCAACCCGAAAAAACCGGAAATCCTCACCACCGTGGTCGGCTGCGGCTACAAATTCAGCGCCCGCATCGAATAAATCCGTTTCTCCTGCTCTGTCAGACCAAAAAAATGGACCGGCGCCAGGCGCCGGTCCAGTTGGCTTGGGAGAGTGCGCCGGCTGGGGGGAGCCGGCGTCTCCAGGGGCACGTCATGTTTGACGTGCAGGGATGGAAATTCGTGGTTCGCCTTGGCGGGTCCTCTGAAACTTTTTGATCATGGCGGGGTGTCTTCCCGCCTCTTGTGAGAACAGTTCTACCAATACGATGTATATTTCATATGAACAGCTTATTAGAGAAGTGTGAACAAATGTAACATAACGAAGGCCAAATCTGCTGGCCTATCCCACCAAGGGATGTGCTACGCTCAGCCCGCTTAAAAAATAACCAGGGGAGAATTTCGGGATGCTGAAAGTCCTGGGACGCAAGACGTCCATCAACGTACAAAAAGTCATGTGGCTGACCGCTGAACTGGGCCTGGAGGTCGAACGCGTCGACATCGGCGGCCCTTTCGGCGGCAACGACGCGCCGGAATATTTGGCAAAAAACCCCAACGGCCTGGTGCCGACGCTGGAAGACGGCGATTTTATCCTGTGGGAATCACAAGCCATCTGCCGCTATCTGGCCGAGGCCTACGGAAGCGCCCCCTGGGCCCCCGAAGACGCCAAAGGCCGGGCGCGGGCCGGGCAGTGGATGGACTGGTACGTCACCAAACTGCATCCGCCGATGACGGTAATCTTCTGGGCCCTGGTCCGCACCGCGCCCGAAGACCGCGACATGGACGCCGTCAACAAAGCCGTGGAACAGGCGTCCGAACTTTGGACACTGCTCGACCGGCAACTGGAAAACGCGGACTTCCTGACCGGAAACGACCCCACCATCGGTGACATCCCTTCAGGCTGCGCCGTCAGCCGCTGGTACGCCATGGACGTCAACCGCCCGTCCCTTCCCAATCTGGAGGCATGGCACACACGCCTGAAGGCCCGCCCGGCCTACCAGGACCACGTCATCATGCCTTTGGTGTAACGGCTATGACTGAAAGCGAAATATACCAGGGCTACACCCAGGTGGAATTGGACGCCCAATACGACAACCGGTCGCGGGTGCCCGAACACGTCGATATCCATGCCGCCTTTCAGGCCGACGGCGACGCTGTGCTGGCGGACTTCAATGCAAGGCTGGATATTCCCTTCGGACCCAGCCCGGAAGAGACGCTCGATATCTACCTGCCCAATGGCGTTTCTTCCGAAGCTGGCGGCGCCCCGGTCAATGTCTTCCTGCACGGCGGCTACTGGTTCAGCCGCCACAAGAACGACTTCCGCTTTCTGGCCCGTGGCCTGGTTCCGGCGGGCGCCATAATGGTCGTCGTCAACTACGCCCTGATCCCATCGGTGGACCTGGATGAACTGGTGCGCCAGTGCCGCGCCGCCGTCGCCTGGACCCACGACAATGCCGCGTCCTTCGGCGGCAACCCGGAAAGGATTTACGTCTCAGGACATTCCGCCGGTGGACACCTGACGGCGATGATGATGGCGACGGACTGGCCGGCCTTCCGGGACGGATTGCCCGGCGACCTGATCAAGGCCACCACAGCCTTGAGCGGTATTTATGACTTGGCGCCGATCCGCATGACCTTCATGCAGGAGACCCTGCAGTTCACGCCCGATCAGGTGACCCGCTACAGCCCGGAATTTCTAAGACCCGCTACGAACGCCCCCTTGATCATCGGCGTCGGCGGCGATGAAAGCGAAGAGTTCCTCCGCCAGAGCGATGCCCTGATGAAGGCCTGGGGCGCCGGGGGGGGCGGGAGCACGGATTGCTCCTTGATGGTATTGGACGGCATCAACCATTTCACCATCCTCGGCGAATACGCCAACCCGGAAAGCGATCTGACCCGTGCCGTGGCCCGGCAAATGGGGCTCGGCTGATTTGGCCTTTTCGATCGACCTGTTCTGGTCCTTTCGCAGCCCGTATTGCTATCTGGCGCTGGACCGGCTTCTCGATCTCAACCGGGACCATGGCGTCGGGATCAACGTCCGCCCGATCTATCCGATCGCCGTGCGCACGCCTGATTTCTTCAAGACCACCAACCCCCTGTATCGCCCCTATCATACCCTCGACAGCCACCGGGTCGCCGAACACCTGGGCATGCCGTTTCGCCGCCCTATCCCCGACCCGATCCGGATGGACATGGAAACCGGCATCCCCGAAAAGGAACAGCCCTATATCTTTCGCCTGACGCGGTTGGGACAAGCGGCGGTTATGGCTGGAAAGGGCCTGGAATTTCTCGACCACGTATCGCGCATTCTCTGGGACGGCAGCGTCGACAACTGGGACCAGGGGCGTCATCTCGCCGACGCCATGAGCCGCGCCGGGCTGGATGCGGAGAAACTGGAAAGCGATGTCGCTTTGGCCCCGGAAAAATACGACACCGTCCTGGAAGAAAACCAGAAAGCCCACAACGGTGCGGGGCACTGGGGCGTGCCGTTGATGGTGCTGGATGGCGAACCCTTCTACGGCCAGGACCGTATCGACCTGTTGATCTGGCGAATGCGCCAAAAGGGACTCTAACGGCCCGTCTTTTCCGCCAACCCGGCGTTGAAACGGTCCCATTCGACAATAAAGCGCCGGTGGCTGCCCTCGGCGATGACGTCGACCTCATCGCGCGCCGTGACGCTGAACGCTATCCTGCGGCCATCGACCTCCGTTACCTCAACATCGGCCATGACCTCCATGCCCGGCGGCGTCGCCGCGCGGTGATCGACATCGATGTGAACGCCGAGACTACCTTCGCCCTCGTCCAGGTGCGGCTTCAACAGTTCCAGACATGCCCATTCGATGAAACCGACCATGAACCCGGTGGCGAACACCTTGGGCATGGCGACGAAATCCGGAGATTCCGGATACAGGCCGGGCACCGTCTTCGCCTCGGTGACGGTGAAGCGATGCGTATAGGTCAAGCCGGGCACCAGGGTCGGCTTCATGCGCGTTCACTTCCGTTCATGTCATGGTGCGGCAGCATATACACCAGAACGTTGGCCACCAGCATGGTCCCGGCCAAACAATAGAACACCACCGGCAGCCCCCAGGTATCGGCGACCAGCCCGCCGACAAAAGGCGCCGCGCCGGACAACAGAGATTGTGCGCCGAACATGACGCTGGTGGCGCTTCCGGCCATGTCGGGCGGCGTCAGGTCCATCATCCAGCTATGCACCACGGGCCGGACGGCGAACAACAGGAACCCCAACAGCGAGATTCCGGCGATAAACAAGACCTCGTTCCCGGCCAGGGAGAGCGAGGCAATGACAACGGTCGATCCCGTCAATCCGGCCAGCACCACGGGCCGGCGGCCAACCCGGTCGGACCAGGTGCCGGCGATCGGCCCGGCGATCATGCCGCCCAGTTGCATGGCGGCGATGCCGAGTCCAACGGTGGTGGGGCCGACTTTCAAAACATTGGCGAGATAGAGCGGAATAAACAGCAACAGGCCGCTTTGCGCCATGGAGCGCACCCCGGCCATCAGCGCCAGTCCGACGACACCCCGGTCGCGGAGCAAGATGGCGATACCTTGTAAATATTCCCCGATGCTCAAGCCCCGCTTGCTTTCGCCGTTGGAACCGCTGCTCAGGGATTCCCGGCTCCACAGGACAACGCCGATCAAAGCGGCGACCATAAATACCGGCAAGGCGCTGACTTTCGCCGTTTCCTGCCACGTCAACCAGACCAATAGTCCGCCCATGGCCAAGGGCGCGATAATGTCGCCGAAACTGGCTCCGAAGGCGTGGATGGACAGCGCGTATCCCCGGCGGGTGGGGTACAGCCTGGACAGAAACGAAATGGCGGGCGGATGCCACAGGTTGTTGGTGCCGCCGACCAGTACCATCATCGCCACCAGGAAGGTGATTTCCACGGCCCAGCCCATGGCCAGGAACGCCGCCGCCCCCAGCGCCAGCGAGGCCACCATCAAAAGCACCCTGCGCCCGGTCACATCGACCAGAAGGCCGCTGGCGAAGTTGGCCCCGAAGGCGCTGAAATGGAAAATGGTGAACAGAAGCCCCACCGCAGTATAGCTCAATTCCAAATCCTGCTGAATGAACGGCAAAAGCACATAGAGCGAGCCGATGATCCAGTGCGTGCCGGCATGGCCGAAACCGACCAGGAAAACGGTTCCCTGGTGTTTCCATTCCAGACCCGTCAGACGTTCGATGGCAGCGATCAAGGGGGGCGATCCTCGTGACAAAAGATAGAGCCTGAATCTAGCCCCCTGCTCATACCTGCACAAGAACCAGTCCAAAAACTCCGCCAACGGTCTGGTACCGATAATCTATTTGCCTGTAATGGGGTTAGCGGCAACAATGCGCGCCAGAAATTAGGACCAATCAAAACCAACAAATTCAGGGAAACCCATGCAAGACGTTACAGACCAGCTCATTATCGAAAAGAAAGACGGCGTCGGCCGCATAACCTTCGACAACCAGGAACGGCGCAACGCGCTAACCTATGAAATGTGGTGTGGCATTCCCGTCGTTCTCGACGACTTCGCCAAGGACGACGGCGTCCGGGTGATCGTGCTGGCCGGGGCCGGCGGCAAGGCCTTTTCCGCCGGTGCCGATATCTCTCAGTTCGCCAAGAAGCGGTCTTCGGAAGACGCCGTCGCCATCTATAACGAAGCCGTCGCCGAAGCCACCCACGCGCTGGTCGGCGCGAAGAAACCGGTGATTGCCCAGATCGACGGCTTTTGCGTCGGCGGCGGTCTCGGCGTCGCCATGTGC
>JACNJX010000063.1 GCA_014382345.1 Alphaproteobacteria bacterium
GTGCCGTTGAGAATGCCGTAGACGCGGCTCAGACCGTTGCCGGCCAGCCCTCCGCGCAAGGACTTGATGATCGGGATGCCGCCGGCGACGGCGGCTTCGTAAGACAAGGACACGCCCGCCTTTTCCGCCGCACGGGCCAGCGCCGTGCCGTGATGGGCGATCAGCGCCTTGTTGGCCGTCACCACGTGTTTGCCGTTCTCAAAAGCGGTTTCGCACAACGCCTTGGCGACGCCGTCGGAACCGCCGATTAACTCCACCACCACGTCGACGCCGTCGGCACGGGCCAGCGCCAGCGGATCGTCGTGCCATTCAAAAGATGAAATATCGACGCCCCGGTCCGCGTTGCGGTCGCGCGCAGACACGGCGGTGATCTCTATCGACCGGTCGGCGCGAATTGCCAGGTCGTCGAAATGGGTGGAAATCAGCCGTACCAGACCGGCGCCGACGGTGCCGAGACCGGCGATGCCTATTGTCAGAGGTTTTTGCACCGGAGCCCCCTCACCTTGCCACGGCCTGTTTCTGGTCGTGGCCGCGCAGGAACGCCTTGATGTTTCGGATCGCCTGGCGGATACGCTGCTCGTTTTCCACCAGCGCGATGCGGACATGGCCGTCGCCGTGTTCGCCGAAACCGATGCCCGGCGCGACTGCGACTTCGGCCTCGCTCAGCAGCAGCTTGGAAAACTCCAGCGAGCCTAATCCTTCGAAGCCGGGAGGGATCGGCGCCCAGGCGAACATGGTCGCCGGTGGCGACGGAATATCCCAACCGGCGGCAGCCAGGCCGTCGATCAGAACGTCGCGCCTGGATTTGTAGATCTGGCGAACCTCGTCGACACATTCCTGCGGGCCGTTGAGGGCGGCGGCGGATGCCACCTGGATCGGCGTAAAGGCGCCGTAGTCCAGGTAGGATTTGATGCGCGACAGCGCCGCGATCAGCTTCTTATTGCCGGTGGCAAAGCCGATGCGCCAGCCGGGCATGGAATAGGTCTTGCTCATGGAGGTGAATTCCACGGCGATGTCCCAGGCCCGCTTGATCTGCAGGATCGATGGCGGCGGCACGTCGTCGAAATAAATTTCCGAGTATGCGATGTCGGACAGAATGTAGATGCCGTGGTGCAGGCAGAAGTCCACCACCTCTTCATAGAACTCCAGATCGACGACCTTGGCCGTCGGATTGTTGGGATAGTTCAGCACCACCGCCGTCGGTTTCGGTGAGGAATGCTTCACCGCGCGCTTCAAGGCCTCCATCAGTTCTTCTTCCGGCCCGACGGGGATGGAGCGCACGGCAGCGCCGGCGATGATGAAGCCGAAGGGATGGATCGGATAGCTGGGGTTGGTGACCAGGATCACGTCGCCGGGGCTGGTGATGGCCGACGACAGATTGGCAAGGCCCTCTTTCGAGCCCAGCGTGACGATGGTTTCCGTTTCCGGATCGACCTCGACGCCGAAGCGCCTGGCATAATAGCCGCTGAGGGCCTTGCGCAGGCCGGGAATGCCGCGTGACTGGGAATACCGGTGGGTCTTCGGATCACGCACTGCCTCAACCAGCTTTTCGACAATATGCGGCGGCGTCGGCTGGTCCGGGTTGCCCATGCCGAAATCGATAATGTCGGCGCCGTCCGCGCGCGCACGCGCCTTCATCGCGTTGACTTCCGCAAACACGTATGGCGGCAAACGCCGAATCTTATGGAATTCCTGTTCCATGTCGCTTCACTTGCCAGATGATGAACACTGGCACAAGTCCTATGGTTCGTTGGGCCGCCCTTGAGCTAGCGGGTGAGGTAAACCTCGGTCCTGCGGTTGCCGGCTTCGCCCGACGGCATGAATTCGTAATAGGCCGGATCGGCATCGGACACCGCGGCGATCTGGATATCCTTCTTGCTGATTCCCAACCGCATCAGAGCCGCGGCCACTTTGTCGGCGCGGTCCACGGAAATCTTAAAATTGGCCATCTTGTGTTTAACCGGCGTCAGGTTGCGGGTGCGCGAGCTGGCATGGCCGACGATGTGAATGCGCCCGCCCTGTTTGCGTTGCAGGCGAACCACGGCACCGAGAATCCGCGTATCGTTGCTCTGAAGTCTGGCGGAGCCGTTTTTGAACAGGATCGTCGCCACGCGGACCGCTTCACCCGGTGCCGACGTTCCGGCCTGGCCGCTCTCAAAACGGCTGGCGGCGGTGGCGGCGGTTGGGGCAGCGGGGGCGGACGCCGAAGAAATCTCCATCGGTGTAATCTGGCCTTCACCGCTAATGATGCCATCAGACGAAATCACCAACGTCGCCAACTCACCATCAGCGGACGGCGCGGCGGAAACACCGGCCAAAGCCGGAGCAGAACCCCCATCGGCGGCGCGCGAACGGATATCCGCCAATTGGCGGGCCAGACGTTCTTCGATGGCCCTCTGATCAGCGGTCATTTCCGTCGAAGCCAGTTTCGGCGCCGGGCCGGGGCGCGCCATTTCTGGCTGTGCCGGGGGCTGGCCGTAAGTCTTGGCGGGTACGGGCGCCTGAGCCACGACCGGTTTCGGCATCGCCGGCGGCGCAGGCTGTGCAGCCCCGGCGGGGACCGGAACATGTGCCGGCCTTGGTGCGGGTTTCGGCCTGTCGCGAAGCGTAGTCACCGCGGAACCCTGACGGCTAATGGCCGGGGCGTATTTCGGACGTTCCGTATCCGCCGACAAACCGCCGCCCTTGTTATCGCGGGCGCGGGCCTGTTGGTCTACGGAGGCGAGGTTCGGGAAGGCCTGATTGGAACCCGGAGGCGCCTTGCCACGGTCGGCACCGAGGCCGCCTTCTTTTTTGTTCTTTTCGGCCTGGCTCTGGTCTTTGCTGCTTTCACCGGCGAAGAAGTCCACCGTGCCCCGGTACCACTCGGCCGGATTGACGGCATCGGGCACCTGGGAACAGGCGCCGAGAACAGACGTGCCGAGGACAACACCAACCACAAGCATGGCTGGCTTCACCGGCAACATCCGTAACGGAACATGGTTAACGCTTACCATTTTTTTTGAACCCCTCATTATTCTTCCTTTACCAGGCTCTGCCTACATGGCCGCACCAAGGGAGAACCTATTTTCTCAAAGATTCGCACATTGACCCAAAACCTGCCCGAAAAAGGTTAACCGTTTGCAAACATCATGCTATTATGTTGCATTGCAGCATAATAAGCGGCATAACCTCGTTATCCCCTGTTTCAAGGGAAAGCCGATCATATAGGATTGCAATGAACGATCAACCAGGCAACGACACAAACGCCAATGGGGGAAACCCCGACGGTCCGGAAATCGCCCGCACCATGGCCGAAATCGCCGAAACCAGTCAGCGCATGATCGGCGAATTCCTTGCCCGCCAGATGTCATATAACCAGCTGGGCAACCAGGAAGCCGATAAAGAAACCGGAGACGGTAACGAAAATGGCGGGGCTCCCTTCAACCCCGACCCCATGAACATCGGCGGTGCGTTTAAGGAACTTTCGTCCCGCATGATGGCCGACCCGCAGAAGCTGATGGAAGCCAATCTGTCGCTGATGAAGGGGTACGCCGATTTGTGGCAGAACACGGCGGCCCGCCTAATGGGCGCAGACACCGAACCGTTGATCACGCCGGAGCCCGGCGACCGACGCTTCAAACACGAATCCTGGAGCGAAAACAACGTCTTCGACTACATCAAGCAGTCCTACCTGCTGACGTCAGGCTGGTTGCAGTCCACCGTGCGCGATGTCGAAGGACTGGACGAAAAGGACGCCCAAAAGGTCGATTTCCATACCCGCCAGTTCGTCGAGGCCCTGTCGCCGAGCAACTTCCTCCTGACCAACCCGGAAGTTTTAGAGGCGACCGCCGAAAGCGGTGGCGAGAATCTGGTCAAGGGTTTGCAGAATCTCCTCGACGATCTGGAGGAAGGCAAAGGCCAATTGAGAATCAAGATGACCGACCCGGACGCCTTCGAGGTCGGCATCAACGTGGCGGAAAGCAGCGGCAAGGTGGTTTACCGCAACGACCTTATCGAACTGATCCAGTTCGACCCGGCGACAAAAAAGGTGCACCAGCGCCCGCTTTTGATCATCCCGCCATGGATCAATAAATATTACATTCTCGACCTGCGCCGTGAGAATTCGTTCATCCGCTGGGCCGTGGAACAGGGCCACACGGTGTTCGCCATTTCCTGGGCCAACCCGGACGAAAAACTCTCGCACAAGGCATTCGAAGACTACATGTTGGAAGGTCCCCTGGCGGCCCTGGACGCCATCGAACAGGCGACGGGCGAGAAACAGGTCAACGCCATCGGCTACTGTCTCGGCGGCACGCTGCTCGCCAGCACCCTGGCCTATATGGCGCCCAAGAAGGACACCCGCATCCAATCGGCGACATACTTCACCGCCATGGTGGACTTTGCCGAACCCGGTGAGCTTGGCGTGTTCATCGACGAGACGCAAATTTCCGACCTGGAAGCGAAGATGCAGGAAAAGGGCTATCTCGAAGGCGCGCACATGGCGAACACGTTCAACATGATGCGCGGCAACGACCTGATTTGGTCGTTCGTGGTCAACAATTACCTGCTCGGCAAAGAGCCCTTCCCGTTCGACCTGCTCTACTGGAATTCCGATTCCACGCGTATGCCGGCGGACATGCACAGCTTCTATCTGCGCAAGATGTACATGGAAAACAAGCTGGTGGAACCGGGCGGCATCACGCTCGACGGCGTGCCGCTGGACTTAAGAAAAATCAAGACGCCCACCTACATCATCTCGACCCAGGAAGACCACATCGCTCCGTGGAAATCCACCTACGCCGCGACCGGGCTCTATAAAGGCCCGGTGCGTTTCGTGCTCTCGGCCTCGGGACACATCGCCGGAATCGTAAACCCGCCCAAGGCGAAGAAATACTGCTATTGGACCAACGCCAAGACGCCTAAAAACCCCGATAAATGGTTCGAAGCCACCGAAAAGCACAACGGTTCCTGGTGGCCGG
>JACNJX010000010.1 GCA_014382345.1 Alphaproteobacteria bacterium
GGTTCTGCGGGATGGCGCCCTCCGGGCCGTCATCGTGCCGGGATTGTTGGTGGCGGGCCTGATGTTGGGGCTCGGCCATCTGGTCGGGCGGGCGCAGGAAGATATCGACGCCCGCACCGATGCCCTCAACCAGTTGCGCAAACGGCTTGAGACCTTTGTCTCCGCAGGCGCCGCGACGGCGGCGCTGGACGCACAGGATGAGGGCGACATCCCGTCACGGCGCGTCACCCGGACCATTCTGTTCTCCGATATCCGCGACTACACAAGCTACGCCGAAGCCCATTCGCCGGAACAGGTCGTCGCCATGATCAATGACCTGATGACCCTTCAGGTCAACGCCATCCGGGACCGCGGCGGCGACATCGACAAGATGATCGGCGACGCGGTGCTGGCCCTGTTCAGCGGGCCGGACGCCGCCCGCAATGCCGTTGACGCCGCGAAGTCCATTCTGCAACAGGTCCGTGCCGGGGATTACCCGCGCCGTGTCGGCATCGGCATCTATACCGGCGACGTCGTCTCCGGCGCAATTGGCCCGCCGGACCGGCGCGACTTCACGGTAATCGGCGATACCGTCAACATCGCGGCGCGCCTGTGTTCGGCGGCGGAGGAGGGCGAACTGGTCATCGACGACGCCAGCGTGGCCATGGCCGATGCCGAAGATTTTAAAGGGTCGGAAGACCTAAACGTCAAGGGCCGGATAAAATCCCTCCGTGTCCGCAAGTGGCGAGTGGTTTAACCCTGTCGCGCTAAGTGCTTAGAACGTCCCGCATGGAATAGAGACCCGACGCCCGGCCTTCCGTCCACAGCGCCGCGCGCACGGCGCCCGACGCGAAGACGGAACGGTTGGCCGCCTTGTGGGTCAGTTCCACCCGTTCACCGTCGCCAGCGAAAATGACGGTGTGATCGCCGGCCACGTCGCCGCCACGCAAGGTCGCAAAGCCGATGTCGCCGGCCTGGCGGGGACCCGTGTGGCCGTCGCGCACGCGCTGGGATTTGGCGCCGAGATCGACGCCGCGGCCCAAAGCCGCCGCGTCGCCCAGGGCCAGAGCCGTGCCGGACGGCGCGTCGACCTTGTGGCGATGGTGCATTTCCACGATCTCGATGTCGTAATCGTCGGCCAGCGTTGCCGCGACCTGTTCGGTCAGGCTGAGCATTAGATTGACCCCGACGCTGAAATTGGCCGCCTGGACGACGGGGGCTTTCGTCGCTGCCTCATTGATGGCGTCCTGCTGGGCGGCGTCCAGTCCCGTGGTACCGACGATCAAAGCCGTCGCCGTGTCTTCCGCAAGGACCGCGTGAATTGCGGTCGCCGCGGGCACAGTGAAATCGATGACGGCGTCGGAGGCTTCGAACAGGGCCCGCGTATCGTCACCGACCACCAACCCCGCCGGTTCATGACCGGCAAGCTGGGTGATGTCCTGGCCGGCGAATTCGCTGCCCGGCGCTTCGCTACCGCCGGCCAGTTCCGCGCCTTCGGTGGCGAGAACCTGAGCGACCAGCATCCGGCCCATGCGCCCGGCACAGCCGAGTATTCCGATTTTCATGGCACTAATCCCATAAACCTCAATGCACTGCCCAATTCTTTAGGCGACGGCGGGCCGGATTGCCAGAAATTCTTGTGCTGGGCGGATTGGGGGGAGCCTGTCAGCCACCCGCAGGTTTCGCCACAACGATCACCGGCTCGGTTTTGTAGCGGCCTTCGCATTGGTCAGGGGAGTCTTTGGCCAGGGCGCGCTCGAAGCCGGCCTCCCAGCCCGTCGTCTAGTCCTTCAGGTCTTCCCAAAGCTCACGCACCTTGCCGAAAAAGCCGTGCGCCTGGGGGCTATGGGTTTCGGCGCTGCTCTCTTCAGCGAATTCTTCCAAAAGCTTTTTTTGCCGTTCGGTCAGGTTTACCGGCGTTTCGACCAGGGTCTGCACGAACATGTCGCCCCTGGACGAAGAGCGCAGGATGCTCATGCCCTTGCCCTTGAGGCGGAACTGATGCCCCGTCGGCGTTCCCGGCGGGATGGTGACACGGGCCAGTTTGCTTTCGATGGTCGGCACCTCGATGGAGCCGCCCAGCGTCGCCGTGGTCATGGCGATCGGCACCCGGCAATAGATATCCGCGCCGTCCCGCTGGAATAAACGGTGGGGCTTAAGCGTGAGGAAAATATAAAGATCGCCCGGCGGCGCGCCGCGCAGTCCCGCCTCGCCCTCGCCGGAAAGCCGGATACGGGTGCCGTCCTCGACCCCTTGCGGGATATTGACGGACAACTGTTTTTCCTTGTGAGTGCGCCCGGCGCCGCCGCAGGATTTGCACGGCGTCTTGATCATCTCGCCGCGCCCGCCGCAGGACGGACACGTGCGTTCCACCGTGAAGAAGCCGGATTGCGACCGCACCCGGCCATGGCCGTGACAGGCTTCGCACGCCACAGGGGCCGCGCCGCCGGCACCGCCGCTGCCATGGCATTCGCCGCAGGCGACGGAGGAGGGAACGCGGATGTCTTTCTTGGCGCCTTCAAAGGCGTCTTCGAGGCTGATTTCCATGTTGAAGCGAAGGTCGGAGCCCTGCCCCGATGACGGACCGCCGCCCCGGCGTCCGCCGATATCGCCGAACATTTCATCAAAAATATCGGCAAAACCGGACGCAAAGCCGCCACCCCCGCCACCGAATCCGCCAGGACCGCCCGGGCCACCGGCCCCCGCCTGCTCGAAGGCTTCGTGGCCGAAGCGGTCATAGGCCGCGCGTTTCTGGTCGTCTTTCAGGACTTCGTAGGCCTCGTTCAATTCCTTGAACTTCTTTTCGGCCTTTTTGTCGTCCGGGTTGCGGTCCGGATGGTACTTCATGGCCATCTTGCGGAAAGACTTTTTCATCTCATCCGCACTGGCGTCCCGTTCCACCCCGAGGGTCGTGTAATAATCTTCCTTAGCCATCACCAGACACTTTCAGGGGAACAACCATGACACACCAGTCCGAAAGCCGGACGCCGGATTAATCGTCCTTCTTGGACTTGCCTGCGTCCTTGTCGTCGGAGGCGGCCTCTTCGAAGCCGGCGTCCTTGGAATCCGCATCCGCGTCGGCCTCCGGGTCGACTTCCTCGAAGTCGGCGTCGACGACCGTGGGGTCTTCTTCCTCCCCGTCACCGGACTCTTCGCTATCCGCCGCCGCTTCCGCCGCGTCTTCTTCCTGGCTGGCCTTGTACATGGCCTCGCCCAGCTTCATGGCGGCCTGGGTCAGGGTTTCGGTCTTGGTCTTGATGTCATCCGGGTCCGGGTTCTCTTCCTCAATGGTTTCCTTGAGATCGGCGACGGCGTCTTCGATCGCCTTCTTGTCTTCATCGGAGACCTTGTCGCCGTATTCCTTGAGGTTTTGTTCGGACGAATGAATCAGGCTGTCCGCCGCGTTGCGGGCATCGACCACTTCTCGCCGTTTTTTGTCTTCGTCGGCGTGCTGTTCGGCTTCGTTGACCATGCGCTCGATGTCATCATCGGACAAACCGCCGGAGGCTTGGATGCGGATCTGCTGTTCCTTGCCGGTCGCCTTGTCCTTGGCCGAAACATTGACGATGCCGTTGGCGTCGATGTCGAAGGTGACCTCGATCTGCGGCATGCCACGCTGGGCCGGCGGGATGCCGACCAGATCGAACTGGCCGAGCAGCTTGTTGTCGGCCGCCATTTCACGCTCGCCCTGGAAGACGCGGATGGTCACCGCGGTCTGGCTGTCCTCGGCGGTCGAGAAGACCTGGCTCTTGCGGGTCGGTATCGTCGTGTTGCGGTCGATCAGGCGGGTAAAGACACCGCCCAGCGTTTCGATGCCGAGCGACAGGGGCGTGACGTCCAGCAGCAACACGTCCTTGACGTCGCCCTGCAGGACGCCGGCCTGAATGGCGGCGCCGATGGCGACGACTTCGTCCGGGTTGACGCCCTTGTGGGGCTCGCGGCCGAAGAAGTCCTTCACGGTTTCGGTCACCTTGGGCATGCGGGTCATGCCGCCGACCATGATGATCTCGTCGATTTCCGACGCCTTGAGCCCCGCATCTTTCAGGGCCTTCTTGCAGGGCTCGACCGTGCGCTTGATCAGGTCATCGACCAGGCTTTCCAGTTTGGCGCGGGTCAGCTTGATGTTGAGATGCTGCGGGCCGCTTTGGTCGGCGGTAATGAACGGCAGGTTGATCTCGGTCTGGGCCGTGGACGACAGTTCGATCTTCGCCTTTTCCGCCGCTTCCTTCAGGCGTTGCAGGGCCAGCTTGTCTTCGCGAAGATCGATGCCGGTGTCTTTTTTGAATTCGTCGGCCAGGTAATCGACGATGCGGATATCGAAATCCTCGCCGCCTAAGAAGGTGTCGCCATTGGTGGATTTGACCTCGAACACGCCGTCGCCGATTTCCAGAATCGACACGTCAAACGTGCCGCCGCCCAGGTCATAGACGGCGATGGTGCCGGTTTCGTTTTTCTCAAGCCCGTAGGCGAGGGCGGCAGCCGTCGGTTCGTTGATGATCCGCAAAACCTCGAGACCGGCGATCTTACCGGCGTCCTTGGTCGCCTGGCGCTGGTGGTCGTCGAAGTAGGCGGGAACCGTGATCACCGCCTGGACCGGCTCATCGCCGAGGAACTGAGCGGCTGTTTCCTTCATCTTTTGCAGGATGTAGCCGCTGATCTGGCTGGGCGAATATTTCTTGTCACCGACTTTGACCCAGGCGTCTCCATTGTCGCCTTCGACGATATCGTAAGAAACGATTTTCTTGTCCTTTTCGGTCACCGGATCGTCGTAGCGCCGGCCAATCAGGCGCTTGATGGCAAACAGCGTATTGCCGGGGTTGGTCACCGCCTGGCGCTTGGCGGACTGTCCGACCAGACATTCGCCATCTTCGGCGAAGGCCACCATGGACGGCGTGGTGCGCATCCCTTCGGCATTTTCAATGACCTTGGCGT
>JACNJX010000018.1 GCA_014382345.1 Alphaproteobacteria bacterium
TCCATCATCGCCTGCGGATAGACCACCAGCTTGTCGAGCATCGAGGTCAGGCGCGCCAGCGCGAAGTCGAGGGTCACGGTTGAATCCGGGCCGATCATGCGTTCCACGGAAGAATGGGAAATATCGCGTTCGTGCCACAGCGTGACGTTTTCCAGCGCCGGCACCACCGCCATGCGGACGATCCGCGCGAGTCCGGTCAGGTTTTCGGTCAGGATCGGGTTGCGCTTGTGCGGCATGGCCGACGAGCCCTTCTGCCCCTTGGCGAAATATTCCTGGGCCTCGCGCACTTCCGAGCGTTGCAGGTGGCGGATTTCCGTCGCCAGCCGCTCGATGCCGCTGGCGATCACGGCCAGGGTTACGAAGAACGCGGCATGCCGGTCGCGCGGAATAACCTGGGTCGAAACCGGCTCAATCCCGAGCCCCAGTTTTTTCGCCACGTAGACCTCGACCGCCGGGTCGATGTTGGCAAAGGTGCCGACCGCGCCCGAAATGGCGCAGGTGGCGATCTCGGCCCGCGCCTGGGCCATCCGGTCGCGGTTGCGCCGGAATTCGGCGTAATGGCCGGCCAGTTTGATGCCGAAGGTGGTCGGCTCGGCATGGATGCCGTGGCTGCGTCCGATGCAGACGTGGTTTTTATGTTCGCGCGCGCGCCGCTCCAAAACGTCGAGCAAGCCGTCCAGGTCGGCGAGCAGGATATCGGCGGCCTGCGTCATCTGCACCGCCAGACAGGTGTCCAGCACGTCCGACGACGTCATGCCCTGATGCACGAAGCGGGCCTCGTCGCCGACATGTTCGGAAAGCTCGGTCAGGAAGGCGATGACGTCGTGATGGGTTTCGCGCTCGATCTCGTCGATGCGCTCGATGCGCTCGGGCGTATAGGGCTTGTCGCCACGGTCCCAGACGGCCTTGGCCGCGTCTTTCGGGATCACGCCCAGGTCGGCTTGCGCGTCGCAGGCATGGGCCTCGATCTCGTACCAGATGCGAAACTTGTTGGCGGGCTCCCAAATGGCGACCATGTCGGGGCGGGAATAGCGTGGAATCATGAAAGTCTCATATGCTCCAGAATTAAGGCGGTCATCTTACAGAATCGCCGCGGGTTTGAAAAACGTCGTGTCCTTTACCGGCTGCGTTACAGCCGCCCGCGGCGAAACATCACGAACCACGTCAGCGCCAGGACTTGCAGGACGGTCATCACGGCGAACGCCGCCTGATAGCCTTCCGGCGCATAGCCGCCGCCAATGATGGTCCCGCCCATTCCTTCCGGGGCTGGCCACAGGTTGATAATCAGGCCCATGCCCCACTGCGCGGCGAAGGCGCCGCCGAAGGTGAAGACGTTAAGCCCGGTAATCACGCGTCCGGCCATTTCCGGCGGGAAGTACCGCGGCAGGGCGGCGTAGCTGAGAATCCCCGCCGTGCCGAAAAACCCGAACAGCATCCACATCGGCAACACGGCGCCGGTCCATTGCAGGGTCATCGGAATCTGCACGATGGCGAACACGGCCATGCCGGTAAAGGCGACGCGGATGGTCTGGACGCCCAGCCTGCCGAGCCGGTCGGCGATGGTGCCCATGCCCAAAAATCCCGCGACCATGGAAATGGCGATCCACAACAGGTTTTCGGCGACCGTGTTACGGGGCAGTCCGGCGACGTCGCCCAGCCACGGCCCGGACCACAGGCTCTGGGTGCCCAGAAACATGCTTTGCGACGCGATGGTCATCGGCGCGATGCGCCAGAACTGGGGGCTTCGGAAGACCTGGCCGATCCCGGCAATCTGGTTTTTTATGGTATCGGGAACGCCGTCCCCGCCTTCGCGCCGGGGCACGGTGAAATACAAGACGACGGCGGCAAAAAGGGCAAATCCGGCGAACATGGTGAACAGCCCGCGCCAATCGGTCACCGTCAGCACCATTTCCACCGGCACCGTACCGGTCACCGCGCCCAATCCGCCGATGGCCATCTGCAAGCCGTTGACCATCGGAATGCGCTCGCCCGGCACCCACAGGACATACGCCTTGAATGCCGCCATCAGGCAGGCCGACGTGCCGAACCCGATCAGCGCGCGGCCGGTGATCAGGCCGGGGATGCTGTGGGCGGTGGCGAACAGGAGGCAACCGGCGGCGGCGAACAGCAGCAGGGCGGATTCCGTCTTTCGCGGCCCGAACCGGTCGAGCAGGATGCCGAGCGGCAACTGTGCGGCGGCGAAGGCGAGGAAGTTGGCGCTGGTCAGCAGCCCCAGATCGGCCGCCGTCAGCCCCAGGTCGCGCACCAGGTCGGGCGCGATAACGGCGTTCACCACGCGCACCAGATAGGACAGGAAATACCCTAAAGCGAAGGGGATGAAGACGCGGGAAATGGACATGTTCGCCTTCTCCGGGGCCGCCTAAAGCAGCCCCATATCCTTGAAGGACGAATGCCCGGCCTTGGTCATAATCAGGTGATCGTGCAGCACGATGCCGAGCCTGGACCCTGAGTCTTCGACTTCCTTGGTCATGTCGATATCCGCCTTGCTGGGTGTCGGGTCGCCGGAGGGATGGTTGTGCACCATGATGATCGCCGTCGCGCCCAATTCCAAGGCCCTTTTCACCACCTCGCGCGGATAGACGGGCGTGTGGTCGACGGTGCCGGACTGCTGCACCTCGTCGGCGATCAGCGCGTTCTGCCGGTTGAGGAAGAGGATGCGGAACTGTTCGGTCTTGTGGTGCCCCATGGCGGCGCGGCAGTAGGCGATCAGCTTGTCCCAGGATGACAGCACCGGCTGGTTCATGATCTCCTCGCGCGCCAGCCTCAGCGCCGCCGCCTGCACGGTCTTCAGCGCCACCACCACGACCTCGCCGGCGCCGTCGACGTCTTTCAGGGCGGCCGGCTCGGCGCTGATGACGGAGGAAAAGGAGCCGAAGGTCTTCAACAACCGCTTCGCCAGCGGCTTCATGTCGCGCCGCGGCTGGGCCTGGAACAACAGCAGTTCCAGCATCTCGTAATCGGGCAGCGCGTCCGCGCCACCCTTGAGGAAGCGCTCGCGAAGGCGGTTTCGGTGGCCGCTGGTATCGGCGGCGGAGTCGGATGTATCAGACATCATACGGCGGTCGGTCGAGACCCGCCGGGGACAGGGTGAAGACCTCGTAGCCGTCGGCGGTGACGCCGAGCGAATGTTCGAACTGGGCCGACAAGGAGCGGTCCTTGGTCACCGCGGTCCAGCCGTCTTCGAGGATTTTCACTTCATAGGTTCCGGTGTTGATCATCGGCTCGATGGTGAAGAACATGCCTTCGCGCAGCACGTCGCCTTCGCCCGGGTTGCCGTAATGCATGACGTTGGGCGCGTCGTGGAACACCCGGCCGAGGCCGTGGCCGCAGAAATCCCGCACCACGCCGTAGCGGCTTTTTTCGGCGTAACTCTGGATGGCGTGGCCGATGTCGCCCAGAGTCGCGCCGGGGCGGACAACCTTGATGCCTTCCCACATCGCCTCGAACGTGACGTCTATCAGCTTTGTCGCCTTGACGCCGACTTTGCCGACCGGGAACATGCGGCTGGAATCGCCGAACCATCCGTTCAGGGTCACGGTGACGTCGATGTTCAGGATATCGCCCTCGCCCAGAGCCTTGTCGCCGGGGATGCCGTGACAGACGACGTGGTTGATCGAGGTGCAGATGGATTTCGGAAAGCCCCGGTAGTTCAGCGGCGACGGAATGGCGCCGTTATCGACGATGAAATCATGGCACAGGCGGTCGAGCCTGCCGGTCGTCACCTTCGGCTGCACATGCGGCGTGATGAAATCGAGGCATTCGGCGGCCAGCCGGCCGGCGCGGCGCATGCCTTCGAAGGCTTGGGCTCCGTGAATCTTGATGTGGCGCCCGTCGGAGGCGACGACATTCGATGTTTCGGCCCCGGTTTCGGCCCCGGAAAATTGGGATGTTTGATCCTGCATATCGGGATTATGCCATTTTTTTCGAAAATGCCAATGGGACGGACGGGCCAAGGGTGATTCCGTGGCGCGTGACCCTGGACGCGTAGCACAGCACTTCGACCCCGGCGTTCATCGCCTTGGCCAGTCCTTTTTCATAGTCGGGGTCGATGTCGCCGGCGATGGCGAAGGCCGGGCTGTCGGCGCGCTGGGTCAGGTACAGCATCACGGCGCGGTGGCCCTGTTTGACCATGTCGGTCAGTTCGACCAGATGTTTGGCGCCGCGCGTCGTCACTGCGTCGGGGAATTCGACCGGCGCGTCGCGGCCCAAATCCCGCTTCATGGTGACGCTCTTGATCTCGACGTAGCACTTTTCGCCATCATCGGGGCCGTTACGTTCGAGCAAAAGATCGATGCGGGAATTCTTGCCGTATTTGACCTCGCGGCGGAGCGAGGCATAGCCCGCCAGTTCTGGAATCCTGCCTTTCGCCACGGCGTCGGCGGCGAGCGCGTTGGGGTGGCTGGTGTTGATGCCGACCAGGGTGCGGCCGATGCGGATGCTCTCCCAAGTATAGCGCAGTTTGCGTTCCGGGTTGCGCGCCGGCGACAGCCAGACCTCGGCGCCCGGTTCGTTGACCGACAGCATGGAGCCGGAATTGGCGCAGTGGGCGACGACTTTGCTGCCATCCTCCAGCTCGACATCGGTCAGGAACCGCTTGTAGCGCTTGATCAGCTTGCCGCGTATCAGGGGGTCGGGGAATTTCATGGACGGAATGTAGGGGCTGAGGGGGGCGGGATCAATGGCCGTATCAATGGGGCCTGTGGACGTCCCGGACTCGTCCGAATATCGTCCGTCCATCGTCGAAATGTCATCCAAATGTCATCAAAATATCGTCCGGATATCATCATTTCCGGCGGCCCGATGCGGCGCAAGCCGTTGATTTCGCGGGAAACCCGTCCGCCGGTCTTTGGGAAAACTCATCATTTCTCATCATTTTGCTTTCCCTGTCGCGGACCAAGAGGCTCCGTTCCCCGCCTCTTGTTTTCAACTCTCCCGGAATCTGTTTCGGTATGATCTGCCGCGCGATGCGCGCCTGGATCTCGACGGCGCGGGCGGCGGCGCCGAACTGACGGGTTTCGTGCGCGCGCTGATAGACGGCCTCCAGCTTGCCGAGCAACACGTCGGTGTCGAGACAGTAGGCGTGCGCCAGACGGCTGTGGATTTCGGCGATGCGGGCCTGAATCGCGGGATGGCGCATCAATCGGTAGCCCTGGTTGTGCGCCGACAGGCGCGAATACCCCGCCTTGATGGCGGCGATGGTGGCGGTGCCGCACAACACGAAATGCTGGCAGAAGGCTTCGTGGCGGTGGCGCAATTTTTTGGCGGCGGGCGCGGGAGAAAGCACGGGCCTTTCCGGCGCGGGGGCGACGGCGGGGGTGGGGCCGGAAACAGGGGCGGCGGGAAGGCGGACGGGGACGGACGTGGGAGGCGGCATGATTCTAATTCCTATTTCAATCTTGAAAAGGGAATAAGATCATAATTAAACGGAGATTGTCAAGAACAAATATTGAACATCTTTGTCCGAAGCAATATATTGTTTAGATTGATGTGGAGCACGCTGCCAGGATTTCAAAATTTTTTGAAATTGGTTTTTGGAAAAAAGCGAGGCTTTTCTAGATGGGTTTAGTGACTTAAATGTTGGAAAAAATACACCTAAAGGTTTCTCAAGCTAAGAAAGCGGCGCTAAAAAGTTACGCCACGCTGTTTCATCTTTTTTATCATTTAAAATATGCCTTCTTTCGTTTTGTAGCACGCTACATAATTTTCATCATTTCGGTTGTCTTGTTCCTGCTCATAGCGATTAGCATTTACTATATCCCAGCGTTGCAAAATGCTTTGGAACCGTATTTTGCGACTAATGGAAAGATTGAAGGTGCTAGATCGCTTCTTCTTACCCTTGGTGGGGCACTGATAGCAGCAACCACAATTGCCTTTTCTTTTATGATGTTCGCTATTCAGATCAATGTTGAACGCTTAAGACCGCCAAGGCACGCAAGGTTTATTGGCAGGGGCCTTCCATCGGATGGGATTTTGGTGGAAATGCGTCGAAGGCGTTCACCTTGATCTACCACCTTGAAAACGATGACCAACTGTTTCAGCGTTTTCCAGGCGTGGACGGCAGCGTCTATGTGGCCGCCGGTTTCGGTATCAGCTACCAACAGTCAGGCAAGATCATCCTGGCACCGATTCGGACCGGGGTAGGGCTTCGCGTCGGCGCTAACGTTGGCTATCTACATTACACGACCAAGCATTCCTGGCTGCCGTTTTAGTTGGATGCACTCGAATTTCCGTTGTTGGCTATTAGCGGACATGTGGAGGGGTCGTGATTCAGGTCCGCTTTACCCCCGGACCGCAGGGGCCGCTTCAGCGGCCAAAGCGGACATAGTTGGTGATGGCGAAAACCGTCTGCTTTTGACCCAAAGCCGACATCATTCAGCATAAAATCACCTCAAACATTTAACGTGATTTGTATTCGATCCGGATTTTCTTTATGAAAAATCTATCTGGTGAATTTTTAGATCTAAGAGCAGGGACGTTATGGAGAATTATCTGTTTTTCATCGGTTATGGTGTTGTCGCATTCGCGGTCGTTGTAATCGGTATCACGATGAAAAAGGCGCAGAAAAAAGCGGAATTGGAGCGCGAAAGACTCAAAAAACTAGCCATAAAGAGGGCCGAGGCGGCTAAGTCCGTAAAGAAAATCCAATGGACGAACCAGTTCATTGTTGATGAAGGCGTTATCGATGAGGATCACAGGACTCTCTTCGGCCTCATCAACAAATTCAACGAAGGTATCATCGGCTTTCGCAAGCCCGAGCAGATGATCCCCCATCTGAAGGCTTTTACCGAGTACACACAAACGCATTTCAAGCGTGAAGAAGAAATGCAGAGGAAATCTAATTTCCCATTTTTCGATGACCACAGAAAAGAACACGCGACCCTGATCGAAAAACTCAAGGGCTTGTCACACAAGGCGTTGGCCGCGAACGAAGACAACATTACTAACGTCGCTGTCGAGATTGCAAAGTTTCTACAGGATTGGCTGACCGGGCACGTTATTGAAAACGATCTTCCCCTGAAGCCTTATATGGAACGCATCCGCGAAGAGACCCAGGACATGCCCAAACTGGCCATGGAAGCCAACGTTACGTCTGATAGCAGTGAAGCTCCCGCCGGAACAACCGTGCATTAACGGGACGGCACGAAGTGTCCCTTTGTTCATATTGAGAAACCTAGTGCAGTAGAGAATGTCCGTTCCTGGCTATTAGCGGACTTTTTGCCACACCGTGCATTACGTCCGCTTTACCCCCGGACCGCAGGGGCCGCTTCAGCGGCCAAAGCGGACATAACTGAAGGGTGCGGCGAGAAATGTTGGTCGAGCGCCCTATTTGATTTCGTTCAGGAGTTCCTTGAACTCGGGCGTGCCGGCGCGGCCGAGCCATTCGAAGACCACCATCTCGGTGGTGACGATGCCGGCGCCGGCGGCGCTCAGCCTGTCCAGGCAGGCTTTCTCACTCTCCGGGGTCCTCGACGATGTGGCGTCGGTGACGACGAAGGTCTCGAAACCCTGCTCCATCAGATTGACGCCGGTCTGCATGACGCAGATATGGGCCTCCATGCCGACGATGATCGCCTGGCGGCGGTCCAAGGCCTTGAACGCAGCGGCGAAGGCCGCATCGTTCATGCAGGAAAAGTGCATTTTCTCGAGCACCGTGCCGCCCTCGGCCAGGTCCCGGAGCTCCGGCACGATATGGCCAAGCCCCTTGGGATACTGCTCGGTGAGCAGCATCGGGATTGCCAACCGGGAGGCCGCCGTCATCAGCGTCCGGGTGTTGCGGATCACCCGCGCCGGAGCCTGCATGGCGGGCACCAGCCGTTCCTGGACGTCGATCACTATCAGGCACGATTGATCGGCCTTGATCAGCATCGGGGATACTCCTTCCGTAGGCAGGGACCGCCAACCTAGCCGATCCCGGAGAGCGCGCCAAGCCAAGCCCGCCGGGCACGGAAATCGACACGGAGCCCCGCCTGTTTCAGAAACCACGCCCGCGGATTCGCGACACGAGCCTTACGTGCCCTCATTGGCGACATCGGGGGGGACATCGGGGGCGGCATCGTGTTGGCGCGCAACGTGCACCGAACAATGTGCGTGTTGAACCACCCGGTTGGCGACGGAGCCGAACAAATAATCAAACAGCTCCGGATCGTGGGAGTTCAGCACGATAAGGTCTGCGTTGATTTCCGATGCGTACTCCAGAATCTTGGTCGCGGGAACCCCTTCGCGAACAACCACGTCGGAACAACCATACTTCTCCGCCAGCTTGCGCGCCTCCTCCTCCGCTTCCAGTTTCCACTTACTAATGGCCCCGGGCGGCATGGACGGGATGTAATACCTGGGGATGGACTCGATGACATGCAGAAGGATAAGCGTGGCGTCCATTGTCTTGGCGATGTCCTGCGCGGTCTTTAAACAACCGTCGTTGCCGCCATGTCTCGCAATGTCTATCGCAACCAGTACTTTTTTCATGGGCAGCCCTCCGTTTCCGAACGGCGCAGTCCCGGTGCCTAGATGGGTTTGTATCCCTCAAACTTCGTCAGGATATCCTCTTCCAGGGCGATACACCGCATTTTCAGGCCATTGGCCTCGGACAAAGCCTCGGTGCCACCGACGCTTTCGAGCTTAAGAAGGTCCTCTTCTATGGATCGGTACTCCTTGCTCAAGACGTCCAGGTCGTGGTCCTCGAGGAACATGGAACGAAGCGCCTTGTCGTCTCCGGGAAACCGCTCGATCAGCTTGTCAAAACTCTCAACCATAATCCCACACCTTAGATCAGCCTTTACCACATCGCTGACATATGCACGGCTTGGCGCTGCGTCAATTCCCCTCCCGGCAAACCTCATCCCGGACGGCGGCGATTTTTCTGCTAGGCTGTTGACCGGAGGTGCCGATGTCGCGACGCCGGACCACGGCCGCCTGTGTTGCGGCCCTGTTTTTTTTAAACGCCTACGGCGGCTTTATTCCGTTTGGCGGCAACGCCGCCTGGGCCTGCGGCGGGCGGGTCGAGGTCGCGTTTTTCGAGACCGACGGCGACATTTTCGAGATCACCAACAAGAGCGAGGAGGCGTGGGCGGTCGAGCAGGTGACGATCCGGCTGACCGGGTCGCTGGGCGGCTTGATTTTCGATACCGAGGACGGCGGCGCCGGCGCGTCGATGGCGCAGGCGTTCGAGCCGGTGGCGGGCGAGGTCGGGCTGGTCGCCGCGACGCCGGTCGGTGACGGCGCGGAAGTCATGCAGCTCCGCTTTTCCGAATTCTGGCCGGGGCGGCGGTTTGAATTCATCATCGACGTTGATGACCGGCTGGAGAGTTCCGATTACGGCCAGGCCGTGGTCAGCGGCGCGGAGATCGCGGGCGCCGGGGCCGTGGCGGTGCTGCGCATGAAAAACGGCCGCACCTGGACGGCGCGCGGCCGCTTCGGCCCCGACGGCCGGGCGTTGCTCAAGGGTGGGGTCTGTGCCTGAGAGGCCCAGGGAGATGAGGAACGGGAAGGCGGCTCAGCCTTCCATGCAGTCCATGCATTTGGTGGCGTGGGGGACGGCGTCCAGGCGTTTTTCGCTGATCGGCTCGCCGCAGGAGATGCACTCGCCGTAGATGCCGTTGTCGATGCGCTGGATGGCGACGCGGAGGTGATCGATTTCCTCAAGCGCGACCATGCCCAGCTCCTCGAGGACTTCATCCTCCTCCATTTCGGTGGCGTTTTCCTCGAAATCCGGGTTGGGAGTTTCGCGCAGCTCGGCATCGATCCCCTTGGCCGATTCCATCAGCTCGGCGATGCGGGCTTCGAACTGTTGGCGAAGCTCTTTCGTGTCTGCCATATCCACCTCCACTTTTATTGCTTGTCGGGTCTGACCGCGGTCACACCCGAAGCGCTCTGGGAAGGATGTTTTGCCTCCCGATACAAAGGTATGCCTGTACCAAACTTCGTTCAACAGGGTTTTGCAGACAACTGTCAGGAGACGTCTTCGGCGTCGCCCCGGTAGACGCATTGGGACTCACAGGTCTCCCACAGTTTGACTTGGCTGAGGCCCGCCAGCGCCGGTTTCAGGTTGTTCCAGATCCAGCGCACGATGACTTCGCTGGTCGGGTTTTCCAGGCCGGGGATGTCGTTCAGGTAGTTGTGGTCGAGCTGCTTCAGGAACGGATCGAACGCCGCTTCGACGTCGGCGAAGTCCATGACCCAGCCCATCTCCTCGTCCATCGGCCCGCTGATCGTCAATGCGACGCGGAAGGAATGGCCGTGCAGGCGGTGGCATTTGTGGGTTTCCGGCACCTTGGGCAGGCGGTGCGCGGACTCGAAGGTGAATTCCTGAATGATATCCATGTGTGTCTCTTAGGGGATTCCCAATATCTTGTGCGTCTGAAGGCTCAACCGCCAGCGCGGATGATCGCGGCAATAGTCGAGGCAGAGCCGGGTGTTGGTCTCAATGTCGCTATCGTGCAGGGGCTGTATCAAATAGTGGCGGAAAGTCAAGGATTCGAGGCTCTCCGGGTCGAGGCCGGGTTGCGGAAATACGACCTTCAATTCGTCGCCTTCGGTGAGGGTGATGTCGCACCCCGCTTTGGGGCTGACGCAGACCCAGTCGATGCCCGGAGGGGCCGCCTGGGTGCCGTTGGTCTCGACCGCGATCTCGAAGCCCTCTGCGTGCAGGGCATCGATGAGCGCCTCGTCCAGTTGCAACAACGGCTCGCCGCCGGTGCAGACGACGAAGGGGGCATCCGCGCCATCGGGCCATTGCGCCCGCACCGCGCGGGCGAGGCCGGTGGGGGTGTCGAACTTGCCGCCGCCGGGGCCGTCGGTGCCGATGAAATCGGTGTCGCAGAACGTACACTCGGCTTCCGCGCGGTCCTGTTCCAGGCCGCTCCACAGATTGCACCCGGCGAAGCGGCAGAACACCGCCGCCCGCCCGGCGTTCACGCCTTCGCCCTGCAGGGTGTAGAAGATTTCCTTCACCGTGTAGGTCATGGCGTCAGTCCCCGTCCCTAAAATCGTCCTTCAGCGCGTCGGCCAATCGGGTCTCGGCGCTGCCGGGTTTCAGGGGTTGTTGTTGCGACGCATCGGGGGTCCAGCCGGTCATGGTCAGAATCTGGAAGGTGGCGGGGATTTTCCCGTCGTCCTTGGCGAACAAATCCCGGTAGCGTTGCGCCGCCGCGGCCATGGTGGCGCGCTTCATCAATCCCTTGCGGCTTTCCAGCACGGCATTGCTTTCGCCCATGGCGCGCAGGTCGGCCATCAGCGCCATCGGGTCGCCGTACATCACGGTCACGGTTTCGGAATCGACCACCGGCAGCGCGAACCCGGCACGCTGCATCAGGCCGCCTAGGTTGCGCACTTCCGTCATCGGCGAGACGCGGGGGCTCAGTCCTCCGTCCTCGGCGATTTCCGCCTCCGCCAGGGCTTGGCGCAATTCTTGGAGCGTGTCGCCGCCGAGCGTCGAGGCGAGGAACAGCCCGTCGGGTTTTAGCGCCCGCCGGGCCTGCACCAGCGCGCCCGGCAGATCGTTGACCCAGTGCAGGCTGAGGTTGCTCAAAATCAGGTCGAAGGCGGTCTCGGCGAAGGGCTGGGCTTCTTCATCCGCCGCCAGAACCGGACCGCCCGGAACCGCAAATGCCATTTCCGGGGCCAGGTCGCACTGCACCAGGGTTTCGATGCCGCCGCGCCCGCCGAGCGCCTGGGCCACCTGTCCGCTGTGGCAGCCGAGGTCGAGAGCCAGGGGGAACGTGCGCGTGACGTCGTCGAGCCGATCGCACAGGCGCTCGGCGGATTCCCTGAACAGGAAATCATGTCCGCCCGCATCGGCCAGCAGCCCGGCGGCGCGCGCCCGGTGGCGGCGCACGGTGCGGCGGTTGAATACCATCATCGACTCGGTCATTGTTGGGTTATGCCACAAGGGGGGCGCGTCATAAACACTTCGCCAAACACTTTGGATAAGAGAGGCCTGCTGTCGGCGCTGTCCGGCGCGGCGCTGGATATCCTGCTGCCGCCGCAGTGCCCGTCATGCAACGCCGTGGTCGAAAGCGCCGGCGTGTTGTGCGGGCCGTGCTGGCAGGCGGTGGATTTCATCACGCCGCCGCTGTGTTCGTGCTGCGGCCTGCCGTTCGCCTTCGATCCCGGCCTGTCGGACGCGGTCCTGTGCGGGGCCTGCGCGCGCCGCGCCCCGCCTTATAACCGCGCCCGCGCGGTCATGGTTTACGGTGATTTCAGCCGCAAGCTGGTGTTGGCCTTCAAACACGGGGATCGCACCGATACCGCGCCGGGGCTGGGCCGCTGGCTGGCCCGGACGGGCGCGGGTTTGATTGCCGACGCCGATCTGATCGCGCCGGTGCCGCTGCACTGGTCGCGCCTGTTCGCGCGCCGCTACAACCAGGCCGCCCTGCTGGCCGGCGTCGTCGGGCGCATTGGCGGGGTGCGCGTGGTCCAGGACCTGCTGGTGCGCGGCAAACGTACGCCGCCGCAGGGCCGCCTGACCCGCTCGGCCCGGCACCGCAACGTCCAAGGCGCGTTCCGGGTGCGCCCGTCCCGGCGCGGAGAACTGGACGGCCGCCGGGTGCTGCTGATTGATGACGTGCTGACCACCGGGGCCACGGTGTCCGCCTGCGCGAAGATGCTGCTCAGGGGGGGCGCCAAGGCGGTCGATGTGCTGACGCTGGCCCGCGTGGTCCGGACCACCGAGGCCGGACGGTAGAACGCGGACTGCCGCCCAAGGGAATTGATCCACGTCATGTCCGCTTTACCCCCGAAAGCGGACATTTGGAAACGGGTTAGCTCGGTCCCGAAAGATCCCGCATTACACAATGATTATGATTCTATTGCCGGTCCGGCTTGGCGTGCCGACGGGGATAGTTCTCCATTGCCTTCTCGAAGCGTGGAGATGGGTCGACCGGCTCGTGGACCAGATTGTAGTGGCACGCGATACAGGTATCGCCGTCCTTCAAGGCCGCCTTATGCGCCCCTTTCCCGCGCTTGCGCTTTGGCTTGATGGCCTCCTCGAGGTGACAAAACCGGCAGTTCTGGCTGTCGTTTCCGAGCATCGTGAGCCGCACCTTTTCCGCCATCGCCGGGCGGTGTTTCTTCATGACCTCGGGGTCCGTCCAGTCGCGGGCGAATTCGCCGATGAGATCTTCGGTTCCCATCAGGTGGTCCCAGACGGCGGGCCAGAACTGCTTGCGCACGTGACAGTCGCCGCATTGCGCGCGAACTCCGGAAACCGTCTGGTAATGCTTCGATTTCTTGTATTCCTCGTAGAGGTAGGCGTTCATCGAGTGGCACGAGACGCAGAACTTGGTCGTCGAAGCGCGAATGTTCAGTTCCTCGGCCACCACAAACGAGACGCTGAGGACGGCAACCGCCACCACGCCGGCGATCAGGCCGTTTAGGGGGCTCTCGAAAAAGCGATGGAGGGCGTCCCAGAGCTCCCTCCATTTTGCCCTCTCTCCGCTTTTTGAGAATAACTGCATCGGTAGGCTCCTCTCCTTTGTCGAGGCTCAACTTCTTCGGCATGCCCGCGCGATGCCGGTGCCACTTCTCAAGGTTGTCGTGAACGGCGAAGCGCTCGCTCTCCACCACTCATGCGGACCTCCCATACGGACGAAAGACATCGTGTGGTAGTCAGGTATTCGGAAGCGTCGATGTTAAGTTTAGGGAATTCCCATCGGTCGGGACCATGATCTAAGTCATAGAGCTTCATTTGAAACCAGGGCCACAGAAGTGGCAGATTGACGCCCCCAGCCCGAAACACTCGTCCCGATATCCGCTTTTGGCTATTAGCGGACTCTTTTCCGAAGGGTGATTTATGACCGCTTTACCCCCGAAAGCGGACATTCTGGGGGTGGTCGCGGAATGTCTGCTAATGACCCATAGCAGACATTCATTGGATCATGCGTTTCCGTTGGGGTGTTCAGTAACCCGGCGGTTGCCCTACCGATATTTCCTGGCGGTCAGAGACAGTTGCTTTACACCCTGTAGGGTCCTCTCTTGGCTGTCGTCCGTAGTTTTTCGTTGTCTTGGATTAAGGCCTCTGTCACGATTTGCCATCACTGAAACCGGAACAGCACGAATGTGGACCTATCAAAATCCCGTCAACATCGTCTTTGCAAACGGCGCGCTTGATAATATCGGCGCGCTTCTGAATGGTCGCGGGTACGCTCTGGTCACCTACAACGAGCCTGTTTTTCAGGCCCTGTCAGATAAAATTCAGGCCGCCGCCGGGACAGCCCGGGTCGTTATCGACAACGTCACCCAAAACCCGGATTTTCACATGCTGGATGAAAGCTGCCGGATGTTTGGGCGGGCAACAGAGGAAATCGACGTGATTATCGCCGTCGGTGGTGGGTCGGTGATCGATGCGGCTAAGGTCCTGTCGGCGTCAGGCGGGGATTTTGGCACCGTTAAAAACTTTCTGGAAACCGGCGAGGGTGGCGAGCACCTCATCCCGGTTCCGATTATCGCCGTGCCGACGACATCGGGAACGGGCAGCGAAGTCACATGCTGGGCCACGGTCTGGGACACCGATGCACAGAAAAAATATTCCCTCAACCTTCCGTCTCTTTACCCGGAACATGCCGTGGTCGATCCGGAACTGATGTTGGGGGCGCCAAGGGGGCTGACGGTGAGCACCGGCCTTGATGCGCTGTCCCATGCGCTGGAGAGTATCTGGAACGTCAACGCCAATCCGGTGTCTTCTGCCTTTGCCGTAACGGCGGCCAGCGACGTTCTTGAAGCCTTGCCGGCGCTTGCCGATGATCTCGATAATCTGGATCTTCGCGCGCGGATGGCGCGTGCCGCGACGATTTCCGGAATGGCGTTCTCCAACACCAAAACGGCGCTGGCGCATTCCGTTTCCTACCCAATCACGCTTAAACACGGCGTCCCCCACGGCATTGCCTGTTCGTTCAGCCTGTCCATGGTGATGCGATGGGTAACTGGCAACGACCCCGATTGTGATGTCAGCCTGAAACGTATTTTCGGACAAGACCTGACAGCCGGTGCCGATACGCTGCAGGCATTTCTGGAAGGGTTGGGGATCGGCACGCGGCCTGAAGACCACGGCGTCAAGCCCGACGAATGGAAAGAACTCGTCGAAGGGGCCTTGGCCGGTGAGCGGGGACGGAATTTCCTGGGTGACCGGGACTCTGTGCTGGGCGGATTGTAAGAGGACACGCGCGTGGAGTTGACTGTCGCCGGGATTGTCCTGCTCGCCGCATCTATCCATCCCTTCCGCGATCTCGTTCTCAAGGGAACCGTATTCCCTGAAGCAGCCTATTTGGGCGTCATTCTGGTGTGGGTGCTTATCGCCGTCATCCATGCGCTTGTATTGGGCGTGGACCTTGTTTCCGGATTGCCTGTCTTGCCGCTGATCCTGATATCAACGGCCGGGTTGATGTTCTATTACATCGGTATACTGACGACTCTGAAAACCGGAGACCTGTCCGTCTATTACCCGATCATCCGTGCGGCGCCGTTGTTCATTGTCTTTTTCGGCTGGCTGATCCTGGGCCAGCGTTACGGCCATGTGATGCTTGGTGGTGTCGCCCTGGTCATGGTCGGGGCGTTTTTCCTGCAATACCGCAAGGGCTCGAAGCTGTTGCAGCATCCGGCAACCTTTTTCACCGCGACCCTGGCCATGGCCGGCATGGGAACCCAATCGCTGGCGGATTCGGAAGCCATGAAGGTCATCGAGCCGGTGGTGTTGCTGGTGTGGGGGTATATGTTTCTTGCCCCGGCTTGCGGGATTTTCTTTATCATTCGCAAACCCGCGGGCCGGCCCGTCCTGGAGCATCTTTTCGGCGGCTGGCGGAAAACGCCGATGCGCTATCTCAGCGCGGCGGTGACATCGTATCTGTCTTACTATCTGATTTTGCTGTCCTATCAATGGGGCGGAAACGTTGCCGCCGTGAACAGCCTGCGTCAGGTTTCGATCCCCCTGTCGGTGATTCTGGGCGGCTATTTTCTGAAAGAGGCCAACACGGGCTCCCGTCTGGCCTGGGCGCTTGTCCTAGCGGCCGGAGTCGTCGTCATCATTTTCGCCCGTTAGGGGAATACCTGTTAGCATTGGAATGTCGTGGATAGGGGAACAGCGTGAAACATCGTGGCTATCATGATATCGGCGGACTGCCCGGCAGTTCAATCGAACGGGACGAACGGCCCATGGTCTTTTGGGAAAAGCGCATGGAAGCGGTGCGGGACTGTATTTCACGATCCGAACCGCCGTTGATGTCGGTTGACGAGATGCGCCGCGTCATCGAGACCATGGGCAAGGAGGCCTATAACACGCTGGGGTTCTACGAGAAAAAAGCGGCAGCCGTCCGGGACGTGTTGATCGAGAAAGGCGTATTCGATGCCGGTGAACTGGCGGCCCGCATTGAACGGGTCCGCGAGCGCCGCGAAACAGCCATCAAGGACCTGCCCGACAGCTTCGATCACCGCCACGACCATGATGACATTAAAGATGACGACCCCACCCCCAGTGAATACAGCGTAATTAGCGAGGCGGTTTATGACTGCCTTGTCGATAAGGGGCTGCTGTCTGCGGAAACCGTAGGCCGGATGATTGAGCGTATGGAAAAAGCCGGGCCGGCGTTGGGTGCGCGCATTGTCGCCCGCGCCTGGACGATTCCGGGCTTTAAGAAAACCCTATTGCAAGATTCCAAAGCCGCGCTTCTGGAAATCGGTGTTAAGCCCCTTGAAGCGCAATTCGTGGTTCTGGAGAACACGCCGGAAATCCACAATGTTATCGTTTGCACGCTCTGTTCGTGTTACCCGCGATCTATTCTTGGCGCACCGCCGGCTTGGTACGTGAGCAAAGCCTATCGCTCCCGCGTCGTACACGAACCGCGGGCCGTCCTCGCCGAATTCGGGACCGAGATTGGGAACAACATCGAGGTGCGGGTTCATGACAGCACCGCCGACCTTCGTTACATGGTGCTGCCGATGCGTCCAAGCGGCACGGAAGGCTGGAATGGTGAGGAACTGGGCGAACTGGTCAATCGCGATAGTTTGATCGGTGTGACGACAGCGACGCGGCCAGAAGGCGAGGGTAAAGACGGATGACGGACGAACTTTTTAAATTAACCGCGCGTGAAGCGGTAGACCTGTTGCGCACCGGTAAGGTTTCTCCTCTTGAAATGGTCGATGCTGCCGCTGCGCGCATCGAGGCTACCGACGGAAACCTTAACGCCTTGCCGACGTTGTGCGTTGACCGGGCGCGGGACCACGCCAAACGGTTAACGAAAAAGGGTGGAAACAATGAAACCAAACCCGGCTGGCTCGGCGGGTTGCCTATTGCGGTCAAGGATCTGAACGATGTCGCCGGCGTGCGCACCACATACGGATCTCCTCTGTTCGCCGAACATGTTCCGGAGCAATCCGACATCATGGTCGAAACCCTGGAAGCCAACGGCGCGATAGTCATTGGCAAGTCGAACACACCGGAATTCGGCCATGGCGCCAACACTTTCAATGAGGTTTTCGGCGAAACCCTGAACCCGTGGAATACGGCTATGACCTGCGGCGGATCGTCGGGAGGCTCAGCCGTCGCCGTGGCCTCGGGGCAGACCTGGCTGGCGACCGGGTCCGATCTGGGGTGCAGCCTGCGCACACCGGCAGCGTTCTGTTCCATCGTCGGGCTGCGCCCGTCACCGGGGCGGATCGCCCGCGCGCCGGCGCGGCTGCCCTTTGATAACCTGTGGGTTCAGGGACCGATGGCGCGGAACGTCGGCGATGTCGCCATGATGCTGGACGCCATGTCCGGCGACCACCCGGCTGATCCGATTTCCCTGGCGGTGCCATCACAGCCGTTCGTCAACGCCGTCGATAGTCCCAAGGCGCCTAAGCGCATAGCCTACAGTCCCGACCTGGGCGGCCTTGTGCCTGTCGCCCGTGAAGTGGCGGAAGTTTGCGCAGCCGCCGCCGAAAGGTTCTCTGAACTGGGGGCAACGGTCGAGGAGGCTTGCCCCGACCTGAGCGATGCCCGCGACATATTTCATGTCCTGCGCGCCAACCAGTTCGTCGGTGATTTGGGAGAAATCATCAGCGAAAATCGGGATAAGGTCCGCAAAGAAGTTGTTTGGAACCTGGAGCAGGGAATCAAGCTAAGCGCCGGAGACCTCGCCGAAGCCGAGCGTAAACGCGGCGCGCTGTATGCCCGGGCCGCGGAATTTTTCGAAACCTATGATTTGCTGGTGACGCCGGCGACCATTGTTGCGCCCTTCGACGTAAAAAATCGCGCCATTAACGAGGTCGAAGGCCACACATTTGAGAATTATTTCGACTGGTACACCATTTCCTACGCCATTACCGCGACATCGCTTCCGGCCATGTCGGTGCCTTGCGGGTTCACCGAGGCGGGGCTGCCGGTCGGCCTGCAATTGGTCGGCCCGCCCCGGGGCGAGGCGCCGTTATTGGCCGCCGCCAAGTTGTTTGAAGACCTGATGGGGATTAGCCAGTCCCTGCCGATTGATCCGAAAAAGGATTCTGCATGATATAGCGTTAATTGTACTATTGGTTAATTCGATAGAAGCAACTGATTTCAGGATTTGATCGATACCGTTCTATGCGTCAATATTCTACGGCGTTGAACAAAATCACAGCGATTTAACGTTGGACAGGAAACAACCAGGGAAGATCTTGCAAAGGCTTTTGCAAATTAAATTCATCAATTGACGGACTGTTGACATTCCATTCGACTGCCTATCGGGTTATGTTCCGTCATCAAAGTACAGGGAGACTAGTCAATGAATACATTTTTTAAAAAAGGCGTAGCCGCCTTTGCCGCCGTTCTTGTCGGCGGCTTTGCCGTCGCGGCGAAAGCTGATGGGCCGAAACAGCTTCGCTTCGGACTTTTACCGGCCGAAGATCCGACCCTTATGGTCGAGCAGTTCTCCGGCATTGCCAAGCACGTCGGCAAGGAACTTGGCATACCCGTAAATGTTAAAGTTTCCGAAAGCTATAACGCGCTTATCGAAGGCATGCGCGCCGGCCATCTGGAAATCGTCTACGTCGGCGGCGGCCAGTACCTCAAGATGCTGGACATCGGCATGAAGGTGGAGCCGCTGGTCCTCAACAAGGACACCAACAAGCGGACCTACTACAAGTCCTGCATCATCACCAAACCCGACAGCGGCATCAAAACCTTCGCCGACCTCAAGGGCCGGACGTTCTCGTTCGTGTCTCCGACGTCGACATCCGGCGGTGTGGCGCCGACGTACATGCTGCTGAAAAACAAGATCGACCCGGATAAAGATTTCAAGCGCAAGATCTTTGCCGGCAAGCATGATGCTTCCTTCCTGGCCGTCAAGAACGGCAAGGTCGATGCGGGTGCCGTCGGTGACTTCTACTTCTGGCGCTGGCAGGACCGTGGCATCTTCAAGATGGAACGGTACGACGAACCCAATGACAAATTGATTAATGCCGAACTGAGCATCGTCGCTTGCCAAAAGGTTCCCAACACGCCGATGGTCATTCATTCCAAGTACGGCCAGGATTACATCAACAAAGTCCGCAAAGCATTTCTCTCTCTGCCCGAGAAGACAGCCAACGCGTACAAGATTTGGCCTAGCACAGGCTTCGTTCCAACGTCTCACAAAGATTTTGAAGACCTTGCCGAGATGGCAGAACTGAAGAAGAAGATCAAAGCCGCACAGAAGAAGAAAAAATAAGACCTTAAGATCAACACTCATGAAACGTTGGTTTTGAAAGTCAGGTTTCTCCTACGATTTCAGGGTCAGGATTTGTGATATGATCCAGACCCTGATTTCGGACGGGAAATTGCCCGAACAGAGACAATGGAAAAATAGATGAATATTGAGGCCGACCAAACCACGATGGTCGAAGTGCGGAATTTGACCAAAGCCTACGGCAGTTCCGCCCCTGCGATTGAAGACATTTCCCTTAGTTTCAAGAAGGGCGAATTCATTGTCCTGCTTGGCCCCAGTGGGGTCGGCAAATCGACACTTTTGCGGTGTCTGAATTTTCTTGTCCGCCCGACCTCGGGCATCGTCAAGATCAACGGGCAGGAACTGGGCGCGCTCAGTAAAAAAGGCCTGCTGCAGGCGCGTCATCACATCGGCATGATTTTTCAGGAATTCAATTTGGTCAACCGCATGAGCGTGTTGATGAACGTGATGTGCGGGCGGCTCGGCACGCTCGGCACCTGGCGTGCGTTGACCTATAACTTTTCTCCAGAAGACCACGAGGCGGCGGTGCGAGCGTTGGTCCGTGCCGGGTTAGAGGACCAGGAGCTTTACCTGCGCCGCGCCGATACGCTCAGTGGCGGGCAAAAACAACGTGTCGCCATTGCCCGCATGCTGATCCAGGAACCCAAGGTCATTCTGGCCGACGAACCCATTGCCAGCCTTGATGTCATGATGCGCGCCCAGATCATGGATCTGATCAAAGACATTGCCCAACGGGACGGCCTGACGGTGGTCATGAGTCTGCATCAATTGGATGTGGCAAAGAATTATGCCGACAGGATCATTGCCCTGGCCCAGGGCCAGGTGACGTTTGACGGGCCGCCGAATGAATTAACCGACGCCGTTATCGAAAGGGTATTCAACAAGCCCGCTGATGAGATTGATGAAGAACAGACGGTGGAAATCACAGAGGCACCTGCAGAATGACGATTGCCGTTGCTTCAGGTGTTCTCGACGCCGTTATAGAAGAACGGCGCGTAAGTCGCCGCCAGTATGCGATCATCGGCATGGTGGTTTTCGCTGCGGCACTTTGGTCGGCTTGGGGTACCGAATTCAATGTCCCAAAATTGATGGAAGGGCTGCCGCATATCTACGCTCTCGGCGAGCGCATGCTGCCGCCCGATTTCAGCATCCTGAAAGATCTGGCGGGGCCGATGATCGAAACGCTGGAGATGGCGTTGCTGGGTACAACCATCCCTATTTTCTTCGCCTTGCCCCTGGCCTTTCTGGCTGCCGTCAACACCGCGCCCAATCCGCTGGTTAGTATTATCGTCCGGTTGTTCATCGGCATCTTCCGCACGGTGCCGGAGCTGATTTGGGCCATGGTCCTGGTCACCGCCGTCGGCCTGGGCCCGTTTCCGGGTGTCCTGGCGTTGGTGTTGCACACCATCGGGGGGCTGGGGAAATTCTATTATGAGGCCATAGAGTCGACCGACCCCGGTGTCATGGAAGCCATGCAGGCGGCTGGCGCCAGTCGTTTTAAGGTAATCTGGTACGGCGTCATGCCAAATGTTCTGCCGGTGATGATGTCGAGCACGTTGTTTTATTGGGAGTATAACAACCGGGCCTCGACGGTACTGGGTTTGGTCGGTGCCGGGGGGATCGGCCTGGCCCTGACACACGCGCTTCAGGATTTCCGTTACCCCGAGGTCGTGACCTGCCTAATCCTGATTGTCCTCATTCTGGTCATCATCGACCGGATCAGTGCCTTCCTCAGAGGGAAGATCATTTGATATGAGCAACGGACCCGTCTTAAACGAAGCCGCCCTTCGCGCCGGTGCATTCAAGATGACGCCATTGCGTATGGGCGTCATGCTGATTGCCGTCGGAGTTTACTGGACATCGATCAAGGGTACGGAGATGAGCATCCAGGAGTTCGTCACCGGCTTTCCGGCTATTGTCGATTTGCTGAGACAGATGTTCCCGCCGGACTGGGCATACCTGAAGCGATTGGGCTGGCCGGTGATCGAAACCCTGCAAATCGGCATTATTTCTACCGTTGTTGCATCTATTTTAGCGCTGCCGATGGCTTTTCTGGCAGCCAAGAACGTTTCTCCCCATCCCATTGTTTATTTACCTGTCCGGCTGTTCCTGACTGTCTGCCGGGGTGTTTCCGAAATCATCTGGGCGCTTTTGTTTGTTGTCGCCGTTGGCCTGGGCCCGTTCGCCGGCGTCATCGCGCTGATCATCTATTGCGTCGGTGTCATCGGAAAGCTTCTTGCCGAGGCCGTCGAGGCCGTTGATCCGGGGCCGTTGGAAGCCATGAGCGCCGCCGGCGCCAGCCGTTGGAAGGTGTTTCTCTACGGGGCTTGGCCGCAGGTTCTGCCGTTGTACCTTAGCTACTGCCTCTATTACTGGGATCACAACACGCGCCAAGCCGTGGTGCTTGGGTTTGTCGGCGCCGGTGGCGTCGGCTATGCATTGTTTTTCAACATCAGCACCTATTACTTCGAAAAAGCGATGATGGCGATGATTGTCCTGGTGCTGATGATCGTCGTCATTGACCGTTTCTGCCTTTACCTTCGTCAAAAGATTATCTGACGCGGGAGAGAGCTATCACTTACACCGGTCCCATAAAACTCGTTATTTTGGATATCGCCGGGACCGTTTGCGACGGCCCGCAGGACCTCAGCCATCTTTACCCCAACGACGACGGGATGGCGGTCAAAGGCCCGGTTATCGTATTCGAAAAGATGTTTCAGAAATTCGGCATGAATGTGGATTGGGAAACCATCCGCCGCCCCATGGGCCGTTTCAAGAGAGAACACCTAGCTGACATCATGGCCTTCGAGAATGTCGCTGGGCAATACAGCCAGGTTCACGGTCACGATTATACGGAAGGTGATCTTGATGAGATGTTCAACATGTTTCGCCCGACAATGGCGGAAGTCGCCGTCACAGAAGACCTGATCCGGCCATTTGACGGACTCAGGGAAGCCATCGAAAAGTTGCAGGCCGATGGCGTTTTGGTCGGTTGTGACACCGGGTATCCAAAAGAAACCTGTGATGCCATTTATTCGACTCTGGAGCAGAAATACGGTATCCGGTTTGATGTTGTGGCGGATTCTGAAAACGTGCGGGGCAGACCGACACCGTTTCTGGTCTATGACTGCATGTATAAAGCAAACGTCTTTCCGCCGGCGGCCGTGATCAAGGCTGATGACATCACCGCCGGGGTGCAGGAAGGCGCAAATTCTGGGGCCTGGACCGTTGGTGTATGTGAAACCGGGGCACACGACGCGGAAACCCTGAAGAAAGCCGGGGCTCATTTTACTGTTCCCGGCGCCCGTGACTTGCCGGGCCTTATCGAAAATGAAATCCAGCCACGGCTGGCACGGGGAGAATTGCCAGGTCAGGCTCTATCCTGATGGACGGCCCACTGCATGAAGCTAGCCGGCCGAACGCTTTCTTTGTCCGATAATGTCTTCGGCGATTTTGAGGAAGGCTTGAATGAGGGGCCTTTTTTTCCGGCGGTTCAGACATACTACGTAGAAGGATATGAAGACGTCCGTACTGGAAATGCGGATCGCCCTCAATCGTTCGTGCGGCACGTATTCCAGTTCGGACACGGCGCCAATGCCCAGACCCCGGATAATGCCGTCCATCACCGCTTCCCGGCTGTTGATCTCAAGGGTTTCGCCCAGAGAAACACCGGCCCGGTCCAGTGCCCCTTCAAGGGCCTGACGGGTGGTTGAGGTTTTTTCCCGAAGAATGAAGGTTTGATCGGCTAGGTCTTCGATACGGACGGTTTTGCGGTTGGCCCAGGGATGTTCGGTATTGACGAACAGCACCACGTCGGAACGGACATAGGGAAAATAGAAAAGTTCCGGATCCTCCTCAACATGGGCGAGAATAGCGACATCCGTTTCAAAATCCATCAGGCTCCGTAACATGGGGGTGCCATGATCAATAAAAATGTCCAGTTGGATATCCGGATAGGCGGCCTGAAAATGCTCGACAAGTTCCATCACAACAGGCGGGCCGACACCGCCAAGTTTCAGTTTCCCGTGCTTTAGGTCGCGGGCGGCATTGAGGAAACTGACCGCTTCGTCCTCGTGCCCGAAAATGTCCTGGGTAATCTCAAGCAGGCCCCGGCCAGTGTCGGTCAAGGTCACCGTACGGCCGCGGCGGTGAAACAGTTCAACGCCGAATTGCATCTCAAGCGCCTTGACCTGATCAGTGACGGTCGGTTGGCCGATGTTCAGCACTTTGGACGCCGCCGTGAAGCCGCCTTCACGGGCAACTGCTTGAAACGATCTTAGCCACTTATGGTACATTTTTACTATTGGTCAAATCAATGGGCCTTCGGTATTTTACGATTTTACCGATAGGTCATCAAGCTGGTATTTTCTTTTCCTCCGAGACTGAAAATTGATAGAGCCCCCATGAAACCTACCCCCTCCGCCGTGAAGACAAATGGCCGAAGTTATCAATGGCCGAAACAGCCGCTTGTCGTTGTCTGCATTGACGGGTCAGAACCCGGATACGTGGAACAAGCTGCGGCAACGGGCCGGGCGCCGTTTCTCCAGCGTCTCCTGGAGCAGGGTACCAATCGCCTAGCGGATTGCGTGGTGCCGTCCTTTACCAATCCCAACAACCTTTCCATCGTCACCGGCGTATCGCCCGAAGTGCACGGTATTTGCGGAAATTTCTTTTATGACCGCGATGCCGACGCGGAAGTGATGATGAACGACCCGAAGCTTCTCCGCACGGGGACCATTTTCAAGGCGTTTCAGGATGCCGGTGCCAAGATCGCCGTCATTACCGCCAAGGACAAGCTGCGGCGTTTGCTCGGCCACGGATTGACGTTATCGCCGGGTACGGCGGTCAGTTTTTCGTCGGAAAAAGCGGACGAGGCGACGCTTGAGGAAAATGGGATCACGGACATTCCTGACCTCGTCGGCCTTTCGGTTCCTTCGGTCTATAGTGCCGAACTCAGCGGTTTCGTTTTCGCAGCCGGCGTCAAGATCATGGAACGCGACCGGCCCGACATCATGTACCTGTCGACCACAGACTACATCCAGCACAGACACGCACCGGGAACCCCGGTGGCCAACGATTTCTACATCATGATGGACTGGTATCTTGATCAATTGTAGCAGATGGATTGCACCATCGCGCTGACAGCCGATCACGGCATGAATTCCAAACACGACACC
>JACNJX010000029.1:0-22891 GCA_014382345.1 Alphaproteobacteria bacterium
TGGTGAATCTGAGGTCGGAGGCGAACAGGATGGCGTCATCCAGGATCGCGCCTTCCAGGTTGGCATGGGTCAGCACCGATCCCGTCAATTCGGAACGCGATAGGTTTCGCCCCGCCATGTCCAGATACGACAGGTCGTGCATGCTCATCTGCATACGCTCGCCATCGCGCTTGCCATTTACGTAGGCTTCGTGGCGGTCCAGGGCCACGTCCAGATCCTGCTGGGAAACCTTGGTCCACTGGTCTTTATGTTCCAGTTCGTCCTGTAGCGTCATGCCTGCCTTGTCCTTTTTCAGCGGCCATCATGCCGCATCTGGTCGAATGCCACAAATTCGGTGTTGTGGAATGTGCGCAGTGTCACTATCTCTCTCACCCCATGACAGACAACACGCAAAAAACCGTTCATATCATCGGCGGCGGCCTAGCCGGCAGCGAGGCCGCGTGGCAGCTTGCCCGCGCCGGTGTGCCTTCGGTAATCCACGAAATGCGCCCCGTACGCGGCACCGATGCCCACCAGACCGATGGCCTGGCCGAACTGGTGTGTTCCAACTCATTCCGCTCCGATGACGCCCAAGCCAACGCCGTCGGACTGCTGCACGAGGAAATGCGCCGTGCGGATTCGCTGATCCTGCAAGCCGCCGATGCCAACCGGGTCCCGGCTGGCGCGGCGCTGGCCGTCGACCGGGACGGATTTTCCGCTGCCGTCGAGAAAACCCTCGAAGACGAGCCCCTGGTCGATATCCAGCGCGAGGAAGTCACCGGACTGCCGCCCGACGACTGGGACCACGTCATTATCGCTACCGGACCGCTGACCGCACCGGGGCTGGCCGACGCCGTCGCCGGCCTGACCGGAGAGGAAGGCCTCGCCTTCTTCGACGCCATCGCGCCCATCGTCTACAAGGACAGCATCGATTTCACCAAGGCCTGGTTCCAGTCCCGCTACGACAAGGGGGAAGGGTCCGATTACATCAACTGCCCGCTCGACGAAGATCAGTACAACGGCTTCATCGACGCGCTCCTCAGCGCCGAAAAGGGGGCGTTCAGGGATTGGGAAAAGGATACGCCCTATTTCGAGGGCTGCCTGCCGATCGAGGTGATGGCAGAACGGGGACGTAAAACGCTGAGCTTCGGGCCGATGAAACCGGTCGGCCTGACCAATCCGCACGCCCCTGACGTCAAGGCCCATGCCATTATTCAACTGCGCCAGGACAATGCGCTGGGCACGCTCTACAACATGGTCGGGTTCCAGACCAAGATGACATACGCAGATCAGAAACGCGTCTTCACCACCATCCCGGGACTGGAGAAGGCGGAATTCGCGCGTTTGGGCGGACTCCACCGCAACACGTTTCTCAATTCTCCGAAACTGCTGGACGAAACGCTACGGCTCAAGGCGCGGACCAGTCTCCGCTTTGCCGGACAGATCACCGGTTGCGAAGGCTATGTGGAAAGTGCCGCCGTCGGCCTGATGGCGGGACGGTTCGCTGCCGCCGAATGCACCGGCCGCAAGATGCCCTGCCCGCCGCCGACCACGGCCATGGGGGCGATCCTCGGCCACATCACCGGCGGCGCCGAAGCCGAGACCTTTCAGCCCATGAACGTCAACTTCGGCCTGTTCCCGCCGATTGATGGGACTGATGAGAAAGGCAAACGCCTTAGAGGCCGCGCCCGCAAGCAGGCGATGAGTGCACGCGCGCTTGAGGATTTCGATGCGTGGCTTGAAGAAACCTCCGAAGGCCATTGAACTATAGCCCTAGAGGCCCCATCAGCCGGAACGGAGATGATGATCCGGGATAAACCTTGTTGGGGTTGCTGTCCGGGTTATTTGGGGTTTTTCTTCCGCATCCGAGGGCTCGAGCCGAGATCTTCTGTACCGCTGTTCTTCCCCCCCGCTTTGGCAAACTTGGACTTATAGGGCTTCTTGCCTTTCGATTTTATTGCCGGTTTGTCTCCCGGTTTACTCCAGGGCTTCTTGCTTTCCGGATGGACACGCGGCTCTTTCGCAAACTTGCCTTTCGGCTTGGGTTTGCCGTGTGCCCCTGGCGTGGCGGGCGTGGCGGCTTTGAAGGACTTCTTTTTCCAGTGCGGCTTTTTCGGCTTGTCATAGGAGTCCTTGCGGGGTTCCGGGGTAATCTCCGGCAGACCTTGCAGGCGTGTCACGCTGACGGTCTTTTCCACCTTGTTGCTTGGCCCGATGGCTTTGAGGAACGCCTCTACGCAATCGGGCTTTAGCTCGACAAAGGTTTCCTTGCGTTGAATCCGGATCGCGCCGATATCGTGCTTGGTGATGTGGCCGGCGCGGCACAGCATCGGTAACAGCCAGCGCGGCTCGGCCGTGTGTTCACGCCCGACCGACAGGGAAAACCACACGCCGTTCTTGAAGTCGTCGCGTGGCTTTTGTTTGCGTTCCACCGGTGCGGTATCGAGTAATTCCTCCGGCGCGGACTGCTCGGCAAAATTCTGGCGCAGAAAAGCAGCGGCAATCTGTTCCGGACTGTAACGGGCCAGCAGTTCCTGAGCGAAGGCCTGTTCGAATTCGCTCGGAGATTTGCTTAAAGACGGGTCTGCGAGGATGCGCTCGCGGTCGCGCTGCATGATTTCATCGACCGATGGCGGCTTGGCCCAGGTGGCTTCGATGCCGGCGCTATCCAGCAGCCGCTCGGTCCGGCGGCGCAGGTTGTGCGGCACGATCAGGGCACTCACCCCCTTGCGTCCGGCCCGTCCGGTCCGGCCGCTCCTGTGTAGCAGGGATTCGCGGTTTCTCGGGAGGTCCGCGTGGATCACCAGTTCCAAATTCGGCAGGTCGATGCCGCGCGCCGCCACGTCGGTGGCGATGCACACCCGCGCGCGCCCGTCACGCATGGCCTGCAGGGCGTGGGTGCGTTCGTTTTGACTCAATTCGCCCGACAACGCGACAACCGAAAACCCCCGGTTGGTAAAGCGGCTGGTCATGTGGTTGACGGTGGCGCGGGTGGAACAAAAGACGAGCGCGTTTTTAGCTTCGAAATATCGCAACACATTGATGATCGCGTTTTCCCGGTCGTTGGGCGCGACGGACAGCGCGCGGTATTCGATATCCAGATGTTGCGTCTGCTCCGATGTGGTGGTGACGCGCACGGCGTCCCGCTGGTAGCGCTTGGCGAGGCTGGCGATAGAGCGCGGCACGGTGGCAGATAACATCAAAGTACGCCGGTCTTTCGGCGCAGCATCGAGGATGTATTCGAGGTCTTCGCGAAAGCCCAGGTCGAGCATTTCGTCGGCTTCGTCGAGCACCACAGCCTTGAGCCCGGATGTGTCAAAAGAGCCACGCTCGATATGATCGCGCAATCGTCCCGGCGTGCCGACAACGATGTGCGCGCCATGGTCCAGGGCACGGCGTTCCGTCCTCATGTCCATGCCGCCAACGCAGGAGGCGACGGCTGCCCCGGTCATCTCGTACAGCCATTCAAGTTCACGCTTAACCTGCAAGGCGAGTTCCCGCGTCGGCGCGACAACCAGCGCCAAAGGTGCCTTCACACGGGCGAAGCGGTCTGCACCGTCCAGCAACGTCGGTGCAAGCGCCATGCCGAATGCCACGGTCTTGCCCGACCCTGTCTGGGCGGAAACCAGGGTATCGGCGTCCCGCAGTTCAGGCGCCAGGACCGCCAATTGCACTGGGGTCAACTCGGTATAGCCGCGTTTGCTCAACGCCTGGTCAAGCGCCGGAACGACGCCTTCAAATCCTGTCATGACTTTATCTTTCGGAATGCGGGTTTCGTGCGCCGGATTACCGGGCACTGGTTTGGGGGGCCGCGATCAAGCAGGCGGCGGAACATTTGGTGTCGATTGTGTTGTATAGAGCGCAAGGCCATGGAGAAACACACATTTCCCAAAGAGCCCCCAAATAAATGCCCCCAACATACGCCACCACAGTATCAGAAGCGGCAATATCTTTGAAGATTATGCAAGTCGACACTTAAAAACCCTCAAGCGCCTCAGTCCCCGAAGCGCGACGGTTTTGGCCCCTCGCCGACCCACGGCTGGCGGCCCTGATAAGGATATTTCGGATCCGAATAACCGGGCGTCGATGGATGGCCCGACGGCACCATGGAATTGACCAGCGCTTCATCTTTGGCCGTGAATTCATAATCCAGGGCGCCCAGGTATTCTTTCCACTGCGCCATGGTGCGCGGGCCGGCCAGAACGGAGGTGATGATCTGGTTGTTGAGCACCCAGTTAAAGGCGAACTGGCCCGCCGTCATACCGCGTTTTTCGGCGTGTGCTTTGATCTTTTGCGCCATCTTGATGGACTCAGGCCGGAACTCGGTTTCCAGCATGCGCCGGTCCCCGGCCCCGGCGCGCGATCCCTTGGCAACGCCCGCGTCCTTTCCGGGTGTGTACTTTCCCGTCAGCACACCCCGGGCCAGCGGGCTGTAGGGCACCACACCAAGCCCAAAATAATCGCACGCCGGCAGCAGGTCGATTTCCGGCATCCGCGTCATCGCGTTGTAATAAGGCTGGGCAACCACCGGCATCGGCCCGCCCATGGCCTGGGCCAGGCTGCACAGCGCCGCCACGCGCCAGCCGGTGTAATTGCTGATGCCCCAGTAGCGCGCCTTGCCCTGGCGAATGACATCGCTCATCGCCTGGATACTTTCCTCCATCGGCGTGTCCAGGTCGTCCAGGTGGAAATAGAAGATATCGAGAAAATCCGTACCGAGACGCTTGAGGCTGGCATCGACGCCCTGATGGATGTGTTTGGCCCCCAACCCGCGATCATTCGGTCCTGTCCCCATAGGATTTCCGACCTTGGTCGCCAGCACCCAGTCATGCCGATGACGCTTGATGGCGCGGCCGGTGATCTTCTCCGATTCGCCCTTTGCGTAGGCATCGGCGACATCGATGAAGTTGACGCCGGCATCCCGGGCGGACGCGATAATGCGTTTTGAGGTCGCTTCGTCGGTGCGTCCACCAAACATCATGGTACCGAGGCAGATCGGTGAAACCATCAGGCCGCTGGCCCCTAACCGTCTGTATTCCATGGATTTTTTCTCCAAAATGGGTTGTCGTTCGTTTTCGGATCAAGGTAATAGCAGGTTGCCACGGCTAAGTCACAGGGTCTAGCGGTCCCGAAACAGTGTTTTCATCCCGGCGGGCAGCCTGTCGGGGCGGGTGAAAAAATGCCATGATGGACCCGAATCGATGTTTCCATGGCGATCGGGATCAGGGGTGTCTGAATCGCGCGAAAACCAGTGCCTATACCGAACCGGCCGGGATCTTGGGGAAAGGACCTCGGGATCATGCTGACCCCCTATGCCCGTTCCACAGGCCGGCCCGCTGGTCATCCACGCCACCGCCTTTTTTCCGGAATCATTACCGGTCTAGCCATGCTGATCCTGGCGGCAGGACTGCCGGCAAGCGCACAGCAAAACCCGGTATCTCCGGCAAAGACACAAAACCAGGCGCAAACGCCGCCCGATAGCCCCCTTGGCAAGGTGACGATCGATCTCTTCAAAGCGGTCGAGCTCAACGACATGGCCAGCGTCAAGACCAGCATCGAAGCTGGCGCCGACCTGTTCGCAGCCAATGAACTGGGCATGACCGCCGCCGACCTTGCCGTCGATAAGGGGCACTTCATCATCGCCCATTACCTGTTGTCGAGGCGCATGCTGGGACAAACGCCGCCTATCGCCCTGCTGCCGGGCAAGACCCCGAAAAAAAATGGCGAAGGCCGCGCCCCGCGCAGATCGCCCGTCAGCGGCACCGTCTTCGAAACCCAAACCGAAACGACGTTTCTCCGCGCCGCCGGCCAAGCCTGAAGCGCCCCCCGAAGCTCCGCCTCCAGCGCCACAAATAGCGCCACAGGTCGCTGAGATTCCGGCGCCCCCGTCTGAAAAAGCCGAGCCCGAAATTCCGCCCATGCGCATCACCGTGGCCCCCCCTGACGGACCGTCCTTGCCGGATGAAACCGTGGTCGAAGTCGCGCCGGACGAAACCGTGGCCGAGGCCGCTCCCACCACCCCGCCCGGCGAACCGTCCGACACGGCAAGCCCGGCAGATGAGGGCGAAAAACCGGCAGCGGAAAAACTGATCGCGGAAAAGGGTTTCGCCGGTTTTTTCAAATCCCTGGTTGATCTGATCACGCCGGGCGGTGAAAAACCGCCGACCAAGCCTGGGAAGGCACTCATAGGGGAACCCGCACCCGAAGCGGTTGCCGGCACACAGCCCTCCGAGGCCCTTCCCGGCGAACCGGATGGCGTGTTGGACGACCTGAAGGAGACCATTGTCGAAGCCACCGTGGATAAATCCGATGAAATTATCGTCGAAGTCACCGGCGACCCCGGAGCCGATCCGGACAAGCCGGTTGAGTTCGTCGAAGAAATCATCGAAGGCGTGCCGCCGCTGATCGAGGATGCCCAGGAAACGGTGACCGCCCAACCCCAGGATGCTGACGCGCCTGCCAAGGAAGAGGAAGAAAAAGGCTTCCTCGACCGCATGGCCAGCCTGTTCACCGCAGACGACAAGCCGGACTCCGCCAAGACAACCAAGCCCGGTAAAGGCAAGGAAGCTGAGCCGAAAGGCGTAAAGGTAACGGAATACGAACTGCCCCTGCCGCCGCCGAAAACGGAACCGGCCAAGAATTTTTCGCCCCAGTTCCTCGACCAGTTGGCGGATTTCCTGGAAACCGGCGACGAGGAAACCTTCAACGCCTGGCTGCCGGAAATGCAGGTGATGAACGCCGAAGCCCTGCACCAACAGGCCCAGGGGGAGGCGCCCAAGGCTGCCGCCGCCCCCGATGGCGCTCCGGCCCCGGCGCCGGACAAAAGCCCAAAACCGACTGTTGAAACGGCCGAAATCTCCGGCACCAAAGAGCCCTGGTCGACAGCGGTCATAAAACCGGATGTGCCGCCCGCATCCGATACAGTCCCCGGTGCCAGGCCTAAGCTGAAAACCGGCCCCGAAAGCGCTGAAGCAACAGACGTTTCAGAATCCCCGGAAGCCCAAGTTGCGGAAAAGGATACCGGTGAAAAACCCGGCATGATCAAGGGCGTCTTTAACAAGTTGGTCGATGTCCTGACGCCGGATTTCAAAAGCCGCGAACGGCCCGAACGGCTGCTTCTGGATCCGGACGAAAAACTGGCCGCCGCCGATCCAACAGAAACAAAGCCTCAAGGTGGTCCGGAACCGCCGGGCTTCTGGCCCATCACCGAGGTGGAAGCCGCGAAGAAACCGGTTCTCGCCATGAAGAAGCCGAGACGCGCGCGCTACAAGGTATCGCTCAAGGGCGTCACCCTGACGCTCGGCCGTTCGATAACGCTTGAAAACAGCTATCCGCCCGGACAGGGCATCGACCCCCGCAACCAGTGCGTCAAAAAGAACCGGGGCACGACTTTGTTCTGTCTGGAAACCGTCGATTGGCCGGAGAGTATGAAAAAGGATTTCCTGGTGCCGACGATTCTCTACACCGGCCAGAAAGCCATCGCCCGGTATGACCAGGGCGTCGCCAGCCGTTTCCACGCCCTGTTCCCGTCGGATTCCTTCAAACGCATCGCGCAGTATTTCCATGAACGGTTCGGTAAACCGACGGATGTCTGGAACCGCTCCATCGCCCCCTTCGCCCAACCGCGTCAGGACAACCCGACGCTGGCATGGCGCAGCATTGAGCCGCGCTCGGGCATCGTCACCATTCTGGAAATCCGCAAGTACGATGACAGCCGGGGCGGCTTCCCAGACACCAATCGCGGCGCGGTGATGCTGTATCTTGCCAATTCACCGCCTATTTTTCCGCAGGTGTCGTCCCACGAGCTGATGCGCCTCAGCCGCGGCAGGCTGGCTCCGCCTCCGGTTCCAGGTACGCCCGCCGAACCCAAAGCGGTCCCCGCCAATATTCCGGACGATGAGCCGCCCGCCGGAGCCCCCGGAGAAAGCGAAATCATCGAGGGGGTCGAGGAAGCAAAGCCAAAGGCCTTGAAGGATATGACGTCGGAGGAAATTCAGGAGTTAAGGCGGAAAAAGAAAGCCGCCAAGAAAGGATTGGCTCCCGCCGCTCCGCCGCCCGGACAGGGTAAAGACTCGGGCGACGATTCCTTCGCCCTTCCGTCGGACCCGCTGAACCGATGAACGGATATCGAGGACATGTCTTGAATACCCCTTCCGGAAAGTGCGAATCCATTTCGATATCATCCGTTTCCGACCCGTCCGAACCCCGGCAACAAACGCCGAAATACAGGCTCACCATGAGTTATAGGATAACCATTGAAGGATCGGGCATTCGTCCGTATATACCAGACCAACCTTATTAGAGTTTCTCTAATTTCAATCATTTGGACTTAAAACAAGAGGAGATGGATGAACAATGTCTGCCATCCTTAGTAATCTAAAATCGACGGTAATCGCCGGCTTCATACTGACCATTATCATGGTCGGCGCCGTCATCGGCATCACCGGCGAAGGTATGCCGGGCGGCACCAACTGGATCGCGTTCATGTGGCGCTGGCTGCATGTGCTGAGCGCCGTCATGTGGATCGGCCTGCTGTGGTATTTCAACTTCGTGCAGATCCCCAACATGCCCAACATTCCGGACGACCAGAAACCGGCCATCGGCAAGGTCATAGCCCCCGCGGCTCTGTTCTGGTTCCGCTGGGGCGCGATGGCGACCATCGCCACCGGCCTGTTGCTGGCGCTTGCTAACGGCTATCTGATGCAGGCCTTGACCCTCGGCCTGACCGACGGCGTCGCCAAGCACACCGCCATCGGTATCGGCATGTGGCTCGGTTTGATCATGTGGTTCAACGTCTGGTTCGTCATCTGGCCGAACCAGAAAAAGGCGCTCGGCATGGTCGAAGTCGACGCCGACGCAAAAGCCGCCGCGGCGCGCACCGCGATGTTGTTCTCGCGCACCAATACATTGCTTTCGTTCCCCATGCTCTACGCCATGGTTTCGGCGCAGAACATTTTCTAATGGGGAAGCGGACCCTGGGGAAAGCGGGGCCTTCGGGCCCCGTTTTCTATTGGGGAAAGCGGATCGGCGAAACGGCTATTCAACCGCGATCAGCGCCGCAGCGGAGGCTCGTCCTTCGGCCAGAAGAATGTTGAAGGTGCGGCAGGCGGCGCCCGTGTCCATCCATTCCAGCACCACGCCCCATTCGCTTAAAGCCTCGCGGAGGCCCTTGATCGGAGCCTGAAAGGCCGCACCACAGCCGATGACCAGAATTTCCACGCGAGGGTCCGCCGCGGCCACAGGGGCAAGACTATCCAGCGAGATGCCCTGGGCCTCCACCACCGGCCAGGCGATGGTGCGGTCCGGAAAGATCAGGACCGATCCTTCGTGCACCGTATCGGCGATATGAAATTGTCCGGAGCCGTAGCCGCCGATCAGTTGCCGACCGGCGGGAAGCCTTGGCGTGATGTCCAGTCCGGGGATGGCCTTTAGGACGACGACGGGGCCTGGGCCGCCGCCCCCGCCTTGTCCTGTTTTCCGCCGCGGCGGATGTTCATATACAGCAGCAACGGCACCGCCAGGCAGATCGACGAATAGGTTCCGATCAGTACGCCCCAGATCATGGCGAAGCTGAAGTCGCGGATCACTTCGCCGCCCAGGAAATACAGCGCCGACAGGGCCAGCAGGGTCGTCACACTGGTCATGATGGTACGCGACAGGGTCTGGTTGATGGAATTGTTGAGCAACTCCGGCAGGGCCATTTTCTTGAACTTGCGAAGGTTTTCGCGCACCCGGTCATAGACGACCACGGTGTCGTTGATGGAGTAGCCCGCGATGGTCAGGATCGCCGCCACCGTCGACAGGTTGAACTCGAACCCCAGCAACGCGAAAATTCCGATCGTCGTCAGAACGTCATGCAGCAGCGCCACCACGGCGCCGAGGCCGAACTGCCACTCGAAGCGAAACCAGATGTAAACCAGAATCGCCAGGATGGCGAAGCCGACGGCCATGACGCCATCGATAAACAATTCTTCCGAAACTTTCGGGCCGACGAACTCGGTCCTGCGGTATTCGACGCCGGTCCCCAACGCCTGCTTGACCTTGGCCAGCGCCGCCTCTTGCGCTTTTTCACCGCCGTCCTGGCGCTGGATTCTAATCAGCACGTCATCGGGCTGACCAAACTCCTGCAACGCCACTTCGCCCAGCCCCAATTGGCCCAACGAGGAGCGCATGGCGGCGAGATCCGCCGGGCCGTCGGTGCGCACATCGATCATGATGCCGCCCTGGAAATCGATGCCGTAGCTCAAGCCCTTGCCGGTGAACAGCCCCACCGACACCACCACCAGCAGGATCGAGACGGCGAAGAACACCATCTTCTTCGGAATAAAGGCGATGTTGATATCGGTCGGTATCAGATTAAAACCGGGCATAAATCCTGTCCCCTATAACGGCAGCGTCGACGGCTTGGTTCGCCGCAGCCAGACAACAACAAACAGCCGGGTCAGCATGATGGCGGTGAACATGGACGTAACGATGCCGATGGACAGCGTCACCGCGAAGCCCCGTACCGGCCCGGACCCGAACGCATAGAGCAACAGCGCCGCGATCAGCGTCGTCAGGTTGGCGTCGATAATGGTGGTAAAGGCGCGCGAGTAGCCTGCATCAATGGCGGAAATAGGTGTCCGTCCGCCGCGAACTTCTTCGCGGATGCGCTCGAACACCAGCACGTTGGCGTCCACCGCCATGCCGATGGTCAGCACGATCCCGGCGATACCCGGCAGGGTCAGCGTCGCCTGCAAGAAACTGAGCGCGCCCAGGATCAACGCCATGTTGATGACCAGGGCGGCGTCGGCCATAAGCCCGAAGCGGCCGTAAGCAAGGCCCATGAAGACGATGACGGCGATGATGCCGATGATCGAGGCGACCTTGCCGGCGGCGATGGAATCCGCGCCGAGGCCCGGCCCGACGCTGCGTTCCTCCAGGATCGTCAGCGGCGCTGGAAGCGCACCGGCCCTGAGCAGCAAGGCCAGGTCCTGCGCACCCTGAATGCTGAAGCTACCGGAAATCTGCCCGCTGCCGCCCAGGATGGGCTCGCGGATCACCGGCGCGCTGATAACCTTGCGGTCGAGCACGATGGCGAACAGCTTGCCGACGTTCTTCGACGTCGCGGAGCCGAACCGTTTGGCGCCGGCGGAATCGAAGCGGAAGGTGACGACCGGCTCGTTGGTGCGGGAATCATAGGACGGCTGGGAATCAACCAGGGTATCGCCGGACACCATGACCCGCTTGCGGATCAGGTACATGCGGCCCTGTTCGTCCTTGTCGTCGGACGGCAACAGCCACGAGCCCGGCGGGATACGCCCGGCCATGGCCGACTCCACGGAATTGCGCTGATCGACCAGATGGAAGCTCATCTTCGCGGTCTTGCCGAGCAGTCGCTTGATCCGGTCCGGGTCATCGACGCCCGGAAGCTGGACCAGGATACGGTCGTCGCCCTGGCGCTGGATGGTCGGCTCGCGGGTGCCCGTCTCATCGACCCGGCGGCGCACGATCTCGATGGACTGCTGCACGGCGGACGATTTGCGGTCACGCAGGGCCTGTTCGCTTAAGGTCAGGACGATCTTGTCGCCGTCGGTGGTGGCGGCGGCGTTGGGGTCGATTTCACGCAACAGTTTGCGGGCCTCATCCAGCTTCGCCGTATCCTTGATGCGGACCTCGGCGCCATCCCCGGTAATGCCCAGCCCGCTATAGCGGATGCGCGCCTTGCGCAATTCGATGCGCATGGAATCGACCATGGCCTCCAGGTATTCGCGGACCACGGTACGGGAATCGACCTCCAGAAGAAGGTGCGAGCCGCCCTGCAGATCCAGGCCTAAGCTGACCTGCTTTTTCGGCAGCCAGTCGGGCAAGGCCTCGGCATTCTTGGCGCCCATGAAATTGGGCACGGCAAAAGCGACGCCCAACAGGCAGACAACCAAGACCAGAGCCACTTTCCATTTCGCGAAATAAACCATCGGGGAATCCGGTTCAGGGGGAAGGGTTTAGGATTTGTCGTCGGACTTTTTATCTTCGGACTTGTCTTCGACCTTCTTGGTCTTGTCTTTGTCCTTGTCCTTGCCGCCGCTGACGGGTTCGGTTTTGGAGAGAACCGAGGAGATCAGGCCGCGCTGTACCCGGACCTTCACGCCATCGGCGATTTCTACCGTGACTTCCTCATCATCGATCACCTTGGACACGGTGCCGACGATGCCGCCGCCGGTCACGACCTTGTCGCCGCGCCGGATCGAGTTCAGCACCGCCTTGTGATCTTTCATTTTTTTCTGCTGAGGACGGATCAGCAGGAAGTAGAAGACGACAAAAATCAGGATCAGCGGCAGAAAGGCCTCTAGACCGCCGCCGCCTCCGGCGCCTCCGGCGGCTTGTGCATACGCTGGCGAAACAAACATGAAACACTCCTAAAAATCAGGCTTCCATTGGTGATACCCAATGGGTCGTTAAATTCCAGCCGGACTATAACCGCCCCGCCCCGAGTTGCAAACGCAAAGCCGCTGATGAAACCGCCTTTTGCCCCCTTGTCCGGATTTGCCCGGAGCAATGGCCCGGTATCAAGAAAAACCCCGATGGAAACGCACTTAAACGTCACCATTCGTCTCCGTTTAAGGCATTTTCAAACACCGATGGCGGGGGTCGTCGGAAACTCGTCTAAAACTCGTCCGAAATTCCTCATAAACTCCTCATAAACTCCTCATTTTCGGCCCCCTGAAAAACTCTAACGTATTGATTCTAATTATTTTCTGTCTCTACAAGCGGGGAAAAACTCGTCATTACTCATCATTTCGCTCGATATCCCCCTGAATTCAAACACTTGTTGGCGCGCAGGGCACTCTTTGAAACGGGAGCCGGAACGAGGCCTGATGACGGTGACGGGATGCGTGGAAATACAATTCTAATTCCTAATACAGTTACTAAAAAGGAATTAGATCATTTTTAATAGAAAAAGACGATTATATACTTAGCAAAAATGAAGGATTCGGTTATAAGATGTGCGACAGGCCGGCGCAAACTGAGGAAATTGAGATTACGTCCGAAATGATCGAGGCGGGAACGGGGGTTTATCGCGACTGGCTAGAAGAGCCAGGAGACCACTACCTCACCGATGACTTAGTATGTGATATTCACCGGGCGATGCAGGCGGCTGCCCACGAACTACAACCCGATGGAAAACAGCTAGATCACGATTGAGCTTCGAAATTTTAGAGGCAATCCCGCGTGTTTTAGGAGTTCGGTAATTCATGGTCCGCGCCGATGGCGAACGGGAGAATTTTAGCAAAGTCGCGGAAATATCATCGCTGATTTCTTTATATTCATTGAGGTTGGATTCCCAACTTCCATGAACAATGTGATCTCGATGGCCCTTTAGATTTAAGGCTTGGTCGAGGAGGTTAACTCCATGATTAATGGCTTTTTCATTAAAGGTTTCCGCATATAGGGCTTTAAGCTGGTTAACTTTTGTTTTGAATGGCCCTATCAAATCAAGCTCTGCTGGTTTGATTTTTCGTGCGTTTCCTTTGTCTAAGACATTGAGAATAAATAGAATTGTATGGCAAATTTCCGTATCAAGGTAAGCCCATTGAACCGTTACTTGACCGATAGCCTCGTATTGGTTTCTCTTTAACGGCGGTCGGAAAGGATATTTTCGTTTTTTAGCCATGTCAGATACCCCTAAAGATCAAGACGAATTAAGCTAAGAAGAGGCGGCCAGGGTGTCGCAAAGAGTCCGCTCATAGCCAATAACGGACATTGAGGCAGAGCCAGTTCATAGAAGCTAGCGGACTATCCCGTGGAGAAAAAACCCGAGACAGGGCCGAATTTCACCGCCCGGGTATATCTACTTACCAAAACCTAGCTAAAGAAGCTGATCTCTGAGACTGCCAATTCGGCATAAAAGGCGCGTCGAGCCGATAAGGCAAGAAGTCTGTAAAAGGAAGGTCGATCGTCTCCCACTCTGACATTGCGGTAAATTGAGCTCCGTAAGACTGCCAAGATCGGACATTGTCTGGCGTACGGAAGTGAACCGAATAGCGCTCGCCGTTGCCACGAACGACGAGGCGGACACCAGCATAGAGGGAAGCATCAAAGGTGTCCTCCGGCCTTGCCAAGTCTAGTGCCGCTTGGATAAAGCCGCCGTCGTTCTCAAGGCGGACATCTCCAGTGAGAAGCAGACAGGGACGTTTGTCGATGACGCTTTGGACAACCGAGGGTTCGGAAACCCCACCCATCACTTTGTCGCTGACGCCACGCCATCTCGTGCCTAATCTTGAAGCTAAATCTTGGTCAGTGAAGTCATCGATTAACATGTTATCGCTTTGTGTAATGAACTGATGTTGTTAGTGCCTACCGGCAGAGGGCACATTTGATGAGAGGCACATACGCAATTAGTTAAGTATGTAGATCGAAGTATTCAAAACGCCCGCGAACGAAACCCAAAGGAAATATGGAACGAGCAACACACTGGCCAACCGGTCGATACGCCAGAACACCAAGATGTTAAAAGCGATTGCGATCCAAAGGAAACCGAGTTCGATCGCGGCCCATCCTATTAAACGTGAGCCGAAAAAAACGAATGACCAAGCCAGGTTGAGAGCAAGTTGAACTGCAAAAACAGTTAGAGGGGCTCGCCCTCTCGCAAGGCCCGTTCGACGCCAAATGAGCCATGCCGAGAACCCCATCAGCAAATATAGGATTATCCATACGGGCGCAAAAACCCAGTCGGGCGGCGCAAAATGGGGCTTCGCAAGCTCCTGGTACCAGTCGTACACAGAGGTGCGCGTCACCGCACCGCCAATGGCGGAGACCGAAAGGCAAAGCCCAAGAAATCCGCCCAAACTGGCGATATTTTGGAAACGTGTCCGCATGGTAATTGGTTCCACATCGCCTCAATTAGATAAAGGGATCATAGGCCCATTGCAAAAGCGCCTGCCTTTGACGTCGACGGCAATCCAAATCCATCGGTTCGCAATTGGCGAGAATGCCGCCAATGTGACGGGGGCCGAAAGCCTTCCAACGCCCAATCTGAAATCTATCGATGCCGGGAAGCCTGCGCCCCATGACATAGCGGCAATACCACTGGAACCAGCCCAAGGGATCCTCAGGGGTGATCCAGCCTTTAGTTTGCCACTCAGTGCGGCTGAGGCCGGACGCGACGTTGAAACAGTTAAGGGTCACGTCGAACCCGTTGTTGCTTTGTTTAGCGTTCTCGAACCATTCGGCTGGGTACTCGGCGATATTGCCCTCAAAATACCAGCCGCCGAAGACGCCCAACTTTAGCATCTCCTTAGGCGTCAACTGTGGCTGAAAATCCAGATCGTCTAGCTTGTCGATAATATCTATTCCTTAACCGAGCGCAAAGGTTCTAAACGCCATCAAAAAGTTTCTCATTCTTATTGTAGAGTTGGTAGATTGATCATTAATGAACAACGGATTAACGGCGTGTAAAATCGTGTTACAAAGGTCCGTTTTGGGTCATAAACAGACATAAACGCCAGGGCTGAAAAAGGTCCGCTTTCGAGGGCAAGCGGAAGTAAATCAAGGCCTGCCCACATGTCCGCTCATCGCCATAAGCGGACGTCTAGGATCAGTTCACAAATTAAAATTTACGGAAATCACATGTGAGTAGGGTATTATTTCAGGCACATTTTCATTCTGCACGACCACTGTTGAATCCTCGAAGCATGGAGATGGGGCGGGAATGGCCACGAGCTGGACGAAAACCAAATTTACGGATTTCAGGATTCTCATTGTCGACGATGAGCCGCTCATTATCAAAATGGTGGAAGCCGTGCTCCATGATCTGGGTATCCGCACGATTTACAAGGCGGGCAACGGTTTCGACGCCCTCGATTATTTTGCCGAAAGCGTAAACGTCATCGATCTCGTGATTTGCGACTGGATGATGCCGGAGATGGATGGATTGGAATTTCTGCACCATCTTCGCGCCAAGCACTTGGAGACTCCCTTCATAATGTTGACGAGCCGGACAGAGCCCGGCCACATCATTGCCGCTAAAGATTTCGGAGCTTCCGGGTATATTGCCAAGCCATTTAACGCAGCGGAATTACGCGACAAGATAGAAAAAATAATAACGAAACTGCTGAAGAAAAAAGAATTTTCGCCATCTCCGGATAAGAAGGAAGGATAGCGTCGCTTGTTATGAGGAATCATGTGCTCATTGTCGAAGACGACGAGATGGTGCAAGCCTTCGTTGCTCTTCATTTAGAGAATGAAGGATACATCGTCAGCAAAGCCTCGACGGGCGGCGAAGGTCTGGACATTCTTGCTGGCGAAGAGATCGACCTTGTTCTGCTGGACCTCAACCTACCCGATGGGGACGGCCTTAGCATCGCCCAGAAAATACGGGAAACATCTTCCGTTCCGATAATCATTTTGACTGCGCGTAAGGGGCAAGACGACAAATTGATGGGGTTGGGATTGGGCGCTGATGAATATCTGACCAAGCCAATCGACCCCAAGGAACTCTTTCTGCGTGTGCGCAATCTACTCGACCGGGATGGTAAGATTCCTGGGTCATTTGAAACAACGGCCCCCGTTTCATCAGAAGAAAACACCAAAAAAAGCGTGTTGGCGGCGACAGCAACACATAACAACGCGACAGGGGGTGGCGATGTCGCGGCGCCATCAAAAGGCGGTCCCTATGGCCTGATTTTGATGTTAATGGTTCTTGGCATTTTGGGCGGCGCTTCGGTTTGGTGGATTTTCGGTCAGGATCAGGATGCTGCCGTCCCCCCGAATGCCCGCGGCGACCTCCCGTTGGAGACTTATAACAAGGATTCACAGCGATTGCCGGAGGTTGAGCCCGACCATCCGCTGGCGGCGAAGAGCTATTCCTGGGTATTGAAAAGCAAGTGCGGCAAACTTCCTTATGTCTCCTGGTGGAAGGCAAAAACGCTCCCTGATATTGTCGGATACGTTAATCAGCGTTACGCCGGAAACTGGAAATCCTACATCAACGACTGGACCAGTCGTCTGATAGACCTTCAGGACAGCTATTCCCGCGGCAAGGGAGTCCGGACCCCTGAAGGAGAAGTGTTGAGCGGCCTTGCGTTGAAGGGGCAAATCGACAAAACCCAGAAACGACTTAACGTGATTATTTGTCTTTCTCGCGAGGCGGCGGAGTACTCTCACCGTAAAAACGTGCCAACGAGATAAATGTCCGCTTTCGGGGTGGGAAAGCCCACGCCCGGCGCCGGCGACGAGACAAAAAGACCACGGTCACGAATTGACCGCGATCAACGCGCGGTGCCGCAAACCGTGCGACGATCCTGCTGTCCAGAGCCGGTAGGCCTCTGACAATCGGGATGGCAAGGTGAACCGAGCACCCCGTAAACCAGTCAGTAGGAAGTAGAAATTGGGTCACCCAAGTTAAACCTTGTCAACGGGCCAGCGGAACCTCTGCCGTGGAAATCATCAAAACAGACATTGCTATCATCGGTGCGGGCGCCGCCGGCCTCAGCGCCGCCATCGCCATCGCCGAAACCGATCCGACCCTCAATATTTCGCTGATTTCCAAAGTCTACCCCATGCGCAGTCACACCTGCGCCGCCGAAGGCGGTGCCGCCGGCGTGTCCAAACCCGAAGACAGCCTGGACAAACATTTCGATGACACGGTAAGCGGCGGAGATTGGCTCTGCGATCAGGACGCGGTCGAATGGTTTGTCGAACAGGCCCCTAAGGAACTCGCCCGGATCGAACGCTGGGGCTGCCCGTGGAGCCGCGATGAAGAGGGAAACGTAGCTGTTCGCCCGTTTGGCGGGATGAAGGTCGAACGGACCTGGTACGCCGCCGACAAAACCGGCTTCCATATCCTGCACACACTTTTCCAGACATCGCTGCAATACCCTTCAATCCAGCGTTTTGATGAATATTATTCCACCGATTTGATTGTTTCAGACGGACGCTGCCAGGGCGTGACCGCCATCGAAATGCGCAGCGGCCAGCTCAAGGCCTTTGCCGCCAAATGCGTGATTATTGCGACGGGTGGCGCCGGCCGGGTCTTCCCGTTCACCACCAATGGCGCCATCAAAACCGGCGATGGCATGGCCATGGCCTATCGCGCCGGGGTTCCGTTAAAAGACATGGAATTCGTCCAATACCACCCGACCGGCCTGCCCGGCACCGGCATTCTGATGACCGAGGGGTGCCGGGGCGAAGGCGGTCTTCTGGTTAACAAGGACGGCTATCGCTACCTGCAGGATTACGGCTTGGGCCCACCCGACCCGTGGCCGCGCAATAAGGCCATGGAACTGGGGCCGCGCGATATACTTTCACAGGCTTTTTGGCACGAACAGCAGAAGGGCCGCACCATCAAGACGCCGCACGGGGATGTCATTCATATGGACATGCGCCATTTGGGTGAGGTCTTGATCAACGAGCGCCTGCCATTCGTGCGCGACCTGGCTCTGAGCTACCTGGGCATCGACATGGTGCACGAGCCGGTTCCTGTCCGCCCGGTGATTCACTACACAATGGGCGGCATTGATACGGACCGACAGGCCCGCACGCCCCTGGATGGACTCTTTGCCGCGGGCGAATGCGCCTGTGTCAGCATCAACGGCTCAAACCGGCTGGGCTCCAACTCGTTGACGGAGTGCCTGGTCTTTGGGCGCGAGGCGGGCAAAAGCGTGATCGATCGAATCACCACCATGAGCGACGCGGACACCACGCTGGTAAAGCAGCAACGCGATAAATCTCAAAGCGAGATGGCCGACCTGTTCATGCGTGAAAATACAGGCGAAAGCGTCTCCGGACTTCGCCGGGAAATGAACGACACCATGGAAAGCGGCGCCGGTATATACCGCAGCGCGGATTCCTTAAACGAAACCTGCGCTACTATTGCCTCCCTTCGTGAGCGCTTCAACGCCGTTACTCTGGAGGACAAAAGCAACGTCTTTAATACGGACCTTATCCAGGCCCTGGAATTGAAGTCGATGATTGAAGTTGCCCAAGCCATGGCCCATTCGGCCCGCCGGCGGGATGAATCACGGGGATCGCATCAACGGCTCGATTTCACCGAACGGGACGACGATAACTTCCTTAAGCATACCCTCGCCGGATATCGGGGCGCGGACGCTCCCTCCATCGACTACAGAGCCGTGGTCATTACCAAATCCCAACCGGCAAAGCGGGTCTACGGAGGGGCGAAATCATGAGTGAAAGGCAAATCACGCTGGAAGTCCTGCGCTATCGGCCCGAAAGCGAATCCGAGCCGGTTTTTCAATCCTATAGCGTACCGTGTCAGGAAGAGTGGGTGGTGCTGGATGCCCTTAACTACATCAAAGACAACCTCGATAGAACCTTGAGCTATCGCTGGTCCTGCCACATGGCGGTGTGCGGCAGTTGCGGCATGGTCATCAACGATAATCCGATGTTGTCCTGCAAGGCGTTCCTGCGCGACCTGCCCGATCATATCCGGGTCGAACCGCTTCATAACTTCCCGATCGAGCGGGATCTGATGGTTGAACTCGATGATTTCATGGACAAGCTGAAAAGCGTCAAACCCTACCTGATCCCTGACCAGCCCGTGGCCGAGGAGGACGGCACCTACCGTCAGTCTTCTGCGCAACTGAAAAAATACAAACCCTTCGCCATGTGCATAAATTGCATGGCCTGTTATTCGGTCTGTCCTCAATATGGATTGAACGAAGGCTTCGTCGGACCGGCGGCGCTGGCGCTGGCGCATCGCTACAACGTCGACAGCCGCGATCAGGGCAGGCGTGCCCGCGAGGACGTCGTCGCCAGCAATACCGGCATATGGGAATGCACCTTCGTCGGCGCCTGTTCCGAGGTCTGCCCGAAAAACGTCGATCCCGCCGCCGCGATCCAGCAAACCAAGATCGCCAGCACGGTGGATTATTTCAAGGATCTGCTGATGCCCGGGAAAAGGGACAAAAGCGGGAACGCTAAACAAGCGGCGGGAGACGGCGCATGACCAACCCGCCATATATCAGGCCCATACCGGCGTCCTGGTGGTTGCGGCAAGGGCGGTACGTCCGTTATATGATTCGCGAGGCGACCTGCCTGTTTATCGGATTGCACGCGCTTGTCCTTCTGGTCGGCGTTTACCGGCTGTCGCAGGGACGCGACGCCTTCGACGCCTTTCTCGCAGCGCTTTGGAGCCCGGCGGGCCAGGTTATGGGCGCCGTTATCGTGCTGATGGCGGTGGTTCATTCGGTGACCTGGTTCAACCTGACGCCGAAGGCGATGCCGCTTTGGATCGGCGACAGGAAGGTGCCGGGATGGATCATCGTCGGTGGCCATTACGGCGGTTGGATCGTGGTCTCGGCGGTGGTCTTGTTCCTGGCCGGGGGGCTTTCGTGATGGCGCGCTCCAACAAACCCATCGTGTGGGGCCTGTTCGCAGCCGGCGGCACGGTCACCGCGTTTTTTGTTCCGGCGCTGATGGTGGTTCTCGGCCTCGCCGTGCCGTTCGGTCTGCTGTCTCCGAACGATCTTTCCTTCGACCGGGTTTATGGCATTGTCGCACATCCGCTGGGTCGACTAATTCTGTTTGGCTTTATCACGGTTTCCTTATGGCACGCGGCGCACAGGACGCGGACAACGGTTCACGACCTGGGTATCAGCAATGATGGCATCACAATGTTTATCTGTTATGGTGTGGCTGGACTGGGAACGGTTCTGGCGGCAGTTTTTCTGCTTCTTTTGTAACGGTTGATAATAAGCTTTCCCTGAGAAACATGCCCCCTGACGATCAGAGCCGACGATGGATCAAATAATAATAAAAACCGAATCCGATTTACCCGCGCCTTTGTTCACGGCGCCGGCCATCCCTGATTACATAAAAGATACCTACCACTGGGCCTATATCGACCCCGCCACCGTCTCCTGGCTGGACCGGGGGCTAATCGTCTGGGCCATTCTTTGGGGCAATAGCGGGCGTCTTATGCGGGCGGCCTTCCAGGAGATAAAACCTGGCGGAAGCGTCCTTCAGGCGGCCTATGTCTATGGCGATTTTTCACCCAGCCTGGGCCGCCACGTGGGGCCGGACGGCAGCCTAGACGTAATTGATATCGTCCCCTTGCAGGTGGACAATTGCCGTGCGCGCCTCAGGGGTCTGCCCTGGGCCAGGATTCGCCTGGCCGACGCCGCCGAACCGGGCGGCGGCCCCTACGATGCGGTCTGTTGCTATTTCCTCCTGCATGAAATGCCCCGCGACAAAAAGATCGACGTGGTCAGGGGCTTACTGGACAGCGTCGCGCCCGGCGGCAAGGTGATCTTCGTGGATTACCATAAGCCGGCCCGTCTTCACCCGTTGAAGGGCGTCATGAACCTGATTTGGCGCAAGCTCGAACCCTTCGCCATCGATTTGATGGAAACGGAAATCGAAGCCCTCGCCGATGACGGCGATGCCTTCACCTGGTCGAAAGAAACGTTTTTTGGCGGTCTCTACCAAAAAGTCGTAGCGACCCGCCGCTGACCAAGTCCTCCGTCACGAAACCTGCTTTGACCCGCCCAGGCGGACGATGCCGATTTTACGTTGGAATCGATTACGACGGGAAAGCCTGTTCGGGCCGGTTCTTGTATGCAGCCAATCTCCGCTTTCGGGGGCAAAGCGGACCTAATTCAGGGTGTCGTAAAGAGTCCGCTTATAGCCAAAAGCGGACATTTAAAGATATTAAGAACAACATCAAATTCATGCCCCTACATTCATTCATGTGGTACTAAGGTTGGTAGAGTGAAAGAGATTGTAGCGTTTTCCTCGAATGGGTGAGTTTCCTCAAGTCAACGTTTCGAAAAGATCTAAGTTTCAGAATTTTTGGCCTATGAATATGTTGGCGGCCTCAATTTTTTCTTTTTGAGTTCGAATAGTGATACCATCCTTCCTTCGTTCTTGGGGAAAATTTGAAATCGAGGGCGGCGGTGAACAAATTAACATCCACACTTTTGTTGTCCGTGTTAGTAGTTTCGGCGTTTAGCGGTTCAAGGGTTTCTGTCGCAGATGCCGGGCCACGGGAAACTTTGGAACAAGCCTCGATTATGGGTATGGGGGGGGCTCACCGGCTGCCTGAAGGCGTCGCCAAAACGTTTTCGGCGCCGACACGAGTCCATTTGTGGCGGAAAACCGGACCCTCTTGGAAGGGCTACAACTGCCTGAAACCCCTGGATAAAAAACGCATCATGCGGGCGAAAGTTAACCCGGACAGTGCCAGGATTGCTTCAACAATTTCCCTAGCTGATCTGCATCTGCACCCTGACCTCACGATCTCACCTTCACAGGCGCTGACAGAAATGGACCGCAATGGCGTGCAATGGGCCGGCGGCGGCGTTGTGACGTGGCCAAATAATATGGAAGGCCGCCGCGACGTCTGGGAAACCTTTTCACGGGAACTGGGCGAACGTTTTATTCCTTTTGCCGGTCAATCGGAACTGAACCACGCGTTCAAGCTGGGTGGAAACAGGGCCATTGCGGATGCCGAAAATCCTGTCGTTAAGGCATTCCTGAAAGAACTGGAAAAAGACCTTGAGACCGGCCGGGTCAAAGGCGTGGGAACCGTTTTCATCAACAATCTCAATACCGATGACCGGCCAGAATTTCGGCGCAGGATTCCTGGAAACGCAACTGCCGTAAAGGCGATTTTTGCCTTGGTCGCCGGCTACGGGTCGGTCATGCGCGTCCACATACAACAGAATGCGAAATCAATCGCCGAATTCGAGTCTGTCATGTCCAGTGACCGGCGGGGGCGCGTTCTTTGGAACCAGTGCGGATCGACCACGACCGCCGCTCAGGGGCGTGGCTTGCTGAAACGGCACTCCAACTTGTTTTTCGAAAAATCCCGGCGGCTTCCCCCCCGGGCGCGCTCCGACAAAACCCCACCCCAAATTTTCTACCCCGCAGGCCCCGCAGATCCCCCCGTCCTCACTCTTTGAGGCTAATCCCC
>JACNJX010000029.1:22901-24760 GCA_014382345.1 Alphaproteobacteria bacterium
AAAGAAGAAAGAAAAAAACGAAAAGTGGCGGGTTGGGAAGCCCAAGGCCCGGGGGGGGGCCGTTTTTGTGCACCACGCGCGCACCGCCCACGCCGGCCGATGAGGTGCGTGGCTTGCTGAAACGGCACTCCAACTTGTTTTGCGAAATATCGTGGCGGTTCCCGCCGGTGACGCGTCCGGAACTAGCCGAACGCAATATTTTCGACCAGCATGGCCCGATGATCCCATGGCTTCGACTTTTGGAGGATTATCCCGACCGCTTTATGTACGCCAATGATGGGCATTCGGGGCAGCAGTATGACTGTGCCACGTTGTCCTTCCGGCGGAATCTTCTGCCTTTCCTGCGTCCCGCAACGGCTCGAATGATTGCCTACGAAAACGCGAAGCGTATTTTCGGCCTCAAATAACCCTTCACCAGCATCCCGGTTACGGCCCGATTACGTCCGGGGCCTGGAAGATTCCTTTTTCGCCCGCTTCAGGTCTAGAGGGAACATTCCGACCATCCTGGAAAAACGGCTGCCGAAGCCCGCTTCCTTTCCGGGCGAATAGGCGACCTTTGCAAACAGGCTCGACGTTGCAAGGTTGAACTTGCCCGGCAGAAAACCAATTCGCCAACCCTTGATATCGACGTATTTCGAGGAGTCCTTGTATCCCAGCTCGGTGAATTCGTCGTCGGAAATTTTAAGTTCCATCTCTGCCGACGCGGAAACACGGTCCATCAGGAAGGCGAAGATGATGTAATCCTCGACTTTATTCTGAACCTGGTCCGCCGTTTGCCAGTTGACCGCATTCGAAGATACGAAGTTCAGTATCCCGGTATGGGTTTTCGGCAAACCTCCAGCCGATTTGATCTTCTGCGTCGGCACGACAAACACCATGGCCTTGGGAAAAGACTCGTACAGCGTTGCCGCCTTCACATCCGTGATGCGGATATTCCCGTCATCGAAAACGTATTCCGCATAATAGAGAACTTCGGTCCGGCGCCCGATCCCGTCCCCGAACAGAAGCCTCCCGGCGACGGCCCTGCCGTCGGTCTTTCCGTCCCTCTTGTTGTACCGCATAAGCTTGTGGGACAGGAGACCGAAGCCATCATAGGTGAACTCCGTATCGGTAAGGGAATGACCAAGGCTGTCGGGAATCTGTACGCCCTTAACCTCGCTTGCGGTCTGTCCCCGCAGGCGTTCCTCGATGATTGCGGCAACGGCTCTGGCGTCGGCCGGGATTTCGTCAGCCTTGCTCGCAATCGCTTTCGGAAGTTCGGGTCCGGCCCCCCCTCCACAGGAGGCAAGCGTCAAAATCAAGACAGTGGCGGCGCTCAACCGGAAGAATTTGTATAATTTGCTCATGGCGTTTTTCCGTTTGCGTTATGGGGTGAAATGACAATTGGTTATTTGGGAGGCGCAACCATATTCGGGAAAGCCGTACCCGAATAAAGATTGGCCACGCTTGTAACGGGCGGCCTGGGAGCAACGCCCAGCCCCAATCCTGCTCCGGCTCCGGCGCCACCGGCACCCGCTCCTCCGGCGCCACCGGCGCCAGCCCCAGCTCCAGCTCCACCGGCACCCGCTCCTCCAGCGCCACCACCACCTCCGTTGCCATTACCTCCCTGGCCAAGGGCGCCCCGAACGGCCGCGACACGGGGCGGCGCTTGAACATTGCGGATAGCCTGTTGGGCGACAAACGCGGCGCGCTTTACCAACAGCGCCCGAATGAAAGCGATCAGGGCTTCCATGTTGGCTTCTGCGATACCCTTGCCAATGCCGATACCCTTGCGTTTGATCATCTGGGGGGGAATGGCAAGAGCGGCGGCAATCGGAGCGTCCGGGTCTCCCTGAGTTACGCCGGTCCCGCCCAGATTG
>JACNJX010000114.1 GCA_014382345.1 Alphaproteobacteria bacterium
CTTCGACATCGCCAAGGGCGGCCTGCTGGCGGAGAAGGATTTCTTCGTTCGCTTCCCCGGCGACAGTAACGACGATTTTGGCGGGCAACAGGGAAATGCGGTTATAGAGAATGACATCGGCTGAGACTTGAGCAGCGGCGGTCTCAACATTTTCATCAATGGAGACCTCGATGGCGCTTTCACCAAAGGCGTTATTCGTATCTGCACCGGTGTTGAGAGAGGCAAAGGTCACATCGGTATCACCGCCGGAGGCGGTTTCAAATTCAGCAATAGCGTCCACTTCGGTGCCGATGGTTTCGTCTTCGCCCTTGAACAGGCTGTCGTAGGACATGCCATCGGCGAGCGCCGTCGCGGAATCGTCAAAATCGCGGCAGAATTCATCGGGGTCCAGGATACCCCGCAACATCGCGCAATCTTTTTGCGCCAGAACCGAAAGGCCGTGATCGGTGACCGATTTTTCGGTCATGAGGTAAGAGATACCATCCAACGCCCAGGAGGCAACCTGCAGAGGAACGGGCAGCGCACAACCACCCAACAGCAGCATACCGGCTCCTAGAACCGCAAATCTCTTCATCACTCCACTCCAGGTTTTATTATTGTTTTTACATAGTTATTTGTTTTTATGGCCGTTTAAAGGCCGATAACCTGGCTGTTTACCAGATCGCCTGTAATATAAGGGCGACTTGCTTCCCGCCCGGAACTAGGGAGTCAGTGAAAAGAGCCTCCCCCTCGGCATTTAACATAGCAACTCTTTACAAATCTTACAAATTATAGAAGGCCCTGGATTCGCCACGCCGTCCCCATAACCCTCTATATGGCCCATCCAGGTCGCCTACTCTTTATCTGTCCCGGTCGCTTCGCTCCTCGCCTACTCTTTATCTGTCCCGGTCGCTTCGCTCCTCGCCTCTTGTCTTACCTTCGGCAGGTTGAGCTTGAGGTGCAGTTCATTGAGTCGGTCCAGATCGACGGTGGCCGGCGCGCCCATTAACAGATCCTGGGCCTGCTGGTTCATCGGGAAAGCGATGACTTCGCGGATATTCGGCTCATCGGCCAGCATCATAACAATCCTGTCGATGCCCGGCGCCGAGCCACCGTGCGGGGGCGCGCCGTAACGGAAGGCATTCAAGAGACCGCCGAACTTTTCCTCAACCACGTCCGCGCCGTACCCGGCGATCCCGAAAGCCTTGATCATGATGTCAGGGCGGTGGTTCCGGATCGCGCCCGACGACAGTTCAATGCCGTTGCAGACGATATCGTACTGCCACGCCAAAATTTCGAGGGGATCTTCGTTATCCAGTGCCTCCAGCCCGCCTTGCGGCATCGAGAACGGATTATGACTGAATTCGATCTCGCCGGTGTCCTCGTTCATTTCGAACAACGGATAATCGACGATCCAGCAAAACTTGAACTCGCCGTCACTGACCAGTTCCAGGTCGGTCCCGATCTTGGTGCGGGCGCTGGCGGCGAACGAAGCAAAAGCTTTCGGCTTGCCGCAGACAAAGAACACGGCGTCGCCGTCGCTTAAGCCCAATTCATCGCGCAGCGCATGGGTGCGCTCTTCGCCGATATTTTTAGCCAGCGGCCCGGCGCCTTCGCCGTCGCGGAAGAAGATATAGCCCAGCCCCGGCTGGCCTTCGCCCTGGGCCCAACTGTTCATGCGGTCGCAAAAGGCACGGCTGCCGCCGCCGGGGCCCGGAATGGCGTAAACCCGCACGTTGTCGTCGTCGTCGATCATCTTGGCGAAGATTTTGAAGCCGGAATCGCGGAAGGTCCCGGTGGCATCGACCATTTCGATCGGGTTGCGCAGGTCCGGCTTGTCGCAGCCGTATTTCCGCATGGACTCGGCATAAGGAATGCGCGGAAACGGTACTTCAGTAACCGTTTTCCCATTTGAAAATTCCTCGAACACGCCCGCCAGCACCGGTTCGATGGCATTGAACACGTCGTCCTGGGTGGCGAAGGCCATTTCGAAATCGAGCTGATAGAATTCACCCGGCGAGCGGTCGGCACGGGCGTCTTCGTCGCGGAAGCAAGGCGCGATCTGGAAATACTTATCGAAGCCGGAAACCATGAGCAGCTGCTTGAACTGTTGCGGCGCCTGCGGCAGGGCATAAAACTGGCCCGGATGCATGCGGCTCGGCACCAGATAGTCGCGCGCGCCTTCGGGCGATGATGCGGTCAGGATCGGGGTCTGGAACTCCATGAACCCAGCCTCGATCATACGCCGGCGAATTGACGAAATAACGCCGTTGCGGAGGCGGATGTTTTTCTGCATCTGGTCGCGGCGCAAGTCCAGGAACCGGTGGCGCAGGCGCATGTCCTCGCCGTAATCCTCCTGCCCTGCGACTTGCATGGGCAGCACGTCGGCGGCGCTTTCGACGACGACCTCGTCCATGGTCAGTTCGACTTCGCCGGTCGGCAGCCCGGGGTTAATGGTCTCGTCCGAGCGTTTGACGACGCGGCCGGTGACGGTCAGCACGCTTTCCACCCGCACGTCCTCGACGGTTTTGAACAGCGCGCTGGAAACGTCGATCACGCACTGGGTAAGGCCGGTTTCGTCGCGCAGGTCGATGAACATCAGATTGCCGTGGTCGCGCTTGGAATGAACCCAGCCGGACAGCCGGGCCTGGCTACCTTCGTCGGAAAGGCGCAGTTCGTCGCATTTGTGGGTGCGGTATGGGTGCATCGTTTTTGGGCTTCTTTTTTAAAAGATTTTTTGCAAAGTATTCGGCCCCGTAAAGGCCCCGAGGACGCCGGAATGTCAAGGGTTTCATGGCAACAAGAGGGTTTTCATCTCGCCTCCGGCCTTATGGAAAATCCTAAAAGAAATATCCGCTTTTGTAGATATTCGGGGGCATCCTGGGGCATCCCCTCACAGTTTGACCAGAACCGGGCTGGCGCTAGGCACTCCGTCATGCCTCGCCCCCGCCTCCTCGCGCGGCTAGGGAACGAGTTCCTTGCGATAGTCTTCTGCCTGCATACAATGCACCTCGGTCCTGAATGCGGCCTCGGGGATGCTTGAACAGGCAACCAAATCGAACAATGCGCAAAGCACGAAGGTCGCTACAGCGCGAAGACCGGTTTATCGAATTCAAATGGACAATCTTAAAATACTCATTGCCAATGACGATGGAAGTGTTGATTCCGTCTTGCGCACCTTGATCTCAGGGGAAGCGAACCCCTGCGTGATAATCGCCTCAAATGGAATCGACGAAACCCTGGAAAAGATCGTCACTGAAAATCCCGATTTGTGCCTGGTGTATGACGAAGATGGCAGTGGCAACACAGATATCATCTTGCAAAATCTCAAGGAAGCGGGTCTGAAAATTCCGGTCATAGCCCTTGTCGACCCGGAACATGCCGGAGTCGAATCAGATCTCATTGCGCTTGGCGGTAAAGGCATCATCTTACGCGATGCATCATTGGAAGTTGCTTTGCATTATGCAGTGCACAACATCGCGGATATTAAGCAGATCGGAAAACTATACCGCGAAGAAAAAAATGAAATGGTTCTTCAGCTTTTGGAACTGCGCGATGCACGCGAGCGAGCCGAAGAACAATCCAATCATTTAGTCGAATTGGCGGAAAATCTATCTATCACCAGGGAAGCGCTTGAGACCCTGAACGAGGAAAAAAACAAGTTTTTCTCGATTATCGCTCACGACCTGCGCAGCCCTTTTAACGTAATTTTGGGTTACACAAGCATGCTCGCAAATGCCGCTGAAACCCTTACGCCCGATCAAGTGAAGGAATACGCTAAAAACGCCAATGAGGCTGGCACGGCCGTCTTCAAACTGCTGGAAAACCTACTTGAGTGGGCGCGCCTGCAATTGGAACGGGTCGAGAGCATGCCGAAGAGTACGAAGCTTGGCAAAATTGTCGATAACACGGTCGAACTTCTTACCCCTGTTGCCAAAGATAAAGACATAAAACTTGTAAGCTCCCTGACCGACGAGATTGCCTATATCGATGACAATATGATCGACGCCGTTATCCGTAATCTGGTCAACAACGCGATAAAATTTACGGAAAATGGTGGATCCATTGCGATCACCACCCAAGATTTGGGCGATCTTATCGAGGTGTGCGTCACAGATTCCGGCGTAGGCATGAACCCGGAAAAAGCTGCCAAAATATTCTCCCGAACCGGCAGCAATTCAACCGATGGCACCCGTGGAGAAAAAGGCACTGGCCTCGGCCTGTTATTGTGCAAAGAACTGGTTGAACGTAACGGCGGCAAAATTTCCGTAACGTCGAAACCTGGCGAAGGTTCGACCTTCGCTTTTACGGTTCCCAAAAACGCACCCGAAAAATAGCAATTTATTTACATTCAGGTTTAGAGAAATTCCATGGGGACAGAAACTCCCAATGTCCGCTTTTGGCTGAGGCTGTTGAAAAACTCCGTTGAACACTGTTGCCAGGCGTAGCTCCTGAATTCACGCTTTGACCGCAATCAAGCCTAAAGAGCCGTCACAAGATGCCCGGCAAATTGCCCGGACGGCGTGGAAGGCCATTCTGGAAACGTAGACAGAGGATTGCGGGGCTAAAAAGAGGATACAAGGAAAGCCAAGGGCCTCATGTCGTTTCAAATCAGGCGTCGCCGTTCGGCAGTTCCACGACAACCGTCGTTCCCTCACCCACTTCGCTTGTTATTTCCAGGCTCCCGCCGTGCAGTTCAACCAGGGACTTTGCCAGCGACAATCCCA
>JACNJX010000036.1 GCA_014382345.1 Alphaproteobacteria bacterium
GTTCAATGAGAGGCCCGTAAAACAATGAGTGAGACCCATCCGGAAATCCGGGACGCCGTACGCGCGCTGTGCAAGGACTTTCCCGGCGAATACTGGCGTGCGTGCGACCGGGAGCGGGCCTACCCGACGGATTTCGTCAAGGCCTTGACCGATGCCGGATTCCTGGCTGTCCTGATCCCCGAGGAATACGGCGGCAGTGGACTGGGCATTTCCGAGGCTGCGGCCATTCTGGGTGAAATTCACCAAACGGGCTGCAACGGCGGCGCCTGTCATGCCCAGATGTACATCATGGGCACCGTTCTCCGGCATGGCTCGGCCGAACAGAAGCAAACCATCCTGCCGAAGATTGCCGCCGGGGAATTGCGCCTGCAGGCTTTCGGGGTGACCGAGCCCACCAGCGGCACCGACACCAGCCGCATCCGCACCACGGCGGTTCGTGACGGCGATGACTACGTCATCAACGGGCAGAAGGTGTGGACCTCCCGCGCCGAGCATTCCGACTTAATGCTTGTATTAGCACGGACAAGCCCCAGAGATGAAGGTAAAAAGCCACATGACGGCATGTCTATTTTCATCGTCGATATGCAACAGGCGCTGGATAAAAAAAGCCTGTCTATAAAGCCATTGCCGGCTATGTTTAACCATTCGACGACGGAAGTCTTCTTCGATGAATTGCGTGTGCCTGCAAGTAATTTGGTTGGCGAAGAAGGGAAAGGGTTCCGGTATCTGCTGGACGGCCTGAATGCCGAGCGGCTGTTGATTTCCGCAGAAGCCGTCGGTGATGCCCGCTGGTTCATCGAAAAGGCCTGCGCCTACGCCAGTGAACGAAAGGTGTTTGACCGGCCGATCGGGCAGAACCAGGGGATCCAGTTTCCCATCGCCCGCGCCCATGCCGCGACCGAGGCCGCCGACCTGATGGTGCAAAAGGCGATCGCCCTGTTTGATGCGGGCGAGCCCTGCGGCGCGGAGGCCAACATGGCCAAGCTGCTGTCGGCGGATGCCTCTTGGGCGGCGGCGGATATGTGCCTGCAAACCCACGGCGGTTTTGGGTTCGCCGAGGAATACGACGTCGAGCGCAAGTTCCGGGAAACCCGGCTGTTCCAGGTGGCCCCGATCTCCACCAATTTGATCCTCAGCTATATCGCCGAGCACGTTCTCGGCTTGCCGCGCTCTTTCTAACCGTTCCGCTCCGTATCGGCGGACGGTTTCTTGTCGGGCGGGTATAATAGGAAACTGGCCACGACGACCGCGCCGAACAGCGTGTAAACCAGGGTAAAAACCCAGGACGGCGCGGAATAATACAACAACGCCTGCAGCCAGTATTCGATAAAACCCCCTTCATAGCCATCCGCTCCGGCCCTATGGCGCAAGCCGGTTTCCCAGACGGTCAGGGGGCAGAGCCGGCCCAGCCATTGCTGAAGCACGACGAAGCCGATGGCGATCAGATGAAGGTGGCGGAATGTTCGCCCCCTGGTCCACGTCCAGCCGGCGGCCCAGCCGGCCAGTATCAGCCCCTGTCCGCCGACCACGAACACAACGAACAGGGCGTGGAAGACACCGATAATGTCGGCCAAAAGGCCGTAAGACATAGGCCCTCTCCTTCGAGGATTTGTTTAATCAGGCCCATCCGCGCGGGGGCCTGTCAGGATAGGCCAGTAAACCACGCTGTATATCCCGAAGGCCAGGCACCAGGCGGCGCCGGCCAGCATCACGGCGATGTGCGGGGCCTCGGAAAACAGTAGCGGTCCGCCGACGCGGAGTGCCACCGCCACCGAAATTAGCAGATAGGTCAGCGTGATGGCAGGTGGCGCCTTAAGTTCGCGTCCCGTATGGCCCAGGGCGGCGCGGGTCATGATGGCCAGCGTCATGGTGCCGACGGCGCCGATGGTCAAGATATGCAGCGCCAGTGTTTCATCTATCATGTCGCCTGCCAGCGCCAGTCCCCGAACCGCTAGTCCAGCCACCAGCCAGGCATATCCCAGATGAAGGACCCAGGCGATGGGCTGGTCCCTGACGCACCAGCCTTTCCATCCCGACAGCCGGATGGCGTTGAATGCGGCAGCGGCCAATGCCAACCAGCCAACAGCCTCACTGCCGGGGTCGACCATTCCTGCGATCGCCACGCCGACCACGGACAGGATGGAAAGCCGGTCCAGCCATGGCCGGGAGGGCAGGGGGTCGGCATCGTCCCCGGAAGCCGTCTTGCGGATGGCGTTGCGGGTGAAGGCCGGGACCACGCGCCCGCCGATCACGGTAATCAGGACGATCAAGACATCCAGTGCCAGGCTATGGCCCAGGCGGGCGGTGTCTTCGGTGAGGCCCAGGCGTTCCAGATGCACCAGTCCGTTGGCGGCAAACAACACCGCCAGCACGGCCAAAAACACGTAATGGCGCGGGCTGCCGCCCTGAAGGGTGCGGAAAACGAAAATGAACAGGATCGGCAGGAACGCTAGGTCCGCCACGGCGACCCATCCCGCCGGCAGTCCTGCGGAAAACCACACCGCCACCCGGCCCAGAAGCCAGGCCCCCGCCATGATCGCCAGGGCCGCGCCCGCCAAAGGCGGCTTTCCGGTCCAACTGGGCGATGCCGTCAGCAGAAACCCGGCCAGCGCGGCGATCGTATAGCCGAACAGCATTTCGTGGGCGTGCCACAGGAAGGGCGGGAAATCGGTAGCGGAAAGCGTGGAAGCACTGGCTCCGTCCTGAAAGGCCATCCATCCCATCCAGACGGCCATGCCGATCACGGCGTAGAGACCCGCGAACAGGAAAAACGGCCGGAAGCCGTAGGAGAAAAATGTCATTACGGGACTAGGGCTTGGAATCTGGGAAGGTTCGTTCATGGCCGGTTTCGTTTGTGGGCGTGTTGTGGTTTTGTATGTAGCCTTTTCGATAACCAATACTAGGTGGTTCGTTCTCCATGACCCTTGACATAAATCATCTGCGCCAATGGATCGGGCGCACGGAAGAAATTCGCGATGTGGTGACGGCGGCGCCCCTGGCGTGCCTGCAGGCGACCCTGGATAGGGACGATCCCGACCCCGAACCCGGCGACCCGTTGCCGCCGTCGGCGCACTGGCTTTATTTTTTGGCTCCCACCCGGCAATCGGAGCTGGACGAAAACGGCCACGCCAGGAAGGGCGGCTTCCTGCCGCCGGTGCCACTTGAGCGGCGCATGTGGGCGGGCGGGCGCATTCGGTTCCCGGGAACGCTCCGCGTCGGGGACGCCATTTCGCGCCATTCCGAGGTTCTCGACGTCAGCCTGAAAGAGGGCAAAAGCGGCCCGCTTGTGTTCGTCGTCGTGCGTCACCGGGTGTCCGGTCCCGACGGCCTCGCCATCGAGGAAGAACACGATATCGTTTACCGGGGCGCGCCGTCCAAAAGTACGCAGCCTCCTCCGTCCCCGAAAACGGAAGCACAACCGGAATCCTCGAGGGAGGCGGTCTGGCAACGGACCATCGATCCCGACCCGGTGTTGTTGTTCCGCTATTCGGCACTGATCTTCAACGGCCACCGTATTCACTATGACCGGGAATACGTGACCAAAGACGAAGGCTATCCCGGCCTGATCGTGCACGGGCCGCTGATCGCGACGCTGCTGATGGACCTGTGCCGCCGCGAAGCCCCGGACCAGAGGCTGCGGCGCTTCGATTACCGGGCACGCGGGCCGGTCTTCGACTTAGGACCATTTAGCGTCAACGGCTGTCCCGTTGAGAACGGAGGCGGCCATAGGGCGGAGCTGTGGGCGCTTGACCATCAGGGGCGGCTGGCGATGACGGGGGATGCGGAATTTGAAACGCCGTGAGGGAAGGCGAAGGGGCGAGCCTTAACGGACCTCGGCACCGGCCGCGGCCGCGGCCATGCCGGTTGCACTCATGCCGGATTTCGCCCCGGTATTCGAATTCGTGCTCGCCTGTGCCGATTTCCAGGCGTTGCCCGTGTCGCCGGGAACGGCCCTAAGCCGACGCCAGCGCTTGAGTTGTTGGGCGCGCTTTTGGGCGAAGGTGTCTCCCTGGCCTGGACGGCTGAGTTGATCCATTTCACGCTTGCGTTTCAGATCCTGTTCGGCGCGCCGCATGGCCATCAGGTGTTGCATGCCAAGGCCCCGGGTGCGGGCCTTGCGCCAGTCCTGCAATTGGTGGAGTGCGCTCTCCCTCAGGGAATTGATTTCCGGACGGGACGGTTCCAGGCTTTCGGCCTTGCGGGCTTCGTCCCGTGCCTGGATTCGGGCCCGGAACCGGTCATTGAGTTGCGCCATGCGGGCGTGGTCGATGGGGGCGACTTGCTGGATGGTGCTCGCGTCCGATGCAGGGGGCTCGCCGCCCTGTTCGCGCCAGAACGCCAGGACCTTTTCCCGGTAAGGCGCGTTCCGTTCCGGTGTCTTGGAATGATAAAACCCGGCCGCCCGTGCCCAGTCGCCGGTCACGGAGTGCAGGGTTTTCAGGTAGCTCGCGCCATACGTGACGTTGGTGGCGGGGTCGAGCGCTTCGGCCAGGCTTTCGAAAGCGCTAGCGTGGTAATACAAATTGACCTGCATGCAGCCGACGTCGATGTTGCGCACTCCTTCGGTCATCAGGAACTCGACCTCGGCCAGGGCTTCGGCCTTGGTGTCGAAAAACCGCCCTTTGCCGCCCGATGTAACGGTCCATGGCCAGGCAACATTTGCCCGCCGCGCTTTGTTCCAGCGCCCCGATTCGGCCCGTGAAATGGCGTTCAGAAGATGCCGGGGGATGTTTAAGCGCTGCTCCGTCGAGGTGCTCTCCCGCGTGCAAATATCCCATTCATTTTCAATGGCTTGCGTCATTTTTGCGGGCGCTGTTGCGGGGCCGGCAAAAACCGTTGCCGCAGCGCACAAACAGAAAATAATCAGTCGTTCTTTCACAAGTCCGTCTCCACAACGAATGGTCGTCATCAAAACCCGTTGTGAATAACGCAAAGACCGTGCCATCGGAGTCGGATTTGAGGAAAATCGGTGTTTTTTAAAAAAATACCTTAATTTCAAATAGTTATGAGGAGTTTTCGGTTGTAATTAAAGGCCGAAAATTAACATATTCAAAAAAGTGAAATTGTTATTGACCGCATAGAGTGAATGGTTTATGAATTTCCCTGCAACATACGGAAGACGAGATTTTCCGACGTTGCGATTCTTGGATGTTTCCTCCCAATACTCGGGCCGCGTTTTTTAACGCGGCCCTTCTTTTTTCACACTTCGGGCAGCGTCGTGTCGCCTTCGCCCAAGGGGCGTTGCATGGTGACGGAATCGACCCAGCGCCCGAATTTGAAGCCGACCGACGCCTGCACGCCGATGGTCTCGAAGCCCAGGCTGGTATGCAGGCCAATGGACGCATGGTTGGCGGAATCGCCGATAATGGCCACCATCTGGCGGTAACCCAGCGCCGTGCAGCTCTCGATCAGGTCTTCCAGCAGCTTCCGCCCGATGCCTCGGCGGTGTTTTGCCAGTGTCACGTAAACGGAATTCTCCACCGTATGGCGATAAGCGGGCCGGGGCCGGAAGGGGCCGGCATAAGCATATCCCATGATTTCACCGCCCACTTCGGCGACCCGATAGGGGTAGCCTGCGGTTGTCATCGTGTCCCGCCGGCGTTTCATTTCCGCCTCATTGGGCGGCGTTTCCTCGAAACTGGCGAGGCCTTCCAGTACATGATGGGCGTAGATTTCCTGGATCGCCGCCATGTCGGCATCGGTGGCGTCGCGGATCAGGATTTCCGGGTCTTCGGCTTGAGAGGTCATCGGCGGCACGGTCATGCGTAGGGATTAAGCGGGTTTCAGCGCCGCCGGGTCGATCTCGGCGAGCCGGCCGACGAGCAACGTGACGCAGCGGATCAGCTCCGCCATGCCGGCGCCCCGGCGGATGCGTTTTTCGTCCATGTAGAGGCCCCGGTTGATTTCGATCTGCAGCACATGCACCCCGTCCACGGGGCGTCCGTAATGGCGGGTCGTGAAACCGCCGGCATAGGGCTTATTGCGCGTCACGCTAAGGCCGACGGATTGAAGAACCGTTTGCACGGTGTCCGTCACCTGGGCCGCGCAGGCGGTGCCGAAGCAATCCCCCAGCACCACGTCAACCGGTTTGCCGCCCCTCTTCAGGCGGGGCGCCGCGCTGGACGGCATGGAATGGCAATCGACCACTAGGCAGCCGCCGAAGGTTTCCCGGGTGGTGTCGATCAGGCCCTTTAGCGCCTCGTGGTAGGGGTAGTGGCAGGTTTCGATGCGCCGCAGCGCGTCTTCGAAGCAGAGCGGCGCGTGATAGATGTCTTCGCCATCGGTGACGACCCGGGCGATGGTGCCGAGCCCCGCGGTTATGCGTGGTGATGCCGTGTTGACGTAATCGGGCAGCGCGCCCTGGAACATGTCCGGGTCCAGTTCGAAGGCTTCGCGGTTGGCATCCACGTAGGCGCGGGGAAATTCCGCACACAACAGCGGCGCGCCCCACTCCGGCGCGGCGGCGAAAACCTCGTCCATGAAGGCGTCTTCCGAGCGCCTGAGGTCCAGTTCCCCCAGCCTGGAGGCGGCAACGAATTCGCATGGATAGTCGCGGCCCGAATGCGGCGAGGCAAACACCACCGGCGCGGTCTGGCGATCGGGGGCCAGAATCCGCCACGCCCGGCTGGGCCGGGGGGCCGTTTGGGGCCCGCTATCCAGGACATCTTCGCCCTCGAAGGCGGCTTCCTCGTATTGCCGAAGGGCGCTGTCGTCGTGCGCGGTCACGGCGCTATCCTTGTCTCTAATGTTGTTTCGCCCAAACGCCTCGAGATCCCCTCATGGCCGGGAGGGGGCGAAAACAGGAACCGACAGAGTAACCGCCTATCGCCTTACTTGCCAAGACCGCCTTCGAGGGGTAAAACGCCCTCCTCGATACTTGCATAAGATCGCAAATCGGGCGCGTAGCTCAGCGGGAGAGCACCTCGTTGACATCGAGGGGGTCACTGGTTCAATCCCAGTCGTGCCCACCATCAAAGCCCTGGCCCTAAAGGCCGGGGTTTTGTTCTTTTCGGGATTGAATCTTTTGTTTTGCGCCCAAAGGGCGCGGGCCCAGTCGTATCTTCTTTGCGCCTAGGTTCTTTTCCGCAGCACCCAGCAGCCGTTCGGGGTCAGGGTGGGCGGCGGGTTCTTACCGCCGATCTCGAGGTGCACGGAATCCACAAGGTCGACATTCAGGTTTTTGTTGATCCTGGCGCGCAGTTTCGTCTCCAGGGCTTCTAAGTTCTGCACCTTGCCGTTAGCGGGAAGCAACTGGACGGAAAGAAGGCCGTAAAGAATATCGAAAATCTTTGGCGCGTATCTGCACAGCCGCTCTCCAAGTTTCCTGTTGCGGACGACAAGGAAGGCGGTGACAAACCGCCAGCTTCTTTTCTTTCCGGCGTCAAAGGCGGGAACGGTGATCGAGGACAACTGCACATTAGTGCCCTGGGCGCTCTTCTGGGCGTCTCCTTGGGCAAATGCCGGACGCGGCGTGCCGGTAGAGAACATGGCCGCCGCGATGATCATCGCGAATAAAGATCGTGAATAGGGTGCGTGGTTCGTCATTGTTCCCAGGTTTCGTCCCGCCGTCCGCCGTTTTGGCTGAAACATGGTCAGGCCAGCGGTTTGAAAAGGAAAAAGACTTTTCGTGATGTACACGGCAGTGAAGCACACCCGCGGCCGGTTGGGTGTGATGCTCGTCACAGTAGAAGCTCGCCATTAGGGCGCAATCGAGGCCGGAGGGGCGTTGCCCGTCCTTCCAGGCTGCGTTCGCCAGCTTTTCATACGCCCGGGGAAACCGCCGCCGTCCGTTCCCGCCAGGCGATGAAGGCGGTGGCGGCGAAGATCATGGCGCCGCCGATCCAGGTGTAGAGGCCCGGCACTTCGGCGAAGGCGAGGTAGGCGATCACCGAAATCCAGATCAGCCGCGTGAAGTCAATCGGCATAACGACGTGGGTTTCGCCGACCTTCAGCGCTTCGGCCATGGCCATCTGGCCGATGCCGCCCAAGATGCCGATCATGGCCAGCCAGGCGAACTGTTCGACCGTTGGCCACTGCCACACCCACAGCGCCGGAATAAGCGACAGCGGCGCCATCACCAGCGACATGTAGACGGTGATGGTCAGGCTGGTTTCGGTGCGCCCCAGCGACTTGATGAGGACCATGCAAACGCCCCAGACGACGGCCGCGAACAAGGCCAAAATCTGCCCCTGGCCGATCTCCTGGAAGCCGGGCCGGACCACCACCATGGCGCCCAGAAAGCCGACCACGATGGCGCCCCAGCGCAAGACCCCGGCGCGTTCACCGAACACCAGCATGGCCAGGATGGTGGCGAAAATAGGCGCGGTGAAAACCAGCGCCGTGACTTCGGCCAGCGGCGTGATCGACAGCGAATAGAAAAACGCCAGCATACAAAGTACGTTGAGCGCGCCCCTCAGCGTCAACAGGCCCAGGCGGTTTGTTTTGAGCGGCGACCAGCCCAGCTTGATGAACCACGGCGCCAGCGGCAGCAGCCCGAACAGCAGCCGGAAAAAAGCGATCTCGAACGGGTGCACCTCGGCCGAGACATGGCGGATGGAAGCATGCATGCCCGACATGAAGACGCCGCACACCAGCATCCACATCAGGCCCCTGACATTGCCTTGCCGGAGCGACGCGGCGGAGTTGTCGGACATGGGCGGGGGCGTCCTTTGTTTTGCGGGGCCGGGCGAACTTGCCATAGAATATTGCCTGGGGTGGCCATAGGCGCCCTTAAGGTTAAGAAGGAAGGCGGCATAAATGTCAACGGAAGCGAAAATCAGCGCCCACTGGGGCAAGGGCGGCCTGGCCGACGCCATTCTTGCCGCGCTGGAGGCGGCGGGGCTTGATCCCAAGCATCTGACGCCGGACGACCTTGCGCCCCTCGATCACCTGCACGGCCGCGGCGTCGACGCCACCCGCGAACTGCTGGAGGTTCTCTCACCAGATCGGGAGACGCATCTTCTCGATATCGGGTCCGGCATCGGCGGCCCGGCGCGTCTGGCGGCATCGATCCATGGCGCCAGCGTCACCGGCATCGACCTGACGCAGGAATTCTGCGACGTGGCGGATATGCTCACCGAACGCACTGGCCTTGGCGATCGCGTGACGTTCCGGCAGGGCAGCGCGCTCGATCTTCCCTTCGAGGACGCCAGCTTCGACGGGGCCTACAGCCAGAACGTCTCCATGAATATTGCCGACAAGGATACCTTTTACGCCGAGGCCTTCCGCGTGGTGCGGCCGGGCGGCCTATTCGCCGCCGCCGAATACGCCGAGGGGCCGGGCGGTGCGCCGGTGTTCCCGGTGCCGTGGGCGTTGGTGCCGGAACACAGCCACCTGATGAAACCCGATGCGCTTCGGCAAACCATCGAGGCATCGGGGTTTGAAATTCTCGAATTCATCGACCAGACGGAGGCCATGATCGACTCCTACGAACGCGCCCGCGCAAAACTCGCCGCCGAAGGCCCGCCCGTGCTCAGCGCTCAGGTTCTGCTGGGCGACGACGGCCCGGAGCGGATGAAGAATTCCGCCCGATGCGTGGAAGAAAGGCGCACCATTCCGGTGCAGGTGGTGTGCCGCAGAAATTAGTGATGTTTTTGGCTCGACCGGCATTGACATTGGCGGCTTGAGCCCCTAATTTCCGCGCTCTTGAAGACCGGGGCACGAAACCCCTTAACGGATATCAATCGAAGAACTATTGGAGCCTGCGGCCATGAAGGTCAGAAATTCGCTGAAATCGGCCAAGACCCGCGACAAGAACTGCGTCGTCGTGCGCCGCAAGGGCCGCGTTTACGTCATCAACAAACGTAACCCGCGCTTTAAGGCTCGCCAGGGCTGAGCCTGGTTCCGGACGGGAGCGCGTCTTCCTGTCCGCACCGAATTACGGACAAGATTACGAAACCGCGGCATCGCCCGCGGTTTTTTGTTGTCTTTAATTGTTTTTCACGCTTCCCCATATTCCCTAGACTTAACCGCCTGAGTTTGGAGAGGAAAACGGCCATGAAAATGCCGGAGCCGGATGCGGACGTCATCGCCCGCCGCCAACAGATCATCAAGGCCATGCAGGCCATCGTCACCGGTGAAGGTGTGATTACCGACGCCGATGAACTGCGCGCCTATGACCACGACGGCCTGATGGCCTACAAGGCGCTGCCGCTGATCGTTGTGCTGCCGGAAACCACCGAACAGGTTTCGGCGATTCTGAAATATTGCCATGACAACAGTGTCAAGATCGTGCCACGCGGCGCGGGCACCGGGCTGTCCGGCGGTGCGTTGCCGCTGGCCGACGCCGTCACGCTGGGTCTCGGCAAGTTCATGAAAATCCTCGATATCGATTTAGCCAACCGCGCCGTCGTCGTCCAGCCCGGCGTCACCAATCTGGCCATCACCCAGGCCGTGCTGCACGAAGGCTTCTATTACGCGCCGGACCCGTCGAGCCAGATCGCGTGTTCCATCGGCGGCAACATCGCGGAAAACGCGGGCGGTGTGCACTGCCTGAAGTACGGGCTGACCACCAACAACGTGCTCGGCATCGAAATGGTGCTGATGTCGGGCGAGGTCGTGCGCCTCGGCGGCAAGCACCTGGACCCCGGCGGGTATGATCTTTTAGGCGTGGCCACCGGATCCGAAGGATTGCTCGGCGTAATCACAGAAGTCACGGTGCGTATTCTACGCCAGCCGGAAACGGCGCGGGCCATGCTGATCGGCTTCCCCTCCAATGAAAGCGGCGGCGATTGCGTTGCCGCGGTCATCGGCGCCGGCATCATCCCCGGCGGCATGGAGATGATGGACAAGCTGGCCATTCACGCGACGGAAGACTTTGTTCACGCCGGCTATCCGCTGGACGTGCAGGCGCTTCTGATCGTCGAGCTGGACGGGCCGGAGGCTGAAGTCAATCACCTGATAGAACAGGTCGACGCCATCGCCCACCAGGCCGGCGCGACCTATGTGCGGATCAGCCAGACGGAAGAGGAACGCCAGGTCTTCTGGTCCGGGCGCAAGAACGCCTTCCCGGCGGTCGGGCGTATCTCGCCGGATTACCTGTGCATGGACGGAACCATCCCGCGCGGCCGTCTGGCCGATGTGCTGAACCGGATCACCGAGCTTTCTGAAAAATACGATCTGCGCGTCGCCAATGTGTTTCACGCCGGCGACGGCAACCTGCATCCGCTGATATTGTTCGACGCCAACCAGTCGGGCGAACTGGAACGCGCCGAAGGCTTCGGCGCAGATATCCTTAAATATTGCGTCGAGGTCGGCGGCGTGCTGACCGGCGAGCACGGCGTTGGTATCGAAAAACGCGATCTGATGGGTGAAATGTTCACCGAGGACGACATGAAGCAGCAGCAACGCCTGAAATGCGCGTTCGATCCGGACCAGTTGCTCAATCCGGGCAAGGTCTACCCGACGCTGCACCGTTGCGCCGAACTGGGCCGCATGTTCGTACACGAAGGCAAGTTGCCGTTTCCCGATATTCCACGGTTCTAGAAGGCACCATGACAGATACCCTGAAACCGGAAAACGCCGACCAGTTGTTCGACGCCCTGCAGTGGGCGGCGGCGGAGGGGCAGTCCTTTGACGTGCGCGGACATGGATCCAAACTGGACTTCGGGCGGCCGATGCAGGCCGCGCTTGGCCTTGATCTTTCCGGACTGAACGCAATCACGGCCTATGAGCCGAGCGAACTTTACATGACGGCGCTGGCGGCGACGCCAATCGCCGACATCAAGGCGGCGCTCCGGCAGAACAACCAGCAGATGGCGTTCGAGCCGCCCGATATGGGTATGCTGTATGGCGGGGAACAAGGGGGCGGAAGCATTGGCGGCGCGATCGCGTGTAATCTGGCCGGGCCGCGGCGCGTCCAGGTGGGGGCGGCGCGCGATCATTTTCTCGGCTTCCATGCCGTCAGCGGACGCGGCGAGGTTTTCAAGTCCGGCGGCACCGTGGTCAAGAACGTCACCGGGTTCGATCTCTCGAAACTGCTGGCCGGGTCCTTCGGGACGCTGGCGGTGATGAGCCATGTGACGTTCAAGGTCATGCCGGCGGCGGAAAAAACGCGCACGGTCCTGGTGCCGGGGTTATCCGACGATCAGGCCATGAACGCCATGGCGGCGGCCATGGGCAGTTCCAACGACGTTTCCGGCGCAGCGCATTTGCCCGCATCGGCGGCGGCGCGGTCTGGCGTGTCTTATGTCTCCGGTGCGGGCGTTGCGGTGACGGCGCTCCGCGTCGAAGGGCCGGGGCCGTCGGTCGAACACCGCTGCCGGGCGTTGACGGCGTTACTGAACGAATTTGGCGAGATCGAGGAACTGCATTCGAAGAATTCCGCCGACCTGTGGCAGGAAATTGGCGACGCAGGTGTGTTTATGGAAGGCGATGCCGCTGCCGGAGACTCAGGGACTGACCAGATATGGCGTCTGTCGGTGCCGCCTATGGACGGCGCCGGCGTTGTTGAAAGAATCCTTGGGGAAACCGGGGCCGAAACCGGCGGGCGGGTGTTTTACGATTGGGGCGGCGGGCTGGTCTGGCTCGGCCTGAAGGCGTCGCCCGATGCCAGTCATGAAGTGGTGCGGGGCGCGGTTAAGCCGACCGGCGGGCTCGCGACCCTGATCCGCGCCGATGCCGGCGTGCGCCGGCGCGTGCCCGTCTTCGAGCCGCAGCCGGGCGCGCTGGGCGATCTGGCAAAGCGTGTCAAAGGCGGCTTCGATCCGAACGGCGTGCTCAATCCGGGCCGCATGGTGGAAGGGGTTTAGATCATGCAGACCGATTTCACCTCCGCCCAGCTTGCCGATCCGGAAATTCAGGCCGCCAACGATATTCTGCGCAACTGCGTGCATTGCGGGTTCTGCACAGCGACGTGCCCGACCTATGTGTTGCTGGGCGACGAACTGGACAGCCCGCGCGGGCGCATCTACTTGATCAAGAACCTGCTGGAGTCGGAAGGCTCTGCCCCGCCCCCGGCAAAAGTGGTCAAACACATCGACCGCTGCCTGACCTGCCTGTCGTGCATGACCACGTGCCCGGCGTCGGTCGATTATATGCACCTGATCGACCGCGCACGGGCACGGATCGAGGACACCTTTGTTCGCCCCCTGGCGGAACGTTGGCTGAGGGAGTTGCTGGCCTTCGTGGTGCCGAATCCGGACCTGTTTCGCAAGGCGTTGATCGGCGCGCGTCTGGGCCGTCCGTTCCGGGCGCTGCTGCCGGGCCGCCTCAAGGGCATGGTCGGGATGGCGCCGTCTTCCATCCCACCCAAGTCGCCCATGGACCAGCCGCAGGTGTTCGAGGCGGGCGGTACGCGCCGCAAACGGGTGGCGCTGATGACCGGCTGCGCGCAACAGGTACTGAGACCCTCCATCAACGAAGCGACGATCCGCCTGCTGACCCGCCACGGTTGCGAGGTCGTGGTCGCCCGTGGCGCGGGGTGTTGCGGCGCGCTGGTCCACCACATGGGACGCGAGGCCGACGCCCACTCCCAGGCAAAAGCCAACATCGCGGCTTGGGAAGAGGCGGAAGTCGATGCCGTGGTCGTCAACGCGTCGGGCTGCGGCACCACGCTCAAGGATTACGGCTGGATGCTGAAGGATGATCCGGACTGGGCGGAACGTGCGGCGCATGTGGCGGGCATGGCCTGCGACATCACGGAAATTATGAGCGAGTTGGGCCTCGCCGGCGTGGTCCCGGAAAAGCGCCCAACGGTGACCTATCATTCGGCGTGCTCCATGCAGCACGGCCAGCAACTGCGCGAACATCCGAAGAATCTGCTCTCCGGCGCCGGGTTCGAGGTGCTGGACCCGGCGGAAGGCCACCTCTGCTGCGGCTCGGCAGGAACCTACAATCTGTTACAGCCGGAACTGGCCGGGCAGTTGCAGGCGCGTAAGGTGGCAAACCTGAAAAACACCGGCGGGCAACTCATCGCCACCGGCAATATCGGCTGTCTGGTGCAGATCACCGAGGGGCTCGCGGCGGACGGCGAAGGCATACCGGTGGTGCACACGGTGGAGCTTCTCGACTGGGCCACCGGCGGGCCGAAACCGCCTGGGTTATAGGCTTTTGGCAACCTTGCCGGGGCCGAGGGGGAAATGTAGGGTACGCCGCACGTTCAACCCCGGAGGATTTAAGGGTCGATGACGAAAATCAAACGCATCAACGATGACCTGATCGGCGCCCTCAGAGGGCTGTTGGGTGACCGGGTATCGGCCTCCGAAGCCGTGCGGGAACAGCATGGCCACGATGAATCCTATCATGAGGGTCACGCGCCGGATCTGGTGGTGTTTCCGGAAACGGCAGAGGAAGTCAGCGAAGTCGTCAAATTGTGCGCGGCCCGCGATGTTCCGGTCATACCCTTCGGCACCGGCACCGCGCTGGAAGGCGGCGTAGCGGCGCTTCATGGCGGCGTCTGCATCGACCTGATGCGGATGAACGAAATCGTCCGGGTCAACACCGAAGACATGGACGTCACGGTGCAGCCCGGCGTCACCCGCAAACAGTTGAACCAGCACCTGCGCGACACCGGCCTGTTCTTTCCCATTGACCCCGGCGCGGACGCATCGCTGGGCGGTATGACGGCGACGCGGGCGTCGGGCACCAACGCGGTGCGCTACGGCACCATGCGCGAAAACGTGCTGTCGCTGAGCGTCGTGCTGGCCGACGGGCGGATCATCCGCACCAGCCGCCGGGCGAGGAAATCTGCCGCCGGGTACGACCTGACCCGGCTGTTCGTCGGCTCCGAAGGGACGCTCGGCGTAATCACCGAAATCACGCTGCGCCTGCAAGGCATTCCGGAAGCCGTGACCACCGCCGTCTGCACCTTCGAGGGGGTCGAGCCGGCCATCGACACGGTGATCGCCACCATCCAGTCCGGCATACCGGTCGCCCGGGTCGAGTTTCTGGACGCGGTGCAGATGCAGGCCCTGGCGGACTATTCCGACCTCGATTACCCGATCGGCCCGACGCTGATCTTTGAATTTCACGGCACGGAAAACGGTATCGCCGAACAGGTGGAGATGGTCAAAGCCATTGCAGGCGACTTCGGCGCGCCGGAATTCCACTGGGTGGACAAACCGGAAGAGCGCAGCCACTTGTGGCAGGCGCGCCATGATTCCTATTATGCCTGTCTGGCGCTCAGGCCCGGCGCCAAGGGCCAGGCAACGGATGTCTGTGTGCCGATCTCTCGCCTCGCCGAATGCATCCAGGAAACCCGCAAGGATATCGACGAAAGCGGCATCCTTGCCCCCATCGTCGGCCATGTGGGGGACGGAAATTTTCATGTCGTCCTGTTGATCGACATGGACGACAAAGACGAGATCGCGCGCTGCAAGGCCTTCAATGAACGGCTCGTCATGCGGGCCCTGGCCATGGAAGGCACGTGTACTGGCGAACACGGCGTCGGCTACGGCAAGATCGACTTCCTGACCGCCGAACACGGCGAGGCCGTCAGCGTCATGCGGGCGTTGAAAATGGCGCTCGATCCGAAAAACATCATGAACCCCGGAAAGATTATCCGCGTTTAACGGGCGCGTTTAACGGGCACTTTATAACATTACGGAGAGACAGCCTTGAGCCTTACCGATCCCGCCTTCGACTCCGCAGACATCCTGCGTCAGCTTTTCGATGCCGCCGTGGCGTCCGCCGACCCCGCTCTTTGCGTTCCGGCACACCTGCCCGACCTGTCTGCCTGCGCCGAAAAAGGCCGCATCGTCGTCGTCGGCGCCGGTAAGGCATCCGCCGCCATGGCGCGCGCCGTCGAGAATTCCTGGGCGGGGGATTTGTCGGGGCTGGTCGTCACCCGATATGGCTGTGCCGTGCCGTGCGAGCGCATCGAGATCGTCGAGGCCGCCCATCCGGTGCCCGACGCCAGCGGACTGGAGGCGGCGGGGCGAATTCTGGACCTGGCGGAAAGCCTGGGCCCCGACGACCTGATGCTGTGCCTGATTTCCGGCGGTGGGTCTGCGCTGTTGTCGCTGCCGGCGGAGGGTCTGACCTTCGAGGACAAGCAGGCGGTCAATTCGGCGCTGCTGCGCTCGGGCGCGACCATCACCGACATGAACTGCGTGCGCAAACACCTGTCCGCCATCAAGGGCGGGCGGCTGGCCCGTGCGGCGGCCCCGGCGCAAGTGGTCAGCCTTTTGATTTCCGACGTGCCGGGCGATGACCCGGCGGTGATCGCCTCCGGGCCGACCGCGCCCGACGCCACCACGACCGCGGACGCCCGCGCAATCCTGGAAAAATTCTCTGTTCCCGTGCCGCCCAACGTGACCGCCTGGCTGGCGGGCGATCTGGCGGAAACGCCCAAGCCCGGCGATGCGGTGTTCGAAACCGTCGCCACCGATATCGTCGCGCGGCCCCAGGAAAGCCTGGAAGCGGCGGCGGAAAAGGCAAAGGCGCTGGGCCTGACACCATTGATTTTGGGCGACGCTATCGAGGGTGAAGCCCGCGACGTAGCCCGCGAACACGCCGATTTGGCGCGCGCCGTGGCGGCAGGCAGCGGCCCGGTTCAAGCGCCTGCGGTGCTGTTGTCGGGTGGCGAGGTCACGGTGACCATAAAAGGTGACGGCGGGCGCGGCGGCCCGAATACGGAATACCTGCTGGCCATGGCGCTGGCGTTGCAGGGCGCAGACGGTATCCACGTCATGGCCTGCGATACCGATGGCATCGACGGCAGCGAGGACAATGCCGGCGCGGTGATCGGCCCTGACACGTTGGCGAGAGCAAAAGACGCGGGTTTCGATGGGGCGGCATTGCTGGACGGCAACGACGCCTATACGTTTTTTGAGGGCCTCGGCGACCTGGTGGTGACCGGCCCGACCCTGACCAACGTCAACGATTTCCGGGCGATTCTGGTTCTTCCCTAGAGTTTGCCCAGAGCTTGCCCAGAACTTTATTGTCTCGAAGTAACCGAAGGCGTGACTATGCCTTCCTTAAAATGAATAAAAATTAGGCATATTATTTTTAGGTGCCTAATTACTAATCACATATCTGTGGGGCGCAACATAAAGTTCTTCCCGCAAATCCAATAATCCATTGATAAAACGACGTCTTTTTGATTCCAAAAGAGTTGGCATCGATCTTGCGGTGTAACTCCACGAGCATGTGGTCAACCTTATTTGGAGTATTTTTGACATGGGAGCGTATTCAGATCCTTTTGATCCTGACAAAAAGCTGTGGGGCGGTTGTTCGTGCGGAAAGCACAAATCGGCCCTCGAACACGATCAGGCGATGGTCGGGGAGGAACGTCAACCGGAAACGACCGTGGTCGGCAAGACCCGGGATATCGCCAATTTAGCAACCCCGGTCCCGGCCGCTGACGATCCGGACGGATCCAACGTGGACGATACTCTGGCCCGCTGCGTCGAGTCTGCGGTGATGAAGGGTATCTTCGGCACCGATATGAACCGCCGCAGGTTTCTGCGAGCCATGGGCACAAGCACGGCAATGGCGGCGGTATCGCAGTTCTTTCCCATGGACGCCGCCAAGGCCGCTGTAACCGAGATGAAGGGCGCGCTGGAAAAGACGAAATTGAAGGTCGGTTTTGTCCCCATCACCTGCGCGACGCCGATCATCATGGCCCACCCGATGGGCTTCTACAAAAAATACGGCCTCGACGTCGACGTGATCAAGACGGCCGGCTGGGCGGTCTCCCGCGATAAATCGCTTTCCGGGGAATACGACGCCGCCCACATGCTGACGCCCATGCCGTTGTCGATTTCCATGGGCGCCGGATCAACGAAAACCCCCTGGACCATGCCGGCGGTCGAAAACGTCAACGGCCAGGCGATTACCCTGGCTATGAAACACAAGGACAAGAATGATCCCAAAATGTGGAAAGGGTTCACGTTCGCCGTGCCGTTCGAATATTCGATGCACAACTTCCTGCTGCGCTACTACGTCGCCGAACACGGGCTTGATCCGGACAAGGACATTAAGATCCGCGTCCTGCCGCCCCCCGATATGGTCGCCAACCTCAGGGCCGGCAATGTCGACGGGTATTTGTCGCCGGACCCCTTCAACCAACGCGCGGTCTATGACGGCGTCGGCTTCATCCACATTCTGACCAAGGAAATCTGGGACAAGCACCCCTGTTGCGCCTTCGCTGCCAGCCGGTCCTTTATCGACGAGAACCCCAACACCTTCCTGGCGTTGTTCAAGTCGGTCATCGAGGCGACGACCTACGCGTCGGACAAGGGTAACCGTAAGGAAATCGCCAAGGCGATCGCGCCTAAGAACTACCTCAACCAGCCGGTAACGGTGGTTGAGCAGGTTCTTACCGGGATCTATGCCGACGGCCTGGGTAACGTCAAGAACGTCCCCGACCGGATCGATTTTGATCCCTTCCCCTGGCACTCCATGGGCGTCTGGATAATGACCCAGATGAAGCGTTGGGGATATGTCAAAGGCGACATCGATTACAAGAAGGTAGCCGAGGAAGTCTACCTGGCCACCGATGCGCAAAAAGTGATGGCGGAAATGGGTCTTCCGGTTCCGTCCGAGACGTACGCCAAATACACCATCATGGGCAAAGAGTTCGATCCGGATAAACCGGAAGCCTATCTCGACAGCTTTGCCATCAAAAGCGCTTAAGGGGTAACCATCATGCCTTTGTCACTTCGCTTGCGCGCCGCCATTCTCTCGGTGGTCCTGCTCTTTGCCTTCCTGGCCACCTGGGAACTTTCCATAAACGACGGCAGCGAAGTGGCGGGCATGTCCCCCGAATATGCAGCCCTCATGGGGGCGACGGCCAAGGGCGCCTCGGCTATGCCGGGGCCGCTCAAGGTCGGCAAAGAAATCTGGGGTCACATCTCCAACCCCTTCTATGACGCCGGTCCCAACGACAAGGGCATCGGCATTCAGCTCGGGTATTCCATCGCCCGTGTCTTCGTCGGCTTTTTCCTGGCTATGTTGACGGCGGTGCCGCTCGGTTTCCTGATCGGCATGTCGCCGCTGTTTTACAGGGCGCTGGACCCGTTCATACAGCTTATGAAGCCGGTGTCGCCGCTGGCCTGGATGCCGCTGGCGCTTTACACCATCCAGGATTCAACCATTTCATCGATTTTTGTCATTTTTATCTGCTCCGTCTGGCCGATGCTGATCAACACCGCCTTCGGCGTCGCCGGTGTCAGGTCGGAATGGCTGAATGTCGCCAAGACGCTGGAAGTGGGACAACTCCGTACCGCGCTCCGCGTCATTCTGCCCGCCGCCGCGCCGACCATCATGACCGGAATGCGGATTTCCATCTCCATCGCCTGGTTGGTTATCGTTGCTGCCGAGATGCTCGTCGGCGGCACCGGCATCGGCTACTTCCTGTGGAATGAATGGAACAACCTGTCGATCACCAACATCATCGCCGCCATCTTCTTCATCGGCATTATCGGTATGATTCTCGATCTGGGCCTGTCCCAAATGAGCAAACTGGTGACGTACCAAGAATAATCTCTGAATAGGATCAGCAACCATGACCATGGATACACTAATCAGCATCGAAGATCTTAAACGCACGTTCCCGTCGCCCGATGGTGGTGAAGATGTCGCCGTGTTCGAAGATCTGTGGTTCAAGGTCGACAAGGGCGAATTCGTCTGCCTGATAGGCCATTCCGGTTGCGGCAAGACGACACTGTTGAACATTCTGGCGGGCCTCGATGCGCCAACCTCGGGTGGTGTCATCGTCGATCACGAGGAAGTCATCGGCACCAGCCTTGACCGCGCCGTGGTCTTTCAGGGCCATGCCCTGATGCCGTGGATGAGCGTCATGGCCAATATCGCCTTCGCCGTTAAGTCCCGCTATCCGGACTGGAGCAAGGAAAATATCGAGAAGCACTGTCAGAAATACATCGATTTGGTGCACTTGGGCGGGGCCGAGAACAAGAAGCCGGCGCAGTTATCGGGCGGCATGAAACAGCGCGTCGGCATCGCCCGCGCCATGGCCATCGAGCCCAAGATCATGCTGCTGGACGAACCGTTCAGCGCGCTCGATGCCCTGACCCGGGGCAGTCTGCAGGACGAATTGTTGAGCATTTGCTACGGAACCAGCCAGACCGTTTTCATGATCACGCACGACATCGACGAAGCCATGCTGCTGGCCGACAAGATTGTGCTGATGACCAACGGACCCAGGGCGAAGGTGTGTGAAATCGTTGAAAACACCATGCCCAGGAACCGCACCCGAAATGATATGCACCGCCATCCGCATTATTACCCGATCCGCAATCACCTGATCGAATTCCTGGTCAACCGCTCCGCCCAGTTTGAAGCGGAGCTTTCGTCGAAGGACTACGATCCACGCCATCCGCCCGTTACCCGCCCCGGACTGACAAAGCCGTCAGCGGCGGTGGAAGCGGCCTTGACCGATACCGGGGCCGACACCGGGACCCCTGAAACCGCTGTTCAGGCCTCGGCCTGACGGCAACAGCAACCTAATCCAACGAAAGGATAGTAAAGACATGACACGCGCAGAACTGACGGAAAAGATCGTCGCCCACAAGATGCTCAAGGGCTTCAAGTGGTCCGACGTTGCAGAGAATGTCGGCCAGTCCAAGGAATGGACGACAGCGGCCATGATGGGACAGATGTCTATGTCCAAGGAACAGGCGATCGCGGCCGGCAACGCCATGGGCATGAACTTCGGCGACGAAGAAATTGGTCTACTGATGTCGGTGCCCTATCGGGGTTCGCTCGATCAGCAGGTGCCGACAGATGCGCTGGTTTACCGGTTTTATGAGTTGATCCAGGTCTATGGCACCACGATCAAGGCGCTGATCGAGGAAGAATTCGGTGACGGAATCATGAGCGCCATCGATTTCTCCATGGACATCGACCGCAAGGAAGACCCCAACGGCGACCGCGTCGTCATCACGCTGAACGGAAAATTCCTGCCCTATAAAATGTACTGAGGGGTTACCGTTCCGGGCTGATGTCTCCCGCATCGAGCAATGTCTGGTAATTTGAGGTGTCTCCGGCAGCTTCCGGCGTTCTCCCAGGGAAATTGGTGTCGAATTTTCCAATCCGGCAAACGTCCGCTTTTGAGTGGATGCTCACGTGTTGGAATTTCTGATTTTCGCCGGTCTTGCTACACACGCTTGTCATTTGCCCTGAATGCCCGTGGACACTACACTCGCGCCTTGCCGAGACCACATTCCGTTCAGGGATGTCCTTGTAGAAGCGGGAGAGTGATGCGTGAAGAAATTCTTTTGGGCCATTGGCGTGTTGCTGGTTGTCACCGCCGCCGCCGTTTTGGTGGGGCCCGGCCTAATCGACTGGAACCAGTATAAAGCTGATATCCAGGCCCAGGTCCGCAGCGTCACCGGCCGCGATATCCACATCAATGGCGATATTTCCATTACCGTCCTGCCCGCACCGGCGCTGATCGCCGCCGACGTCACGCTGGCCAATATGGAAGGCGCTCAGACGGAAAACATGGTGCGCCTGAAGTCGCTCGAGGTCCGCGTCGCCCTGGCGCCGCTTTTGGGCGGTCAGGTCAAGGTCGAGCGGATCAAGCTGGTCGAGCCGGTGATTGAACTGGAAGTCCTGGCCGATGGACGGAAAAACTGGATGTTCTCTGATCCCGCAACGGCCAAAGCCGGTGCGCTGTCCGGAGGAAATACCGCCCTCATTCCGCCGCCGCCCGGATCGAAATCCGCTGGAAAGGCAGCAGCCCCTGCACCCGACCAAGTAGCCCGCGAGCCCGCATTGCCGGTGGCGCTCGACAGCCTCAGTATCGAAAACGGCACCCTGGTCTATCGGGATGCCTTGGGCGGAACCTTCGAGAGGCTGGAGGCCGTCAACGCCAGTTTTTCCGCGGCCTCCCTCAAGGGGCCGTTTGAAAGCTCCGGAGCCTTGAAAGTCCGCGGCCTGCCGCTGACGTTCAGTCTGAATGTGGGCGAGATTATTCACGCACGCACGGTGCCGTTCAACGTCCGGCTCGGGACATCCGCCGGGACTCTGAAAGTACAGATGAACGGTACCGCCGTCGGGCTTGGCGACGTGCCTCGCGTCAAGGGCACCGTCAAGGGCGAGGGCCAGTCCCTGGCCGCCCTGATCCAGGCCGCCCAGCCGGTGGCCTTGCCGGGGCCGTTGGCGCAGCCTTTTCGTTTTGAAGCGACTATCGCCGCAGGTGCGAACAGCGCCGAAATCAAGGGTCTGGACCTGAGCCTGGGCGGCGCCAGGGCGAGCGGCGGCATCAACATGACGCTGGGACAAACCATCAGCATCGCGGCCCGTCTCAACGCGGGCCGCGTCGATCTGGACCAGTGGCTGGGCGAGCAGGATATACCTGCCCCGGCAGCCTCCTCGCAGGCGAAAGCCCCGTCCGGCTCCGGCTCTGCGGGTGCGGACGGGAAGGGTAAAGCGGTCACCAAAGCGATCGCGAAGCGCAAGGGTCCGCCATCCTTTTTCATTCCTAAATTCATTCAGGCCACCCTCGCCCTGACCGCGGACACCATGACCTATCATGGCGGCGTGGTGAAGAACGGGGTGCTGAACGCCGAACTGGCCAATGGGGAAATCACCCTGTCGCAGTTATCGGCGCAGTTTCCCGGCGGCTCGGACATGGCGCTGTTCGGTTTCGTCACGGCGGTGGACGGCAAACCCCGGTTCGAAGGGGAACTGGAAAGCCGGGTCAGTGACCTGCGCGAGGTTCTCCGTTGGCTGGGCACCGATATAGACGGCGTCGGACGCGACCGGCTGCGCAAATTGACGCTGGCGACCCGTATTCTTGCCGGGCCGGAGCAGGTGCAACTGTCGGGGCTGGACGTGCAGTTCGATTCCTCGCGCCTGACCGGCGGCGTGACCCTGGCGCTACGTCGCCGTCTTTCCTTCGGCGCCAACATCGTCCTCAATAGCCTCAACCTGGACGCTTATCTGCCCCAATCCACAAACAAGCCGGCAAAAAAGGCCGCCGGGAAGAAAGCATCCGGCAAAAAAACCGCCCCGGAAGGGAGCAGCCAGAACGGAAACAGCAAGACGGCAGAGAAAGCAGCCGCCGGCGCTAATCCCTTCCTGGCTTTGAAAATTCTCAACACCCTGGACGCTAACCTGACGGCGACGGTCAAGGCGATGACCTACCGGGGCGCGCCGATCAAAAACGCCGTCTTCAGTGGCACGCTTTATAACGGCAAGCTGGATATCCGCCGTCTCAGCGCCGACCGGGTGGCCGGGGCCAGGGTTTCCGTGAAAGGCGTCCTCGATAATCTGGGCGGCGTGCCGAAGGCCTCGGGCCTCAGCCTCGACGCCGACACCGGTGACGTGAACAAGGTGTTGCGGTTCGCCGGGCTCGACGCCGTTTCGGCTCTCAACGGAATGGGTCCGCTTAAGCTCAAGGGAACGGTTGACGGCCCCTTGCTGGCGCCGAAGCTGAAAATTAACCTCACCGGCGCCGGTGCGACGGCGACGGTCTACGGACAGATCGACGGCCTGTCCCTGGTTCCGGCAGCGAAGAATTTAACGTTGAAGCTACAGGCCAAGAACACTTCGAAGCTGCTTAAGCTGGCCGGTATCACGGCCCTGGACGCCAAGCAACTGGGACCGCTTGACGTCGCGGGACGGATCGACGGCAACCTGCTGGGGCCGGATGTGACGCTGGACATCAAGGCCGCCGGCGGCAGCGCCGCGCTCTCGGGCAAGACCAATAACCTGCCCGGTGGCGCCACGGCGG
>JACNJX010000015.1 GCA_014382345.1 Alphaproteobacteria bacterium
AATTAGGGCAATAGGCACACAACATATTGTGTGGATAAGTCGTTTTTTTTCAACCGGAACGACGTTTTGTGGTTGTTTTTTTGGCAATTGCGGAATTGGTGTGTCCCCCGGGGGCCGGGTTCCCGTATAATCCCGGCCTTGAGGAAGCGCTCCCAAGAGGCCCCCGCATGACGAAAAAAATCGGCACGAAAACCCTGGATGACTGGCGCGCGCGCGCGGATAAGGAACTGAAGTCCCGCTCCGCCGACGACCTTGTCTGGACGACGCCGGAAGGCATCGACGTCAAGGCGCTCTACACGGCGGACGATCTGGAAGGCCTCGAGGCGGTGAATTCGTTCCCCGGCTTCGCGCCGTTCATGCGCGGGCCTCGCGCCACCATGTATCCCGGCCGCCCGTGGACCATCCGCCAGTACGCCGGCTTTTCGACGGCCGAGGAATCCAACAAGTTCTTCCGCGACAATCTGGCCGCCGGGCAGAAGGGCCTGTCCGTGGCGTTCGATCTGGCGACCCACCGGGGTTTTGATTCCGATCACCCCCGCGTCGTCGGCGACGTCGGCAAGGCGGGCGTCGCCATTGATTCCGTCGAGGACATGAAAATCCTGTTCGACGGCATCCCCCTGGATGAGATGAGCGTGTCGATGACCATGAACGGCGCCGTTCTGCCGGTGCTGGCGGGCTACATTGTCGCCGCCGAGGAACAGGGCGTGTCGCCGGACAAGCTGTCGGGCACGATCCAGAACGACATCCTCAAGGAATTCATGGTCCGCAACACGTATATCTATCCGCCCGAACCTTCCATGCGCATCGTCGCCGATATCATCGAGCATACGGCGCATCACATGCCGCGCTTTAATTCTATTTCCATTTCCGGCTATCACATCCAGGAAGCCGGCGCCACGGTGGTCCAGGAGCTGGCCTACACCCTGGCCGACGGCGTCGAATATGTCCGCGCCGCCCTGAACAAGGGGCTGGACGTGGACGCCTTCGCGCCGCGCCTGAGCTTCTTCTTCAACATCGGCATGAACTTTTTCATGGAGATCGCCAAGCTGCGCGCGGCCAGGCTGCTGTGGGCGGAACTGATGGCGCCGTTCAGCCCCAAAGACGAACGGTCTTCCATGCTGCGCACCCATTGCCAGACGTCGGGCGCGTCGCTGGCCGCCATGGACCCCTACAACAACGTCATCCGCACCACCATCGAGGCCATGGCCGCGGTGCTGGGCGGCACGCAAAGCCTGCACACCAACGCCTTCGACGAGGCCCTGGCCCTGCCGACGCCGTCTTCGGCCCGCATCGCGCGCAACACGCAACTGGTGATCGCCGAGGAAACCGGCATCACCAACGTCATCGATCCGCTGGGCGGAAGTTATTATCTGGAAAGCCTGACCAACTCGGTCGCGGCGGAAGCGCGCAAGCTGATTGCCGAGGTCGAAGACTTAGGCGGCATGACCAAGGCGGTCACCGCCGGCCTGCCGAAGCAGCGCATCGAGGAATCCGCCGCCCGCAAGCAGGCCCGCATCGATCGCGGTGAAGAGGTCGTCGTCGGCGTCAACAAGTACCAGTCCGACACCGACACCCATGTGGACCTGTTGGAAATCGACAACGACGCGGTCCGAGACAGTCAGATCAAACGCCTGAACAGTATCCGCGAAAGCCGCGACGCCGCCGCCTGCCAGGCGTCGCTCGACGCGCTGACCAGGGCCGCGGAAACGGGCGAGGAAAACCTGTTGGCGCTGTCCATAGACGCCACCCGCTTACGCGCCACGGTGGGCGAAATATCGGACGCGCTGGAAAAGGTCTACACCCGCCACCAGGCCGAGGTTCGCTCCGTCTCCGGTGTTTACGGCGCGGCCTACGAAGGCGACGAGGGTTTCGGGAAAATCCGCGCCGAGGTCGAGGCCTTCGGCGAGGCGGAAGGCCGCCGGCCGCGCATGCTGGTGGTGAAAATGGGCCAGGACGGCCACGACCGCGGCGCGCGCGTGATCGCCACGGCGTTCGCCGATCTCGGCTTCGAGGTCGACTTAGGCCCGATGTTCCAGACGCCCGAGGAGGCCGCCCGCGAGGCGGTGGAAAACGACGTCCACGTCATCGGCGTGTCGTCGCAAGCCGCCGGGCACAAGACCCTGGTGCCGCAGTTGATCGAGGAACTGAACAAGGCCGGCGCCGGTGATATCCTGGTTGTCTGCGGCGGTGTGATCCCGCCGAAGGACTATGATTTCCTGTTCGCCCAGGGCGTCGCCGCCGTCTACGGCCCCGGCACCAACATCCCGGAGGCGGCGGCCGAAATGATGGACCTCATCCGCAAGCGAAAGCTGGCGGCGGAGTAGTCTTCCAAACGCAAAAAAGAAAAAGGTCATTCCGGTTAATTTCGGAATGACCTTTATGCTTCGGCTTGCGGCTGTAAGCCTTGACCGACGGAACCACCTTTTGGCGGATCAGCCGGACGGCCCGGGCGACGGGATTGCGCCGCCGGACTTTGCGTTTTTTCATCACACAATCCTCCTTGTGCGTTGGCGTTGGCGGGGCCGGGGTTATAGCGGTAAGGGGGAGCCGTCGTCTACCCGCAAAACACCCGGTGCTTGTCGTTGTGCCGGGCGACTTTCTCCAGGTCCGCGCGTGCGCCTTCCGGCCATGGCGAACGTTCGGCCAGCCAGGCCTTCGTCGTCTGGCTGAATTTGATCGGCCGCGCCCAGGCGCAATCGGCGCCGACGCTGACCGGCAGGCTACAGGCGCTCAAGAATATCGCGGTCAGTATCGGGCACAGGTGTCTGCTCGATAGCATCGGCTTTCCTCCGGATGTGTTCTCGGGTTTTCAGGGTTTCCAGTTCGGCCTGCTCCGCGCCCTGGCGGCGGAGGCCTTCGTCGCGGACCCATCCGGCGATCAGGGTGAACGCGCGGATGAGCCCGGCGGCGAATTGCGCCCATGCGGTCATTGGCGGGCGGTCACGGCTTGCCGGCGACGCCGTTCCTCAGGAACGCCACGGCGATCAGCGGCCAGATGGTCTGGAAGGTCTGGACAAGGTCCATCTCTCCGATCAGGTAGCCGCCGATGGCGGTCAGGATGCCGGTTGCGGCGGTGATGTAGGTTTTCTTGCCGGCGAGGAATCCGCCGCGGGAAATGTCGATAATGATACGTCTCCTTCTGGGTTGCTCTATTCGATGGTGTTGTAAAAACGGTGGTTGCCGATGTCGGCGGCGGGCGTACGGTTGCGTGCCCAGGGTGGCGTCGCGGATTTTGCGTGGTAATGGGTGGAGCCGCCGGTCGGGTCTTTCAGGGTTCCGGCCAGCGCCCGGCGGGCGATGCGCAGGCAGGATTGGAAATTGCGGTTGTCGCGGCCGACGCCTTCGATCTTGGCGCGGTTGGGGTCGTTCTCGTTCCAGCAGCTGAATTGGTACGGCCTGAGGCAGACCGTTTCCGGCGTCGCCCCCCACCAGTAGCCGCCCCGCTCAACGGCGCGGCGCACCCGGTTCATGATGACGGAGGCGACGGCTTCCTTGCCGCGCACAAGCTCGCCCCGGGCCTCGCCGTAAATCGTCCGGGCCAGGACGTCGGCGGCCTTGTCCTTTTCGGCCTTTTGGGGAGGGGTCATGGCGCGCCTCCCGGTCCGTGTCGGGGGGCGGGCCGGGCGATGGAGCCGTCCAGCTTGTTTTCGATACGCACCAGGTGCGACGTCAGGCGGCGTTCGACCTCTTTCAGGTAGGGGATCGAGGCGTAGGATTTGGCGACCTCCAGCTTGTAGGCGGCGAGCCCTTCGCGCAGGTGGCGCAGCCCGGTTTCGAATTCGTGGCGCGCGTCGATGATGGCGTCGTCGGCATCGCGGCGGTTGCGCCAGCCGAGCCAGAACAGCCCGGTCAGGGCCGGCAGCTCGACGGCGGTAATCCACCAGATGATGTTGAGGGTCCATGAGTCCTGCATGGTGTGTCCTTTCACTCATTGATAAAGCCCGGCTCCCCCATCTTGGGGGCCGGCGCTGGGGCATAAAAAAAACCGCCCTCCGAAGGTCCGGGGGCGGCGGTTGGGTGGGGTGGGGTAATGACGGTTATTGGATATTGAAGTCCGTAGTGGCCTGGAACCCTTGCCGGCCGGGCCGCCAGTTGGCGCAGGCCTTGATGTCCTTGGCCGCCGGCGGGGCCAGCCGGGGCAGGCGCACCGGTTCCGACAGCAAACATCCCGACACGGCATCCAGGCCATCGTCGCGGGCGCGGGCGCCGGGCCGCCATTCGCGCATTTCGGTGATGAAGGGGGAGGCGAAAACGTCCCGGTGGGCATGCAGATGCCCGGCCGCCAGCACGGCGTCGAAGGCATCGACGATGCGGAGATCCTTGGACCGGTGGGAAGCCTTTTCGATCACGGCCGAGGAAAGTCCGGCGGCGGTGATCGCGCGCCTAAGCAGTCCCGGCAGGAACCGGCCCAGCCCGTTGGTTTCCAGCGTCACCGCGGGCAGATAGTGGTCACGGAGAAAAGCGGCGGCCTGGCGGCACAACTGCGTCGCTTCGTCGGTGCCTTCGTCCGGATGCGCGGCGAGCGCTGGGTCGTGTTCAAGATAGCGAACGCTGTGCAGCCAGTAACTGCCTTCACTGTCGGTGAACAGCGCGGCGATGACGCTGGCGTCGCCCTTTTCGGGCGCGCCGAACGCCGGGTCCCACCAGCACGATGCCGAAACCAGGCGCTTTGCGCCCAGCATCAGCGTCGCCTCGCCGTTGGCTTCCGTATAAGCCAGATCGTCATTGTAGGGCCGGATTCGGTCGGGGTCGAGGCGGCCTTCGGCGATGTTGACCGGTTCAAGAAGCATCTGGCTTTTGAATTTGTTGGGACCGCTGCGGCGCTTGATGGCGTCGATGGCGTCATCGGGAAACCGCCCCGGCCAGCGGCTTTTGCCCGCCCTGTCCAGCAGCGCCAGTTGCAGGCGTTTGAAACCGGAGAGGTAAGGCTGTTCCTCGCCGGTGTCCGTGCGCGGGCTGTCGGCATAGATGGAATAGTAGGTATGGGGCGTGCCGACATAAAGCTGCGTGCCGCCCGGCACCAACACGTAATTGATCTCGTCGAGGCGTTCACGCAGGTCTTGGCGTTTCGGCGGCGTGTCGGACGTGTTGGGGACCTCCACATCGTCGCAGATCACCACATCGGCGCGCGACCCGGTGATATTGGCGCCGATGCCTTTGGCCAGCATGGACGGGTCGCGCAGTTCCAGCCCCCGGTTGATGGTGAACTGGTCCGACGCCCACTGATCGGCGCGTTCGGGCCGAAGGCCCGCCGTCAGGGGGTGGCGCTCGATCACGCGCTTGACGTTGCGGACCATCTTGCGGGCCAGCGCCAGGTCGGCGGCGAGAACGAGAATCCGCAGGTCCGGGTTGTCGCGCAACAGCCAGGCCGAAAACAGGCCGACGATGGTGGACTTGCCGGAATTGCGGAACGCCATCAAAAGGAGCGCGCTATCGCCCTTGCGCCAGCATTCAGCCAGCCAGCGGGCCATGCGGACGTGCAGGTCGGGCGTTTCCAGCCCCTGGCGCTCGTTCCAGAGCACCAGGAAATCGTCGAAGTCGATGGGTTTCATGGGACCTCTTTTTGGATTGGGAACAAAAAAAACCGCCTTGGTAGGCGGCGGTTTCTTGTGTTCGGCCTAATTTTAACGTGTTGGAGAAATTTTTCGTCTTCCCACCGGTTCGCAATGTACTGTGGGCTGATAAACGCCGGGTTCGGCCTTTAAAGCGGGTGGGTCAACTTCCAAATAATAAAGCCATTTATTTTCGTGGGCGATTTTTTTTTGGCGGCCTCGTTGCATTCCGCCTTGGAGGGGAAAGGGACAGGCGGTGGATTTTGGATGTCCGTGATCCAAAGGTTAAATATCAACAACCATTCCATGTATGAGAGTTTGATGTAGGCAGACACACCTATCAAGTGCGTTTTCCGATGGGAGGCTCGAAATTCCACCAACGTATATCGAATTCCCCATTGTCACGGGTTCCGGGTACGGGTGGCATCGTATCCATTGGATCACGGGTTTCACCGGGCCTTGAGGGCGGCGCGGCGGGCGCGCAGATTTTGGGCCGCTGGGCCGTTGCCGGACGGGTCGTCCAACAGGGCGTCCTGGAGGCGGCGGTTGATGTGCTCAAGGCTCCTTTCGAGAGCCTTGTCGCGGGAGATGATCGTTTTCAGCGCCATTGTCTTAGCTCCACTGTAGGGCAACACCGTGGATTTTCTGTTCCTTGGTGTTGAGGGTTTCGACCTTGTATTTCATGGACGTGCCGGACGGTTGCGCGGAGATATCCGCCGACCCGGTGAGAATGCGCCCGGTGCCGAGTGTCGCGTCCTGGGTCAGTGTGATTTGCGTCCACGTCGCCCCGCCGTCGCGGCTGGCGTAAGCCTTGAGATCGGTGTTGGGCGTGATGGCGTCCACGTCTTCTTGCCAGAGGGCGATAAAGGCATCCGTGGGTTCAGCGAGGGCCGTGGTGGCGTTGGAGACGAGGGTCATGTCCTGGACCGTATTTAAGTATGTTACACGCGCAACATGTCCTCTGGCCGTACTCGCAGTGAAACCGGTGTAATCGTCACCCACAGCCAAATTTCCAGTTTTCTTTGATGTCTCCATGTCGGCGTTGGTGCTGCCTTTGCACTCGGGCGAGGGGTCGGACCAGACACCAACGCGATATGTCCCCGATGCAGGAATGTCGAAGGGGGTGGTTAGGGTAAAGTCCTCCCACCCGCTTCCGGTATGGGTGAACTGTTCGTCGTAGACCACATCGAATTGGGTGGTGCTGTCCTCGTGCATGATTTTGACGTTGATGGTAGCGGACCCACCGTGGTCACTGAGGACGCCAATGTGGGTCACTGTGACGCTGTTGTTGATCGCCCAATCCCTGTCAACGTGAGTGGTGCTCGAAAGCGCACTTGCGCCAACAGTCTTGGCCGACCCCTCGACGCCGCTGTCCCTGTCGCTATAGAGGTCGTTGGTGGCGTCGTAGACCTCGTTGGTGGACGTGCCGGTATCAACGCCGGTTTCGTCCTCGTACTCATCGACGACGCCGTCCACCATGTTCTGCACCGACAGGCCGCCTTGTACGGCGATGCGGAAGGCGTTGAGCAGGATGTTGGCTTTTTCGGCGTCCGTCGCGCCGCCGGTGATGCCGGTGAGCGCGGAGCCGTCACCGTCAGCGCGGAGCAGATCGCCGGCGCCGCCGGCGGCGACATCCTCCACCGCAGCCGTGCCGAGGCCCATGTTGCCCCTGGCCGTCGCAGCGTTGGTCAGCTCCGACAGGTTGTTGGCCCCGTCCATGTTGCCGGCGGGTCCCGTTGGTCCTTGTGGCCCCGCGGCGTCCGTGGCGATGGGGTCGCCATTGGCGTCGAAGCCGAGATACATACCGGCGCGCGACGCCTTGTCGGGAAGGGTCAGCGCATTCGCGGTATCCGTGGTGGAAAGCCGGAGCGAACGGGAAACCTCATCGTCCACCTGTTGCAGGCTGGCGGTCAGGGTATCCAGTTCATCGTTGATGACCTTGGAACGAAACTCGCCGGATTCCTGGAAGTCACTGGTGCGTTGGATCGCCAGTTGGCGCTTCAGTGTGACGGTGGCGCCGTTGGCGGGCGCGGTGACGAACGTCACGGACCCGCCCGATGAATCGCCGGCGCCGGAAACGGTGTAATGTGTGGTCAGCGTTTTGAGGGTCTGGTCTTCGTAGACTTCCATATCGGCGTCCGCGAAAACCGGAAACGGGTAGGTGAAGATTGTCTGCGTTCCGTCGCCGGTGTACTGGATCCGGGGACTGATATCGCCGATTTGAATGTGTTCGGCCATGGCGTTCTCCATTAAGGCTAAAGGGTTGGGGAAGACTTAGGGCTCAAGCAGGGGAATGTGGCCGAGGCCCTTTTTCATAAGAGAAAAGGCGGCGCGGCGTTGTCGCGTGGATGCCTCCAGAAGGTTCTGTTGCCGGCGTTGTTGCAGGTCGCCCTGGATGTCGTTGATGGAAAGGGCGTTGAGGCCGCGTTGATCCGCGATATTCCGTTCGGTTTCGTTGGTCAGGCCCCTGAGCACGGCATCGGCGGAACCGCCCCGGCCGATGCCCCGTGCGCCGAAGCGGGAGCGTTGTTGGGCCAGGGTCTTGCGAAGGCGTTCGCGCTTTTGACTGTCGCGGATCTGCTGGGCCTGTTGGATTTGTTGGATGCGCGATTGCGCTTCGGCCGAAGCGGCGGCGTTGGCGGCGTTGGCGGCGTTGGCATTTCTTTTGGCTGCGATCATTTCTGCGCCGGTGCTCAAAACGAGCATAGCCGTCGCGGGGTCTACTCCACCCATGGGCAATCTCCTGAAACTGTGTGTTGATGAAGGCCCCGACATTCGGGGCGGGATGTTGGGTTTAACCGTTGATGCTGATTTTGGTTGTTACGGAAAGCAGTGTGAAGGGAAGCGGCGTAGACTGCTCGATTCTCCACAAAGGCTTGGTGCCGTCCCTGCGCCAACCAAGGGCGCGAACCGTTTTGTCTCCGGTAAAGGCTTGCGGCGGCGTATCGAGAAGGCTTCCGCCGAAGCCCTTGAAGGGAACATCGCTAAACCCGCGTCCCGTGTCGAGGCGAAGGGCGGACGTGTCCTGAAGCCTGAGGGTGATGGCCACCGGCCGGACCTTTCCACCCTGGCTGCCGCCTTGGGCGGATTGCACCATCGGTGCCAGGGGTTGGACCTTATGGGTGTAGGGAAGGCCGATGGCAACGGTGGAGGCCGGCTCATTCAGGGTGACGGCGCCGCCGCTGACGGTCCTGGAGGCATGCTCCGCCCCATCGGCCAGGATGGCCACGGTTTCCCCTTCCAGATGGTCGAGGCCCGTCCATGTGGTTTTCGGCGTGCCATCCGTTCCGGTCAGCGCGGAATCCACGTTGAGGCCGTGTTCCAGGGATTCCAGGAAAACGCCGTTGGAGCGCGATACCAGAAAGTATGGCGTGTTGCCGGCGAAGGAAACGGATTGAAAGGCGCCGGAGGTTTCCTGCAGGGACCAGGCGGTGACCTGTTCGGTCCGGAAGATGGTCAGCGTGGCCAGATCGCCGTTTTCCATGACCATGAAAAACAGCCGTTCCGAGGTGTCGAAATCCTGATCCACGGGCACATCGATCAGGTGGCGGGCCAGTGTGGCCAGGTCGGTGGCCTGATAAGCCTGCTCCACGTCGGCGAACAGAAACTCCCGAAGTTCCGGCCCGTTGCGGGGAACGAACAGGGTGGCGCCATCGACGTCGCGGGGCGGCACGGTGCGGTCCGTGGGCGAGCCGATCCGGGTTTGTCGGCGAAGCTGGACATTGCCGGGCGTCAGGGGGTAGCCCGTTACCATCCATTCGGCGCCGGAGGTGAAGACCTGAAGATGGCGCCCGGAAAAGATCGCCCGGATGGCGTTGACCTGATCGGACAGGATGGCGAACTCAATGCCTTCGTCGTCGAGGCCTTCGCCGAGGTCGAAATTGAACAGGTCGGACGACTTTGACAGCCATAGCCGGTTGGGAAGATCGCGCGACCCGCCGATGGTCATGCGGTCCTGGTGGAAGTTGATGGACAGGGGCCAGCCCCGGACGGATGAAAAGGATTGTTCTTCCCAGTCCTTGGTCGCGGCGGTGGAGAGCAGCGTTTCCTTGACCAAAGCCTGGGCCTGGGTGGCGGATGTGATGGAAGCGATTTCCACCTCCTTGTTCTCGACGCGGAAACGAAGCCCGGCGTGGCCGGCGGCAAAAACGTCCGCCGACGCCGTCAGGGTAATGGTTCCGGTGGTTGCGCTGGCCGCCATTGTGACGTCTTCGTCGGCGAACTTATGGTGGGGTTGAAAAATTCGCCCGTCCTTATCCGTGAAGGCCCAGTCGTAGATGGTCCAGGCGGAATCCGATGTCCGGGTTATTTTCTTCGGCGGAACGTCGGGGTGAACCACCAACAAGGTATCGGCGGTTTGCACCCAGACGATCTGTTTGATCTGGGCTTCCGTCCAGGGTGTGGCGAGGCTCGCCGTTTTGACGCCGTCCCGGTACACGTCAACGAAAAGATCGGTGAAGACCAGAAGGTAGACCTGTTCGGTGTTGAATTCGAACGCCACCAGACGGCCGTCGCCGCGTGCGGTATCGACGTAGCGAAGTCCGGGCCGCCGGCTGATGCCGCCGGTCGGATGGATGAAGACATTGCGTAATTTTCCGGCGCCGTTTTCATAGGCCGTCAGGTCTCCCCGGCCGAGCAGACGCGGGGAAATCTCACCGGACGTAAAGCTGGTTTTATGGAGGGTCAGGCGCGCCATCAGTTCCGCACCTCGACCAGGGAAAAATCTTCGATCCGCCCGGGCGTGTCCTGCTGGGAATCGATCATTTTGGCGCGGCGGAATTCCCCGTCGGCCAATTTGTGCAGGCTTTCCGAGCGCGACGTGGATTCGGTCAGCGGGATACAGAACTCGGCCGCCAGGCGGGCGATCAGGGTTTGGTCGAAGAACGGCGGGAACTCGGTCTCCGTGGGACGGAAGATGTAACTGAGAACGACGTCCGGGTAATTCGCATGCAGCCGGGATTCAACGATCCGGTAAGTTATCCCCCGGCCCCGGCCGCTGGGTCCCGCGGACAGGGCGCGCAAAAAGTCCGCCGGCAGTTGGAAGGCGTAATCAAAATCGGCGACGGGCTCCGCCGTGAGCCGGGGCAGATCCGCCTGGGCGGTGGCGAAGCTCCAGGGGTGGCCCGACAACAGGGCGTCCCGGGTGGAGGGGTAAAGGTTGGCCGCGATCTCGGCTTCGGCGGTTCCCTCGTCAAAGGATGCAATGGTGTCCGCGCCGAGTTTTAAAAGCGCCCTGGACGACAGGGCGATGCTACTGAGGGCCATGGAAAGACTCCTATTCAGGTGGGTTGGGGCAGCAGTCGGGGAAAGATGAATTAATTGAAAATAAGTTAAATATATGGAATTTAGTATTCACCGGAAAGCTTCAGAATTTATAATTAACTAAATAATAGAAATTTTTATAACTAACTGAAAAAACACAAAAAAAAGAAATAAAATGTTCAAAAAATGGCAGAATGGAGAAATCCCGGCGCCTCACGGGGGGTGGGTTTCCGTAAGGCGCCGGGAAAAGAACGGTTTTTCCGCTCTCCGAAGGGGCTTCTTTAATCGAGGTCGCTGCCGCCGACGGACGTGAGGTCAGACAGGTCGACAACGCCACCGGTGTTGGCGTTGACCAGGTAGATGCCGGACGCCGGCGTACCGCCGGTGTCCGCGTTGGCCAGGATCATGTCGCCGACGCGCACGATATCGGTGGCGTCGTTGAGGTATCCCGACGTGTCCACATCGGTGCTTAGGTCCGTGGTGGTGTAGTGCCAGAGCGTAAAGCCATTGGCGTAGGCCAGAACACTGAGGTCTTTGGCGTTGAATGCCATGATGGGGTCCTCCTTACGTTTCGAGACAGCGCAAGGACACCACGCCCGACGAATCGATCAGGCAGGAGCCTTGGCTCATCATGTTGTTGATGAAGTTGGCCGCCCGGTCGCCGTGCCAGGTGATGTCGGTCTTGACGTCGGACCCGACCGCGTGGCCGATGGCCGTCTTGTGGTACCAGTAGCAAAACCGGGTGGTGCCGGTTTTTGTCAGCCCCGAGTGCGGGGTCCAGAGCGCACCGAGCCAGCGTTTGGCCTGGGTGCCCTTCCAGGGCAGTTCGTCATCACCGATGTAATCGGCGTTGGCGAATTCCTGTATGGACAGAAGATCGCTCCACTGTTTCCAGCCGACGATGGCGAACCGGTCGCCGTCGTCGGGAACGTCGGCCTCGCCCAGCATTTCGAAAGCCGCCAAAACTTTGGTCTTGGTCAGGCCGTCGGTGCCGTCGCCGGCATAATTGGTTGAGGTATCGAGTTGGGCAATCACCAGTTCATCGGTTTTGCGGCCGAGCGCATAGGCTCCGGCTTTGGCGACGACCATGCGTTCGTTGATGTTGGCTTTCAGTTCATCGAGGCTGTCGACCCAGTCACCGGCGTAATAATCGGAAAGCGTACATTCCACCGGTGTGTGATCGACGTTCATCACAGGAACCTTGCCGTGCCGCGCCTTGGTCGAGGCCGTACCCTTGCCGACCTTCTGGAAGGTCGTCGAAGAGCCGACGATGTTGTTCTTGACCCGAACCGTATTGCGCAGTTTGGAGCCCATCCGCTGGTATTGCAGATGAACATCCGACTGGAAGTTCTTGACGAACGCCTGTGCGATGCTTGTCGACATCGGTCATTCTCCTTATCTGATTGAAGTGGTTGGCGTTGGTTTGAGAAAACAGCCGCCGATGCGGTTGTGGCCCTTGTCGGGCCGCCGTTCGAAGGGCTGAAGAGCCGTCCGGGCCCTGGCTTGAGGGTTGGAAGCCTGTCGGCCGGGGTTGTCCGAAGGGAAAAACAAGAAAACGAGTGCACGGGATTTGGGTGTGCATCTCATCACAGTTAAAAAGCAAAATGAGGTTTACTTAAGGCCGAGGAAACAGGGGTTACCCTGTGCCGCCAAAAGGATTATGATTTTGTCCGCCCTTCAAAGAAGGGAGCAAAGGGACAAATGAACCTGGTGCAAGAGTTCAAAAAACGGGGATGCTCATGTCTGAAGATCAAAAATACCGGCTGGTGACGCGAAGCGATTTCGACGGCCTTGTCTGTGCGGTGTTGCTCGAAAAACTGGATATGATAGACGATATCCTGTTCGTGCATCCCAACGATATGCAACAGGGCCGGGTGACGATCCAGGACACGGATATTACCACCAACTTGCCTTATATTCAGGGCGTTCACCTGGCTTTTGATCACCACCAGAGCGAGGTCGATCGTGCCGGGGATATCGCCGATAATCACATCATTGATGCCAACGCGCCGTCGGCGGCGCGAGTGGTTTACGATTATTACGGCGGCAAAGAGGGCTTCCCGACCATCGATGATGACCTGATGGATGCCGTGGACAAGGCGGATTCCGCGCAATTCACCATGGAAGAGGTCCTCAACCCGACGGGATGGCCGCTGCTCAGCTTCATCATGGACCCGCGCACGGGCCTGGGGCGGTTCCGGGGTTTTAGGATTCCCAATTACGAACTGATGATGGCGTTGATCGAATTTTGCCACGAACATACCATCGAGGAAATCATTGAGCTTCCGGATGTCAAAGAGCGGGTCGATCTGTATTTCGAGCAGCAGGAAAAATTTGTCGATCAGCTCAAGCGGTGCGCCGTGGTGCACGACAATCTGGTTGTTCTGGATCTCAGGAACGAGGAAAGCATATTCACCGGCAACCGGTTTATGATTTATGCCCTGTTTCCCCAGTGCAATATTTCCATGCATATCATCACGGGCCGCGACGGCCAGAACGTCGTGTTTGCCGTCGGCAAGTCGATTTTTGACAGAAGCTCGAAAACCGATATCGGCAATTTGATGCTGCAATACGGCGGCGGCGGACATCATGCTGCGGGCACGTGTCAGGTCGGGCACGACAGGGCGGCCACGGTGGAGTTGGACCTGATCGGGCGTATCAACGCCGACGGGTGAACCGACCGGTTCGGATTTTCAGAGGAAATCCCAGAAATTGACGGCGTAGTGCGCGGCCATGCCCGGAAGTACGGATCCCGTCCGCAAATAAAGCATCATCAATGCGACGCCGGCGAAGGCGGCGACGACCATGGACGTCACGCCGTGGGACCAGTGAATTAACGCGAAGAATACGGCGGACGCCGCGACCATCATCGCGGTCTTCTTAAAAAAGGCAGACATCAGCCGGGCGAAAACACCCCGGAAGAGGAATTCCTCGCTGATGGCCGTTAAGGCCAGACCAAAGGTGATATCGGTCCAATAGAGAAACCCGGGGTCGAGCGCCGGATAGCGAAACAGAACCATGCTGTCGATCTCGATCGGGAAAACAACCCGGAAGAAATGGTCGATCAGGAGTATGGTCATAACGCACAGCACGGCGGGTGAAAGGGCGTCCCTGACCGGCACCTTAAGGGGCATCGTCTGCATCACCGTCCGGCGGAGTTGCGGGATAAGAAACAAAACCCCGAGAGCCAGCAGTTTTGATCCGTAATCCACGGCTAGCCATGCGGGCGCCGTATCGGTCATCAGAAAAAAAATATCATTCAGGTAAAAAGGCGCAGCCGCCAGCGCCAGCATGCCGATGGCGGGCGGGAGTGCAATGGTTTCGGAGTTGCTTGCGGTCATTCCTGATACAGCCCCAAGTCGCGGGTTATTTAAGGGGCCTCCCCGTACAAAACGACTTTAACGGCATGCCGGTATTTTTCGAAGAAGGTTACGCCTTTATGTGTGCTCCGGAAGCCTGAGAAAGGGCATGGCCGGGTTGTTGGTGAATAAAAATAGGACGCCGGCCCCCGGGGGCCGGCGTCCAGAGGGGGAGCGCGCCTGGGAAGGGAAACGCGCTCGACCCCTGTCCGGTTTAGGTCTCGGTCAATCCGGAAACAGGCGTTTAAAGCCGTCATGCACCTTGGACACGAAAGCCGGGTCATGGTCCCGCCAGTAACGGGGGTCCTGCATCATCCGCTGCAGCCCGGTTTCGCTGGTGCTTTCGCCGAAGCTGCCGGCCATTTCGATCAGGCCGGGCTCGGCGCCGTCCTCGGCCATCATCCTGTGCATGGCGAGGACGCCGTCATAGGTGCCGGACAGGGCTTGAAAGACCTCGTCGGGGAACTTCGCCCGGCCCCACGTTTTGATCTGCTCCGCCGTTTCGTTCCATTTTTCCTCGCCACCGAATTTTTTTCCCAGCCGGTCGATCTGGTTCTGCGCTTGAAATTCCATGGCGACTTCCGAGACCATGGGCGACAGGTATTCCTGTGCCAGGTCATAGACCGTTTGCGCCTGTTCCTGACTGAAGCCTGCGGCATGCAGGCGGGCGTTAACCTCCGGGTCGCTGGTGAACAATTCGTTCTCCACCTGGATCTCGTAGCCGCCGGCGTCGTCGGGAACGCCCAGTCCTCCCACCGCGCCCAATTTCTGCTCCAGGGCCTGATAGGACTTGAGAAGGCCATCGGTCCTGATTTCACCCCGTTCCGCGTCCCAGAATTTTTCGGGTAGTCCTTCGGGCGGTTGGGGCATGGCGTTGTCCTGGTCCGGTATTTCGGCTGCAGGGGGCGTCCCGCCGTCCGGGGCGGCATCACCGGTGAAATAGGCGGGGGTTTCAAGCAGGGTGTCGGTCATGGTCGGGCTTCCTTCTTTGGAGGGGAATAATCCGGAGGGTGAAAGGTTATTATCCGTCGCGTCCGCGCCGGATGAGCTGGGTGATATGGGCGACCAACTGGCGTTGGCCTTCGAGATGACGAAGCAGCGTGTCGGATGCGCCGGGTCCAAGGGCGCGGTCCAGGGTCAGGGCCCGTAGATAGGCGATAACCCTTTCGCCATCGGTGCCCCGGAAGCAGCGGGCGCACGCAAGCGCCAGATCCGTGCCGGCTTCGGGCGGGCTGCCGGCGGAGGCGCCATCGCCATTTTCGAACCAACCCCAGCCCTGGGGCGGCGGTTTCTCAGGCCGGCTCATCGGGAACCTCGTCTTCTTCGCCACCGGTGAGGGCGTCGAGAACCTCGGGCGCGTTGTCGAGGACCTCTTGCAGGATGTCTTCGCCGGGAAGCACCGCCAGGCCGGCGTCCTGCTCGAGAACCAGTTCGGCGGGGACCCCGAAGGCGCGGCTCAGCCAGCGGGCCGTTGCCGCCTGGTTGACGACGGACAGGCCTTGCGGGCCGATGGTCCGTAGGGCGTCCAGCCAGAGCATGGTGTTCTGGGCGTCGCCCCGCGCCTGTTGCCGGGCAAGGGGGGACTGGTATTCCAGATCGATGACGCGGCCATCGATATAAATTCCGTCCGTTTCGCCGCGCCGGTTGAGGATAGCGAGCGCGCGCATCACCAGCGGCGTCAGCAATTCGGATTGCAATCGCCCGTAGGTCGCGCCAAGAACCCTGGACATGTCAGACGCCCGCTCAAGGACTTCGGTCGCGGTCATTTTCGGCGCGTTTACCTGGCCCAATTTGTCGGCCAGCAGCGCCTGGCGGATGCGGGCCCGGAGATCGTCCAGCACCAGTTGCGAGACGTCGAAACGTCCGGGCGCTTCCAGCGGCGTCAGCCCGGCGGAGCCGACGGCCTTGGGGATGATGGTGCCGGGCGTCAGCTTGATGGTGGCCGGGTTCAAGACACCGTCATCATCGGCCTGCCAGATGCCGGTGACCGCAATGGACGCGTTCTTGAGGACCAGTTCGACGACCTTATTGGCGGTCTTGATGTCGGGCAACGCCTTCATCACGGGGGAACGGCCATAAAATTCCCCCGGCGCCTTGAGCCAGCGAAAGTTAATGAAAGGCGATACGGCAAAGCGGCCCTGGCGGAGCACCATGGGCTCACCGGAAGACGGTTGTTCCGTTTCCGCCACGGCCAGATAGGCGTATCCGGTGCCATCCGGGATAACGGCCTCGATGACGGCGATGCGGGCATCCGGATCGTCCTTGGCCCGGTTGAGAACATCATCGGGCAGGGTTGCCTCCGCAAAGCGGTGCTTCAACTGGGCGGGCGTCAGTTCACTGCGCCTGTAGGTGGTATCAAGCCGGCCGAAGGCGCTTTCCTCGAAGACGGCCTGACTCAACGGCACGGCGGTAAAGCGGAACGCCGATGGCTCACCCGGAGGGGCTTCCTCGAAAAGAAGGCAGGCCGTTCCCGCCGTTACCAGGTCGAGATAACACTGGTGCATTTCGATGGCGAAGTTGGAGCGGTCGAAGTGGGATTTCATCGCCAGGACGGCCCGTTCCAGACCGTCGGCCATTTCCGTGCGCTCATCCGGGGTGGCATCGGGGCCGGGTTGGAAGGCAAACCAGCGCGCCCACGGCGGCGTCAATTGGGCCAGCAGGCTGGCGGCCAGTTGGTCGACGGCGTCCGGGGCCGTGCCGTCGAACAGCTTGTCCGTTTTTTTCTCGCCCGGCTGGGTCTGGCGGATGGCGCCGTCCCGTTGCGGAAGGGCGAAGTCGTAACATTCCTGCCAGTGGTTTTCCCATACGCCGCGCCGTTCCTTGGCGTTTCGGTACCGTTCAATGACGTTTTTCGGGGTGATGTCGGTCATGGTAGCTCTCCCAGCTCTATTCCCCTAAAAGGGATTTCCTCTGCGGTGCGTTATCGGAAAGCCCCAATAAACCGCGCGCCGAAGTGGTAATGGTTCCGGCCCTGCCCCGGCGGCGGCGCTCCAAAGCTTCAAGGCGCAGTTTTCTTTCCTCTTCCGCGGGATCAGGAAGGGGGGGAAGAGGCGGCGGGGGAGAGGGTTTCGGGGCGCTGAAGAGTCCACCCATGGTCAGGGTCTCCTTGTTTGTGTCTGGTATTAAAAAAGCAGCAAAAAACCCGCCTCGGGCCGGGGGCCAAATGGGGCGGGCTTTGGACGCACGTGTGGCGTTCGATGGCTTAAAGATAGCTAGTATAAATACCTAAGTCAAGGATAAAATACTAATTAAATTACTTTTTTAGGAAGTTATAAAGATTCCAAGGCGTTACCACCCTGGCTGCCTGGATGCCGAGAACGCGCTTGACCGCTTCAACACAGGTAAACGGAGCCCAGGGCGCCGGTTTTAGGGGGGCGATTTTGGTTTTCCAGGGGACAAGAACAAGGCCTCGTTCGCGGTAGAATTTAATCGCCCGGAGCAGGTCGCCGGTTTCCAAAACGGCGACCTCGGTCCGGTTCGACAAGGGGTTGTAGAGAATCCACTGTGGTCCGCTTTCAAGCGCAACGAAGCAATGGCGAAACCCGGGCTTAAATAGCTTTAGCCACTTCAGCTCGGCCTCACTGCTAAAGGCGACCAGGGCCAGCGCGGGACGGTGCACGGTTTTACGAGACGCCGGGATCATTCAATAATACCTTTATTTTTCAGTACAGTAGAAAGCTTGTCCAAGGCCTCGTCCCACAGCCTTGAGGGGCGTTCTTCTTCCCGGCAGCGGGGATCCGGCGGCCGTTCCTGGCGGCCAAAATCATTCAGGGTTTTTATGTGATCGGGCGTGATCCGCCGTTTCCGTTCGAGATGCCTCACCGCGCGGTAAAGGTCGTCGGGATCACAAGGCCGGACCATGGCTCCCATGCCGGCTTCAAAGCGCGCACCGTCGGCACGGGCCTTCTGGCAACGGATAAACCAGAACCAGGCTTCCTCTGCATTGAGGAAGGGCGCGCTCGGGGTTTGGCGAAAAGAGCGAGGGGAATACCGTTGGCGGGACATGATAAAATTCCAGACTCATCCAAGTTTTATAAGAACAAAAAAAGAACAAATGGACGATAAATCAGGATTTGTTCCTATGTCAAGGTCAAAAAGCCAAAATGTTCCTAATGACAGGAGGGGGCGAAACTATGACAATGTTCCCATGCTGAAACACTCAGATGTATGGAAGGCCATTGACCGACTGGCCAGGGAGTACGGATTTTCCGCTTCCGGACTGGCGCGGGAATCGGGCCTTGATCCGACGACGTTCAACAAGAGCAAACGCGTCACCCGCGAGGGCAAGCTGCGCTGGCCGAGCACGGAAAGCGTGGCCAAGGTTCTGACGGCGACGGGCGCCAATCTCGCGGAATTCGTTTCTTACGTGAACGACAGCGAAGGCGCAGGCGTTTACCGGAACATTCCGCTCATTGGGTTTGCCCAGGCCGGTTCGCAAGGTTTTTTTGACGATGGCGGGTATCCCGCAGGCGGCGGCTGGGATGAAATCCCGTTTCCCGGTCTCGGTGACCCGCAGGCCTATGCGCTGGAAATTTCCGGCGACAGCATGGAGCCGGTGTTTCGCGATGGCGACACGGTCATCGTTTCCCCCCAGGCCAATATCCGCCGCGGCGACCGCGTCGTCGTCAAAACCAAAAGCGGCGAGGTGATGGTGAAGCTTCTGTTGCGCCAGACCGCCCACAAGATTGATCTGAAGTCCCTGAACCCGGACCACGAAGACCGCAGTCTGGATATCGAAGACGTCGAATGGATGGCCCGCGTCGTCTGGGCTACGCAGTAATCCAAGCGGCTATCCGGGCAACCGCCCAACATCCTGAATTACCCCAAAAACATCCCTCAGGTGCTTAAGTCTTCACCGCCAATGGCGCGTCTGAGCAGGTCACAGGTTTCGCCGATCCCGTAAAGCGCGATGAAAGACCCCATGCGGGGGCCCTGGGACTGTCCGAGTAAAATCTCATAAAGGGCGCGGAACCAGTCCTTCAATTCTGTAAAAGGATGGCGTTTGCCGATTTCATAGACCTCCGTCTGGATGTCTTCGGCCGGGGCGTTTTTATCCAGGCCCTCGAGGGAGGCAAGCAGGTCTTCCAGCGCCTTGATTTCGACCTCGGTGGCTTTGCGGTATTGCTTCGCCGGTTTGACGAAATCGCGGTAATAGTTGATGGCGAATTCTATAAGTTTATCGAGGGTCGGGGCCGTTTCCGGATTGGCTTCGGGCCGGTAGCGGGAAATGAAATGCCAAAGCACGGATTTTTCTTCGCTGTGGCAGACACTGGCCAGGTTCAGCAAAATATTGAAGTTGAGTTGCGCGCCTTCCTCGATGGGTGGGTTGCCCCGGTGAATATGCCATGCCGGGTTTTCGAGTTGCTTGGCGGGGTCCTGGCCGGGAAGGCTAAAAAGATGGCTGATGTGGTCATCAACGTTGCGGGGAATCACGTCAAAATAAAGCCGTTTGGCGGCTTTCGGCTTCTGATACATGAACAGCGACAGACTTTCCGGCGGCGCATAGCGAAGCCATTCCTCAACGGAAAGACCGTTGCCCCGGGATTTTGAGATTTTCTCGCCATTGTCATCGAGAAACAGCTCATAGGTAAAACCAGCCGGCGGGGTGCCGCCGATGATGCGGCATATCTTGCCGGACAGGTTGACGGAATCGATCAGATCCTTGCCGGACATTTCATAGTCCACGTCGAGCGCCGTCCATCGCATCGCCCAGTCGACCTTCCATTGCAGCTTGCAATGGCCGCCAGTGACGGGAACCTCGACCTTTGCGCCGTCTTCGTCCTCATAAACAATGGTGCCGGCGTCGGTGTTGCGTTCAACAACGGGGACCTGCAAAACCCGGCCGGTTTTCGGACAAACGGGAAGAAAGGGGCTGTAGGTGGCGCGCCGTTCTTCGCCAAGGGTCGGCAGGATGACATTCAAAACGGCTTCAAAGCGTTCAAGAACCTGCAAAAGGGTGGCGTCGAATTCTCCATCCTTGTAGCAATCGGTGGAACTCCTGAATTCGTACTCAAACCCGAATTCATCCAGGAATGCCATAAGCCGGGCGTTGTTATGGGCGCCGAGGCTTTCATGGGTGCCGAAAGGATCGGGGATGGAGGAAAGCGGCTGGCCCAGGTGTTGTTCCAGCATGTCCTGTTCGGGAAGGTTTTCGGGAACCTTGCGCAGCCCGTCCATATCGTCTGAAAAGGCAATCAGCCGCGTCGGCACATCGGACAGAACGGAAAACGCATGACGCACCATGGAGGTGCGGGCGACCTCTCCGAAGGTGCCGATATGAGGCAGTCCGGACGGCCCGTAGCCGGTTTCGAACAGGACATGGCCTTTTTCAGGCGTTTTATCGCCGATCCGTTTCAGCACGGCCCGCGCTTCGGCGAACGGCCAGGCCTTGGCGTCAAGGGCGAGTTGTCTGAGGTCTTCCATGTCGGCAATGAATCCGGGCGTTTGGGTTATACAGCGCTGGAAACTACGGGCGGCGCGGTAGCGCGTCAACCGGCCTGTGTAAAAGAGTTTGAATTCGGCCTATTTCCAGATCGGTTTGCCGCTGCCGGGCAGACCGTAGGCTTTCCACTTCCGCGTCACGTCTTCGATGATATCGTCGCTCATGCGGATTTTCCGGCCCCACTCGCGTTTGGTTTCGGGCGGAATTTTCGTTGTCGCATCGATGCCCATTTTCGAGCCCAGACCGGATTCAGGCGACGCGAAGTCCAGGTAATCGATGGGCGTGTTCTCTATCATGGTAACGTCGCGGGCCGGATCGACGTTGGTGGATATGGCCCAGATCACGTCGTTCCAGTCGCGTGCGTTAATATCGTCATCGACGACAATGACGAACTTGGTGTACATAAACTGGCGCAGATAGGACCACACCGCCATCATGATCCGCTTGGCATGGCCGGGGTAGGCTTTCTTGATGGAAACCACGGCGGCCCGGTAGGAACACGCTTCGGGCGGCAGCCAGAAATCGACGATCTCGGGAAACTGTTGCGTTAACAGCGGCACGAAAACATCGTTTAGGGCCTCGCCCAGGACAGATGGCTCATCCGGCGGGCGCCCGGTAAAGGTGGACAGGTAAATGGGATCCTTGCGCATGGTGACGGCGCTGATGGTGAAAACCGGGAACGCTTCCTTGGCATTATAATACCCCGTGTGATCTCCATAGGGCCCCTCGTCTCCGTAGTCCTCCAGCGAAACGTGCCCTTCCAGGACAATCTCGGCCCCGGCCGGGACTTTCAGGGGAACCGTCTTGCAGTCCACCAGCTCAACCTTCTTGTCACGCAAAAGTCCCGCGAAATGATATTCCGACAGCGTATCGGGAACGGGGGTGACGGCGGCCAGGATGGTGCCGGGGTCAGCGCCGATAACAACGGCGCAGGGCAGGGGTTCCGGGCGTTTGTCTTTCCACCGGGCATGGTGCTGGGCGCCGCCCCGGTGTTTCAGCCAGCGCATGTAGGTGGTGTTGGGGCCGGTCACCTGCATGCGGTAAATACCCAGATTGAAATCGTCGCGGCTGTCTGCGCCGTTCTCTTTGGCGCCCGGGCCGGCGTCAGGGCCCCGGGTAACGACCAGCGGCCAGGTAATCAGCGGCGCCGGTTCATTGGGCCAACAGGTTTGTATCGGCAGGCGGGAAAGGTCGATGTCATCGCCGGTCAGGACGACCTCCTGGCACGGCGCGGATTTCACCGTTTTCGGCTTCATGGCCATCACCGTTTTCAACAGCGGCAGCGACTTCAAGGCATCCCGGATACCGTCCGGCGGTTCCGGCTGGCGCAGAAACGCGAGTGTTTCACCGACGCCGCGCAGTTGGTCGGGTTCCCGGTTCATGCCCCATGCGACCCGCTCCACGGTGCCGAACAGGTTGACCAGAACCGGCATCCCGTACGGCGTGCCGTCGTCCCGGACGACGTTTTCAAACAGCACGGCCGGTCCGCCTTCGGCCAGCAGGCGGGTCTGAATTTCGGTCATTTCCAAATTGGGGGATACGGGTTCGCCGACGCGCACGAGCCGCCCGTCCCGTTCCAGCCGGTCCATGAAATCCCGCAGCGAAGAGTAGGCCATAACGCTGGTTCCCAAGGTTAAAAGCGGTTTAAAGACACCCCATGACAGGCGCGCGGTCAAGGCATCTGCCGACGCCTTTTGTTGTTTTCCAGTCAAAAGACCGATACTTTTTAACCCATTCGATAGTCTATATCGAAAGGCAGGGTGCTTATTTTACCTTATGGACGGTAGTTTTTAGAGGGATTTCATCCGGGAGACATCCGGAGCGCATTTTCATTCTCCTTTTATGTAGAAGTCTTACGTTTTAGGTGGCTAGTAATTGATGGAAAAAGCAGTAAAAAAAGCTCCTGAAAAAAGCGGCGCCTCGAGTTTCGAGCGGCTGATCGAGATTGGCATCGCGCTCTCGGCGGAACGCGACACCAGTCGCCTGATGGAAACCATTCTCCTGGAAGCCAAGAGCCTGTCGAATGCGGACGGCGGTACGCTTTACCTATCCGACGAGGACGGCAACCTGAAGTTCGAGATCATGCGCACGGACTCGCTCAAGATCGCCATGGGCGGGACCACGGGTGGTGAGCTTACCCTCCCGCCGGTGCCGCCCTTTGCTCCGGGAACGGGGCA
>JACNJX010000076.1 GCA_014382345.1 Alphaproteobacteria bacterium
GGGGTGTTGGACGACGGCGATTTAATAGGAGGGGGGGGGGCCCGCGCCGAGGGGGGGGAACCCGGTGGGTGAGGGCGCAAAACGGGTAACACGGGTCAGGGGGGGAGTCTTTCGTTTTTTTGAGGGTTTAGCGGGGTGGGCGGGAGAGGAGTATCATAGCTTTCCCGCCGATGCAGTAAATCCATTAGAATAAGGGGCATTTCATGGGGGTGAGACGGTTTTTCAGCCTTCTTGCGGTAATCGGGCTTTCGATGACCGGCCTTTCGGCTTGTGAAATGCCCAAGCTTCCCAATCTGTCATTCCCCGACCTCCCGTCCATGTCTTCCCTATTCGGGGAAGGCCCGGAAGCCCTGGACGAAGGAGACTGCGAGACGACACCGCTGCGCAGCCTTCAGGTTTTAAACTGGCAAACCGCGAAACGGCTGGATATCTATTCGCGAAAAACCGGCATTTCCCCAAAAACCATGGTGATGACCGCCAACACCGCCAATATTCTCCGCCTTTACAACGCCACCCGGAACGTCTGGACCTTCCACGCGGAGGAATTTTTTAAACACGCCGCAGTCGTCAAAATTTTCTACGGCGGCAAGGACGTAACCGAATCCTGCATCGAGGCAGTTCGCATCGGCCCCTTGAAGTGGGCCGAAATCCGGGTCGTGCCGCTGAAACAGGGGGAATTCTATTTCCGTGACGAAAAGTCCTTTGCCCTCGGCAAGATTTTTTCCGGCGACGACGCGCGCGCGCCCGGCCATATCATCGTCCGTTAGGGAAGATAGCCCCCATGTCCTTAATCGGAAAAGCCCCGGTCGCCTTGTTCAATGCCCTCAGCCGGGAGCGGGATCGCTGGGTCCTGTGGCTGCCGGTGGTTTTCGCAACCGGCATCGCCTTCTATTTCGCCCTTCGGTTCGAGCCATCCTGGTGGACCGGCCCCGTTGCCACCGGCGGGGCAGGGGTCGTCGCGTGGCTGGGCCACCGGAGACGGCAAAGGACGGGCGCAAGCGTGGCCTTCGTTCTGGTGCCTTGCGTTTTTATAACCGCCGCCCTGGGCTTTTCTGCCGCCCAGTGGCGCACGTCGGATGTCGCCCACACGGTTCTCACGGAGCGCATCGGCCCGACGATCGTGACCGGGCGTGTCCTTGCCGTGGAAACCTATCCGGCAAGCCGCCGGGTGACCCTGGACCGGGTCCGCATTGGCGGACTCGCGCCGCAACGGATGCCGGAAAAAATCCGCCTCCGTCTTCGGGGGCCGCAACCCGATATCATTGCCGGCGGCTGGCTTCAGGTGCGTGCCGCCCTCACACCGCCACCGCCACCGTCCGCCCCCGGCGCGTTCGATTTCCAGCGAAAATCCTGGTTCCAGCGCCTGGGCGGCGTCGGCTACGGTCTCGGGCCGGCGAAAATCCTTTCGAGCCCTCGGCAAGACCAATGGGCAGCGGATTCCACACCGCCGATGGCGCTAAACCCGTTGGAGTTTCTCGCCCTGTCTCTGGCAAAGGTGCGCCAATCCATTTCGCTCCGGGTCCAGGCGGCGCTGAAAGGAACTGCGGGCGCTGTGGCCGGCGCGTTGATGACCGGAGAAAGAAGCGCCATTCCCGTTCCGGTGATGGAGTCAATCCGGGATTCCGGATTGGCCCACCTGCTGGCCATATCCGGACTGCATATCGGCCTGGTGGCGGGCACGTTGTTCTTCGGCCTTCGGGCCCTGCTGGCGCTGGTCGGACCGTGGGCGCTTACCTACCCGATCAAAAAATGGGCGGCCGCCGCCGCCATTGCCTGCGCCTTCGCCTATGCCCTGATCGCCGGGGCCACGGTACCGACGCAACGGGCCTTCCTGATGGTCGGGCTGGTCCTGCTGGCGGTGATTCTCGACCGCCGTGGTCTCTCCATACGTCTTGTCGCCTGGGCGGCGCTTGCGATCCTGATTCTGCAACCGGAAAGCCTGCTGGGGCCGAGTTTCCAGATGTCATTTGCCGCCGTCACCGCGCTCATCGCCTGCTACGAGGTCATCAGCGCCCGCCGGCGCTTCGGGGAATACGCAGACCGGTCCGTTCCTCCCTGGCTCCGCAAGGCGGGGGTGTATTTGGCGGGCGTCGCCCTGACGACGTTAATCGCCGGGCTCGCCACCGCGCCGTTCGCGGTTTTCCATTTCAACCGTTTCGCCGATTACGGCCTGGCGGCGAATTTACTGGCTGTGCCGGTGACAGCGCTGTGGGTGATGCCCTTGGCCGTGGTGGCATTTTTGCTGATGCCGTTCGGATTCGAGGCGCTCGCACTGGCGCCGATGGGGTGGGGGGTGGATGTCATCATTGCCGTGGCCGAAACCGTGTCGAGCTGGAGCGGGGCGGTGACATTGGTGCCGGCCATGCCGGTGGCGGCATTGGTCATGATCTCGTTCGGCGGTTTGTGGCTGGCGTTGTGGCAGCGGAAATGGCGGATGTTTGGGGTCGGCGGCATTGCCGTGGGCATTCTTCTGGCGGCGCTGAACCAGCCGCCGGATATTCTCATCGACGGGCAAGGCCGTCTTCTGGCGGTCAGGGGCGCGGACGGCAAGGTCTCGGTTTCCAACCTGCGCCGAGCCCGGTTCGAACGGGGCATCTGGCTAAGGCGCTTCGGCGAGGAAGAGGCCCGCATCCCCTGGCCTAAAACCGGAACCAGCTCTGATAAACGACTGACGTGTGATCTTGATGGGTGTCTTTACAAGACCAGGGGAAAAACCGTGGCGTTGGCCTTCCGGGAAGGGGCGCTGGCGGAGGACTGCTGGGCTGCCGACCTGGTTGTCGCCGTAATACCCGTGCGCCAAGCGTGCCCGGCACCGGGCGGCGTGATCGACCGCTTCGATTTATGGCGGGACGGTGCAGCCGCCATCTGGCTTAAAGACAGCGACCTGAAAGAGGGGAACGTTAAAGAAGGCTGGGGCATCCGCATCGAAACCGTCAACGGCGTGCGCGGCCGACGCCCCTGGGTCATCCGTCCGAAAGCGCGAACGAAAAAAACGCCTGAAACTTGAAAAAAACAAAGGCTCCCGAGGGAAATTCCTGATTAAGGAAAGATTGAGACGGTATCCGGTCAATACTTGCGGATCAGTCCGACCAGATTGCCCTGCACCTTGACCTGATCGGGGCCGAAGATGCGGGTCTCATAATCCGTGTTGGCGGGCTCCAGCGCCACCGAATCTCCCTTGCGGCGGAGTCGCTTGAGGGTGACCTCGATGTCTTCCACCAGGGCGACGACGATGGTTCCGTTGTCCGCCGTGTCCGAGCGCTTAATGATGACGGTGTCGCCGTCGTAAATTCCGGCGTCGATCATGGAATCGCCATCCACTTCCAACGCGTAGTGGTCGCCACGGCCGAGCAGGGCGGCCGGCACATCGACGTTATTGGAATGATCGCGCAGCGCCTCGATCGGGGTTCCGGCGGCGATACGCCCGTAAAGCGGCAGGTGCACGGTTTCCGCGCCACCGTCCGAAGCCGCCCCGGAAAGCCGGAAGTCGCCTTCGATGACGTTGGGCTTAAAGCCCTTTCCGCTTCCTTTGAAAACAGGGGCTTCCATGTTGTCGGGCAGGCGCAGGATTTCGATGGCGCGCGCCCGGTGCGGCAGGCGGCGGATGAAACCGCGTTCCTCGAGCCCGGTAATCAGACGGTGAATACCGGATTTGGATTTCAGGCCCAAGGCGTCCTTCATCTCATCGAAGGACGGGGAAACACCGTTCTGTTTCAGTTGCTGGTCGAGGTAAACCAGAAGTTCGTATTGTTTCCGGGTCAACATGGGCTTTTCCTTTACTCTCAGTGACGGCAACCATTTTCGCGTTCGGCCCCGGTGATCCTGCCAGGAAACGCATGTTTAGTGGTTGCTGGTCATAGACACCACAAAATATGGAACAAAAGGCAAACGTTCACTTATGTTCTACTTTGGTTCACTGTTTGCGTCAAGGGAAAATCGGAAAAGGCGGAGAAAGAAGTAAAAACGGGCGGGCTAAAACGCCACCATACCGCCTCCGAGCGGCACGATCTCGACCCGTTCTCCGGCCTTGGCGGCGAGGGCTTCGGGCGGGCGCACGACCAGACAGTCGGCATCGGCGAGGCGCGCCATCATGGCGCTGTCCTGGCGTTCGAACGGTGTCGCCACCAGATTGCCATCCGAATCACGAGACAGGGTGGCGCGCAGATAATCCTGGCGGAAATCGTTGGCCTCCAGGTCGCGGCCGAGCAGCGCCGTTGAGGGGGCTGTGCTATTTTCGTCCAGACCCAGCATCACCGCCATCGCGGCGCGCAGGAAGATCGCCGACGTTACCCCGGCCGAGACCGGGTTGCCGGGCAGGCCCAGCACCGGCACGCCGCCCAGTTGGCCGAAGATCAGCGGCTTGCCGGGGCGCATGGCGACTTTATAAAAACCAAGTTCCATGCCTTCGCCGCCCAGCACCTTGCGCACGAAATCGTAATCGCCGACGGAGGCGCCACCCATGGTTACCAGCATGTCGGCGCCGCGTGCCCCTTCGAACATATTGCGGAGCGAGGCCTCGTCGTCGCGCGCGATGCCGAGATTGTGCGGCTCGCCGCCAAGGGTTTCGATGTAAGCCCCGAGCGCCACGCTGTTGGAACTGATGATCTGGTCCGGTCCCAGAGGATCGCCCGGCATGACAACCTCGTCGCCGGTGGCGGTGAAGGCGATGCGGGGTCGGCGGCGAATGGTCAGCCACGGCACGTTCATGGCGGCGGCCAGGCCTAGGTCTCTTGCCGTCAGTACGCGCCCCGCCTTGAGCAGAACGTCACCTTCGGAAAAATCCAACCCCGCCGCACGCACGAAGTTTCCTTTTTTGGCGCTTTCCTTAATCGTGATGATCGCCTCATCCGCGTCGGTGTCTTCCTGGATGATGATGGTGTCGGCGCCTTCGGGCAAAGGCGCGCCGGTGAAGATACGCGCCGTCTCACCGGGACCAACGGCCCCGTCAAATCCGGACCCGGCCGCCGATTCCCCGATCTGTTTCAGGGTGACCGGGACGTCGGCCACGTCTTCGGCACGCACGGCGTAACCATCCATGGCCGAGACGGCGGCCGGCGGATGTGTCAGGCGCGCCGCCACGTCTTCCGCCAGCACCCGGCCCAAGGCCTGGGGCAGGGCGACCTGCTCGGACGATACCGGCTGGACGCCATCGGTGACCCGGCTAAGGGCGTCGGCGACAGAGAGCATTTCCTGTTTCGGTTTATTCATATCGGGAGTTCATTCCGCCTCGTACGTTCCGGATTTACCGCCCGCCTTATGCACCAGGCGAATGTCGGTCAGCCGCATGCCCTTGTCCACGGCCTTGCACATGTCATAGACCGTAAGCGCGGCGATAGAAACCGCCGTCAGGGCCTCCATTTCGACACCCGTCACTCCGGTCAGCTTGCACGTCGCGGTAATATCGACGGCGTTGCGGTCCGCATCACATGTCAGGTCCACCGTCACCGAAGTCAGTGCCAGCGGATGGCAAAGCGGAATCAGGTCGGGCGTTTTTTTCGCCCCCATGATACCGGCCAGCTGCGCCACCGACAGCACGTCGCCTTTCTTGACGCCGCCGTCGATAATCAGCGCCATGGTTTCCCCAGCCATCAGCACCGAACCCTTGGCCGTCGCCGTGCGCTCAGTCGCGTCCTTGTCGGTCACGTCTACCATGACCGCGTTTCCCTCGTCATCGAGATGGGTAAGTTTTGTCATGCTCCGGCTCCGGAATTTTCCATTTCGGGCGGGGTCAGGATGAACCGCGTCGCCGCCTCCACGTTATCACTGCGCATCAGGGATTCACCAATCAGGAAACAGTTAACCCCGGATTTCGACAGCCGCGCCAGATCCTCCGGCCCGGAAAGTCCGCTTTCGCTGACCACCGTGCGGTCTTCGGGAATGTCGGCCAACAGGTTTTCCGTCGTCGCCAGATCGACATCGAAGGTCTTGAGGTTGCGGTTGTTGATGCCAATCAGCGGCGTCGCCAGCTTCAGCGCGCGCTCCAACTCTTGCGCGTCGTGCACTTCCACCAGCACGTCGAGCCCGACAGACTGGGCGGCGTCTTCCAGTTCCTTCGCCTCAAGATCGTCCAGCGCCGCCATGATCAGCAGGATACAATCCGCGCCCAGCGCGCGGGCCTCGATAATCTGATAGGGGTCGAGCATGAAGTCCTTACGCAACACCGGCAGGCCGACGGCGGCGCGGGCTTCCATCAAATCCGTATCGCTGCCTCGGAAGTAGGGAACGTCTGTCAGCACCGAAAGACACGTTGCCCCCCCGGCCTCATAGGCTTGCGCCAAAGTGGCGGGGTCGAAGTCTTCGCGGATCAGGCCCTTCGAGGGCGACGCCTTCTTGACTTCGGCGATCAGCCCGTAGCGCCCGGCCTCGATTGCGGCGCGGAGCCGGGCAGCGAAGCCGCGCGCGGGCGAGGCGTCACGGGCGGCGGCCTCCAGTGCATCAAGCGACCGGCTTTCACGGCACGCAGCGATATGCGCCCGTTTGTCTTCGCAAATGCGCTCCAGAATATCGCTCATAGAGACCCTCAGGAGTCACTTTCGTTGGTAATAGCGACCCATTTTTCCAGCGCGGCCTTGGCCTTGCCACCGTCGATGGAGGCGGCGGCCATCTCGGCGCCTGCTTTCAGGTCATCGGCCTTTCCGGCGACAATCAGCGCGCCGGCGGCATTAAAAACGACGATATCCCGATACGGCCCCGGCGCCCCGTCCAGCACGGCCCGGAGCGCGTCCGCGTTGTACCCGGCATCGCCGCCCTTGAGGTCTTCGGGTTTTGCAAGCGCGATGCCCGCGTCTTCCGGCGATACGTCAAACGCCGTGATCTGGCCGTTCTTCAACTCCGCCACGTGGGTCGGGCCGGTGGTCGTCATTTCGTCCAGCCCGTCCGACCCGTGCACGATCCAGGCGGCTTCGCAGCCGAGGTTCCTCAGCACTTCGGCCATGGGCTCGATCCAGTCTTTGGAGAACACGCCGGTGAACTGCCGGGTGACGCCGGCCGGATTGGAAAGGGGCCCCAGGATATTAAAGATCGTGCGCACGCCCATCTCGACCCTGGCCGGGCCGACGTGTTTCATGGCGCTGTGGTGGCGCGGCGCCATCAGGAAGCCGATGCCGGCGTCCGCAATGGCGCGTTCCACCAGTCCCATATCGGCGTCGATGTTGACACCCAACGCGCCAAGAACATCCGCCGCGCCCGATTTCGACGACAGCGCCCGGTTGCCGTGCTTGGCCACGGGAACGCCGCAGCCGGCGACGACGATGGCGGCTGCGGTGGAAATGTTATAGGTGCCGGACCCGTCGCCGCCGGTGCCGACGACATCGATAGCGCCGGCGGGCGCTTGTGCCGGCAGGGCCTTGGCGCGCATGGTTCGCACAGCGCCGGTGATCTCATCGACGGTTTCGCCGCGCACCCGCAGCGCCATCAAAAAGCCGCCGATCTGCGCTTGCGTCGCCTCGCCGGACATAATGATGGCGAACGCGGTTTCCGCTTCGTCTGTGGTCAGGCTGTTGCCATCGGCGACTTTGGCGAGAAGGGGTTTGAGGGAATCGCTCATGCCGCCACCTTACCGCCTTGTTTGTCCCCGGGCTTACCGCGGGCAATATCGAGGAAATTCTGGATCAGCTTGTGGCCGTGCTCAGACGAAATGCTTTCCGGGTGGAACTGCACGCCGTGAATGGGCAGCGTCTTGTGAGCCAGGCCCTGAATGACGCCGTCATCGCTTGTCGCCGTGATTTCCAGACAATCGGGCAGGCTTTCGCGCTCAACGGTCAGGGAATGATAGCGCGTCGCCTTGAATGGGCTGGGGATTCCGGCGAGCACGCCGGTTCCGGTGTGGGTGATTTCGCTGATCTTGCCATGCATGGGTTTCGGCGCCAGCACGACCTTGCCCCCGAAAGATTGGCCGATGCACTGGTGGCCCAGACAAACACCCAGGATCGGCAGGTCGGCCGGAGCCTTTTCGATGACGTCCAGGCAGATCCCGGCGCGGTCCGGGTCGCACGGCCCCGGCGAGATGACGATGCCTTCCGCACCCAGCGCCAACGCCTCGTCTGCGGTGACGGCGTCGTTGCGGCGCACCTCCACCTCGGCGCCCAATTCCCCTAAGTAATGGCGCAGGTTGTAGGTAAAGCTGTCGTAGTTATCGAGAAGCAAAAACATGTCAAATACGTGCCGTTAAGTGCCAATGGCCCGGCAGCGCCGGATTTCGGCGCAACAATGCTCTTACCGACCTTTTGGGTCAAGTACAGTAGGGCCTCTGGAGCCGCCAAAAAACCGCACCAGTTTCCTTTTCGTGAACATAGAGAATTTCCGTATACAAACACCCACGTTTCAAGTGTCAGCTTCCCGGCGTTTATACAGGCAAACTGAAAATCTACCGGTCGTGGTTGGCCAGTCTATCCCGCAAGGATGTCTGGTCGAAGAAGGCCGCATCATCCCCACCCGTCTCCCGGATTGCTTCGCCGGTGACCTTGAGGATTTTTTCGGCGGCGTCGTGAATCGCCAACTGAACCATTTCGGCGGCCTTGGCAGCGGCTCTCCTCACCATCACGGTCGCCTCTTTGGAAGTTTTTTTAAGATCCTCGAAGGCGCTCTTCGCTTCAAGGTTCAGCTTGTCCGCTACCTGGGACAGTTCTTTCAGGACTTCTGCCACGGCCAATTTGATTTTTTTATGGGCGTCCGCATCCTGGCCGTTTGCGCCCGCGGGCAGCAAAAGTTTCTCAGCCGCCTCCTTGCCAGCTTTGGATATTGCCTCAATCGCTTCATCCTTGGCGGCGATTAATTTTTTAATGGCATCCTCGGCCACACGCTGAACATTCCCGGCCGCGCTATGGGCTTGTTCGGAAATATGGGCGATGGATGTTTCCGCCCTCTTGTTCAGTTCGGCGGAAGTTTGTCTGGCGGAGTCGATGATCCCGTTGGCTTCACGCGCGAGATCCTTTTTGTCGTCCGGGTTCGCCGAATGGGCTTTCCTCAGGATCTCGTCTGCCGCTTTTGCGGTGTCCTTGTTCATTATTTCGATAGCATGCTCGGCTTCATAGGTCAGCTTAACCGCTGCCGACTGGGCGTCGGTGTGAACCTGGGAAATGGCCAGTTCCGAACCTTCCGTGATATTTCGGACAACCGCCTCAACGTCCTCAACAACCCTTTTGGCGGCCTCACGGGTGCCGGACACCGGGTCTTTTTCGATTAGACGGTGCAGCTCTTCCAGCGACCTGACGTGGCTCAAAATGGTGTAAGTCATAGCGTGCATGGCTTCCGCGAAGCCTATTTTTCATACCTAACGATTATTCTTCCATGATCGCTCAACAGAATAGCTTCCATTATAATAGTTTCCATTTTCCCTAGGCCACAACCATTCCTTTCAAGATTCACATTTCCTTGACCTTCCAGTCACTGGAACCCCATATAATGCTTACAGTTAACTGGAAGGTTTGAAAGGCACCGTCTATGAACACAAACGCCGCCCCCGGAAACACCACTTCCACCGGAAGCATTTCGCTGCCGGTCGAAGGCATGACGTGTGCGTCCTGCGTCGGGCGTGTGGAGCGGGTGCTGGACGCGCTGGACGGCGTTGAAAATGCCAGCGTCAACCTGACAACGGAGCGGGCCAGCATCGCATTCGATCCCGCCCGGACCAGCCCAACGGACATTGCCGCCGAAATCGAAAAATCCGGCTTCACGGTGCCGTCCTCCATCGTCGACATCTCCATCGGCGGCATGACCTGCGCATCCTGCGTAGCGCGGGTCGAGCGTGTGCTTTCCGCCCAGCCCGGCGTGGTTTCGGCGGAGGTCAATCTGGCAACGGGAAAGGCCCACATCACCCATATCCCCGGCATGATCGATAGCGGTGCGCTCACACGTACCATCGAGGCGGCGGGGTATGAAGCCCGCGTCATGGGTTCGGGCGTGCCCGAAGAAGGCCTTCACGATAGCCATGCCTCGGAAATAGTCTCGCTCCGGCACAACGCCTTTTTCGCTGCCGCCTTCACGACGCCGCTGTTTCTGCTCGCCATGACCAGAATGGTGCCCGACATCGGCGAGGGGATGGCGTCCGTCATGGGCCACCGGGGCTGGATGGGGGTTGAATTCCTGCTCGCCACGCCGGTGTTGTTCTGGGCCGGGCGGCGGTTCTACGTCTCCGGCTGGGCCGAGCTCCGCCATTTCAGCCCCGGCATGAATTCCCTGGTCATGTTGGGCGCCAGCGCCGCCTATTTCTATTCCCTGGCGGCCTTGATGATCCCAGACGTGTTTCCCGTCGGCACAGCCAACAGCTATTTCGAGGCCGCCGGCGTCATCGTCACCCTGATCCTGTTCGGACGCTACCTTGAGGCCGTCGCCAAGGGCCGGACGTCTGAGGCCATCAAGAAACTGATGCAGTTGCAGGCCAAGACGGCGCGCGTTCTCAGGGACGGCGAGGAAACGGAAATCCCCATCGAGGAGGTTCTCGTCGGCGATCTTGTCGTGGTGCGGCCCGGCGAACGCCTGGCCGTGGACGGCATCGTCACCGAAGGCGCCAGCTTTGTCGACGAGGCGATGATCTCCGGAGAACCGGTGCCGGTGGAAAAGGGCCCCGGTGCGGAAGTCACCGGCGGCACCGTCAACAAGACCGGATCGTTCACGCTCAGCGCCACCCGCGTCGGCGCCGATACGGTTCTCAGCCAAATCATCCGAATGGTCGAAGAGGCGCAAGGCTCGAAACCGCCGATCCAGAAGATGGCGGACCGGATCGCCTCGGTCTTCGTGCCCGTGGTGATGGCCGCCGCCGCCATCACCTTTGGCGTCTGGCTGGCCGTCGGCCCAAGCCCGGCCTTGAGCTTCGCCTTCGTCACGGCGGTGTCGGTATTGCTGATCGCGTGTCCCTGCGCCATGGGCCTGGCGACACCGACGGCGATCATGGTCGGCACCGGCAAGGGGGCTGAAATGGGTGTGTTGTTCCGCCAGGGACCGGCCCTGGAACGTCTCGCCAAAATCGACACAGTGGTTCTCGACAAAACCGGAACCCTGACCAAGGGGCTGCCGGAACTGACCGATTTTGATGTTCTGGATGGCGACGAAACCGACGTCCTGCGTCTTGTCGCCGCAGCGGAAGCCCGGAGCGAACATCCCATCGCGGAGGCTATTGTCCGCGCCGCGAAGGACAGGGGTCTGGACCTGCCCGCCACCGAGACCTTCAACGCCGAACCCGGTTACGGCATCGATGCGGTGGTCGAAGGCCGCCGGGTGCAGGCCGGGGCCGACCGCTATATGGAACGCCTCGGTATCGATCTTGCTCAGGTCACGGACCGCGCCCATGACCTGGCGGATCAGGCCCGCACACCGCTCTATGCCGCCATTGACGGCAAGCTGGCCGCTGTTATCGCCGTCGCCGATGCGCTGAAAGACGGCAGCCGGGACGCCATCGCGACGCTGCAGGAGATGAGTCTGGAAACCGTCATGGTAACCGGCGACAACGAACGCACGGCCCACGCCGTCGCCCGGGAAACCGGTATCAGCCGTGTCCTGGCCGAAGTTCTGCCCGAGCACAAGGCCGAAGAGATCAAGCGCCTGCAGGCCGAGGGCCGGAATGTGGCTTTTGTCGGCGATGGCATCAACGACGCCCCGGCGCTGGCCCAGGCCGATGTCGGCATCGCCATCGGCACCGGCACGGACATCGCCATTGAAACGGGCGACGTGATTTTGATGTCCGGCGACTTGCGCGGCATCGTCAACGCCATTCACCTGTCAAGGCGCACCCTGGCGACGATCCGGCTCAATTTCTTCTGGGCCTATGCCTACAACGTGGCGCTGATTCCCGTCGCCGCCGGCGTCCTCTATCCGTGGACGGGTGTATTACTGAGCCCCATGCTGGCCGCCGGCGCCATGAGCTTTTCCAGCATCTTCGTCGTCACCAATTCGCTCCGGCTGCGCCGTTTCAAGGCGCCCGATCCTATGAAAACAGCTATGGAAAAAGGAGAAACACCATGAACATCGGCACCGCGGCCGAGGAATCGGGGGTTCCCGCCAAGACCATCCGCTATTACGAGAGCATTGGCCTGATCCCGCCGGCCCGGCGGGCGGAAAACGGCTATCGTGATTATAGCGGGTTCGATATCGAGACCCTGAAATTCATCCAACGCACCCGCAAACTCGGCTTTAGCGTAAAGGATGTCGGCGGCCTGTTGCAGTTATGGCGCGACAAGGAACGCACCAGCGCCAGCGTCAAGGCGTTAGCTTTGCGCCACATTGACGAAGTCGAACAACGCATCGGAGAACTTCAATCCATCCGCCAGACCCTGATAGACCTGACCGACCGCTGCCACGGCGACGACAGGCCCGATTGTCCGATCCTGGACGAGTTTGCCCAAGTCCCCAACGAGGCCCGTGATTGAGCCGGAAGTGATAAGGATTGACGGAATGATCTTAAAGGGAACGGCGGCGGTTGGCGCCCTCGAAATTGTCGTTGAGGTGCCGGCGGCGGTCGGGGCCGAAGAAATCCGATACCCGGATGAAGGGACGATGGTTTTCCACCATCGAACAAATTCTTCCGTAAATGGAAATCGCCGAAACCGGCTTGGCCAAAAATTCCGTCATCCCGTTATCGCGCGCGGTGCAGACGTGCCGCATTTCCGTATTGGCGGTGCAAATGACGACAGGGACGAAGGGGTTGGGACTGTCCAGACCCTGGCGCACCCTGTTCAGAAACGCCATGCCGTCGAGACCTTCGGTCCAGTCGCAAAGGATGATGTCAACGGGATATTGCCGGAACATATCCCAGGCGACCTTCGGATCCGGGGTGCTCTGCACCGTCGGCACACCGAACTCACTGAACACGTCGGTCAACAGCTTCCGGATCAGCAAATGCTTCTCGAGCACCAGAATGCTCAACTCTCTCAGGTCATATGCCTGCATTTTTTTCTCTGCTATTTTTTACTGGCGTTGAACGCCAGATCAGTTCCCTCAGAACACCGTACATTATACACCAAAACGGTTATTATTTCGATTCTAAACATTAGCTTTACGCAACCTGAACATGTGCCAGAACAACGCTTTTTCCGAAACTGGCCGTTGACCCGTGAAATGAGGTCCGCTTGAAAACCAGCGGCAAAGATAAACGCAAGCCAATTGAGCCCAGGCAGTCGGCTGCCCGGCGCCCGGAATTCCGCCTCAACCCCAAGCGCCAGGCGTTTTTCGTCTTAATCGCGCTCGCCGGCATCGCCATCGGCTACGGGCTCGGCTTGGTGACAAAAGACCCGGTCGGACCAAAAGAAACGGCGACCAAAGCCCGTGCGGTTCTGCAGGAACTTCCATCCAACGGAAAGTCCGAAACGGCGCCCGCACCAGCGCGGGTCCGGGTCTACGAAGAACCACTGCCGAAAGACATCATCGAAAACCCGATTCTGGATGAAAACGGAAACCCTTTGCCGACCCTGAAGGTTACAGTGGAAACGGCTTATCCTGCCCCGCAAATAAAACAGCCGCCTGAACCGGTAACAGCCCCCCTGGAAAAGGCCGAGACCTCATCCACGCCCCCCATACCCCCTAAGACGCCGGAAGAAAAACCAAAGCCTGAACAGCTTGCCGTGGCCCCCATGGTTGTCCCGGATACCGGCAGGAAGCCGAGGCTGAAAATGTCGCCGGAAAAACGTCCAAAAATCGCTATCGTTTTAGACGACCTCGGCATCGACAAATCCCGGACCGCGCGGGCCATCAAACTGAAAGGGCCACTGACGATGTCTTTTCTGACCTACGCCAGCGGTCTGGCAAAACAGACCAAGGCGGCCCGCGACGCCGGACATGAGCTTTGGATGCATATCCCCATGGAACCCGGCAGCCCGGACATCGACCCCGGCCCGAATGTGTTGTTAACCGGCTTGCCCGAAGAAGAATTGCTGACCAGCATCCGCTGGAACCTGGATCAATTCAGCGGCTATGCCGGGATCAACAACCACATGGGCAGCCGTTTTACGGCCGATCTGGCCGGCCTCCGGGTGGTGATGGGGGAATTGAAAAAACGCGACCTCAAGTTTCTCGACTCGATCACATCGGGGCGGACCGTCGCCCGCAAAGCGGCCAGGGAAGCGGGCGTGCCTTTTCTCGGGCGCAACATCTTTATCGACCATCTGGATGAAACCGCCGAGATCGAAAAACGCCTCGCCGAAGTCGAACGCCTGGCGATGAAGTCCGGGTTCGCCGTCGCCATCGGCCACCCGAGGGAAAAGACCCTGCGTACGATCGGCCCCTGGCTGGAAGGTGTTGAGGAGAAGGGGTTCCGACTGGTTCCCCTATCAACGCTCTATAAACGGCCTTGACCTTACAGCCGCTGGAACATTTAAAATATTGAAAAAACAATATGTTAAAGGAGCGTATCGGATGAAAAAATACAAGGTTTTGGGGATGAGTTGCGCAGGCTGTGCAAATTCGGTCAGCAAGGCGCTCAAAGCCGTGGTGCCGGAAGCGTCCGTTGATGTCAATTTGGATAGCAAGGAAGTCCGCATCGAAGGGATTGCCGAAGATACCGCCGTGCAGCAAGCCGTCGAAGGCGCCGGTTTCGAATACGGCGGCCCGGTTTAAAGGTAACGTCTTAAGAGGAAAGCCGGTTTTTCAGGACTTTCTGTTAGCGAATTTCACCGCTTCCTCGGCGGCGCGGATCAGGGCCTTGGCCTTGTTGCAGCTCTCCTGGAATTCGCCTTCCGGGTCGCTGTCGGCAACGACGCCGCCGCCGGCCTGAACGTACAAATAATCATCCTTGAGGACGGCGGTACGCAGCGCGATGCAGGTGTCCATGTCGCCATTGGCGCCGAAGTAGCCGATGCAGCCGGAATAGACGCCGCGCCGCTCCGGTTCCAATTCATCGATAATTTCCATTGCCCGGACCTTGGGCGCGCCGGAGACGGTACCCGCCGGAAAACCGGCCAGCAGGGCGTCAATGGCATCGAATTCGGGGTCGAGGTCTCCATCCACGTTGGATGCGATGTGCATGACGTGGGAGTAATACTCGATAATGAACTGCTCGGTGACTTCAACCGTGCCGACCTTGGCGACCCGGCCGACGTCGTTGCGCCCGAGATCGAGCAGCATCAAATGCTCGGCAATCTCCTTGGGGTCTGCAAGAAGATCTTCGGCCAGGGCCTTGTCCTCTTCTGGCGTAGCCCCCCGCTTGCGGGTTCCCGCCAGGGGCCGGAGCGTGACCTTGCCGTCCCGCACCCGGACCAGAATTTCCGGGCTGGAACCGACGACGGAAAAGTCCCCGAAGTCGAGGAAGAACAAAAACGGTGAAGGATTGAGACGCCGCAAGGACCGATAAAAGGAAATCGGCGGCAGGGTAAACGGCAGCTTGAAACGTTGCGAGGGCACGACCTGAAAGGCGTCGCCGGCGATGATGTAATCGACCGCCTTTTTGACCATCCCGTGGAAGTCCTCACGAGTCATGTTGGAAACGGCCTCCGGCAAAGCCTGATCGATCGGCGTTTCGGAAGAACTCTCGGGCGAAGCCGCGTCAAAATCGCGGACGACTTCGGCCAGCCGCTCCTTGGCCGCTTCATAAGCTGCCTCGGCGCTGGTTGCGCCATCGGGCCAGACAGGCGAAATAATGGTCACCGTGTCTTTCAGGGAATCGAACACGGCCATTACCGTCGGCCGCAGGAAAATGCTGTCCGGTGCGCCGATCACATCGGGGTTGTTATCTGGCAGTTTTTCCACCAGCCGAACCATGTCGTAGGCCATGTACCCGACCAGGCCCGACGCCATGGGCGGCAGGTCGTCGGGAACGTCGATCCGGGATTCCTTGACCAGGGCGCGAAGCGATTCGATGGCGCCCGATTTCTCGGCCACGGGGCACGGCGCGAAGGCATCGGGATCGTTCGTGGCGGACCGGTTAATTTCGGCCCGGTCCCCGAAGCAGCGCCAGATCAAATCGGGCCTGAGGCCAATGAAGGAATACCGCCCGCGGCTGGCGCCGCCCTCGACGGACTCGAGAAGAAAACTGTTGGGCTGTCCCTTGGCCAGTTTCAGCATCGCCGAGACGGGGGTCTCCAGGTCCGAGACCAGAGTCGTCCATACGACCTGGGCGCGGCCCCGGCCTGCGTCGCCATAGGCCTCGGCAAAGGGGGGGAATTCGGGACTGGTCTGCACGGCCGGGCTCAACGTCTCCGGCCGCGGGCCGCCCCAGTAAACAGGCCGGCAACGGCGTCGCGGTTGATGGTAACGCCGTAGCGGTTCCGCAGGGCCTCTGCCAACTGGGCATGAAGGTCGTTGCGGATGGACTGGACGAGTTGCCCGGACAAGTCGTCGACACCCTTCTTGTCCTGGCCCGGATCGGCGGCGGTGATGTCCTTCAGGCTGGCGATCGTGTACCCGGCCTTGCTCCTGGCCATTGCGGCCTGACCTTTCGAGAGGGCGAAGATTTTACTGACCAGGGCCTGGGGAATGCCGTCCTGTTCCTTCTCAGGCTGGCGCAGCAGGGGGGGCGTGGTTTTTATCTCCAGTCCCGTATCGGCGGCAATGGAAGCCAGCGTAGCCCCGGCTTTGACGCGCGCAACCAGAGCCTCGGCGGCGGCTTTTGATTTATTCGCCCGCTTATCCTCTTTCCACGCCTTAACAATCTCTGCCCGGATTGAATTCAAGGGCTTGAGGGCAGGGGCGCTCACGCCATCGACCCGGAGCACGAAATAGCCTTCCTCTCCGGTTTCGCTAAGCGGGCTGTCGGAGCCTTCCTCCGTGGCGAAGGCAATGCCGAGGAAATCCCCTCCGGGAAGGCCTTTAAGAGTCTTGCCGTCGATCCCCTTGCCGGTCTTGTCCACGGCGGCGATTTTATGAACCTTGACGTTCAGTTGGCCGGCGGCATCTTCCAGTGTCGCGCCGCTGCCCAAGGTATCCTCAAGCTTGTTTGCCAGTTCGAACAGACTATCGATGGCTTTATCATGGGCAATGGTTTTTCTGAGGTCGTCGCGGACCTCGTCGAGGGACTTCACGCCTCCGGGCTTCAAACCCTCGACCCGAAACAGGTGCCAGCCCAGGGCGCTCTTCAGGGGCGCGCTGTTTTTACCAAGCTCGAGGGCAAAGACGGCATCTGCCAGTTCGGGAAAGGGAAGGTGTTCTTTCGAAATACTCCCGAGATCAATGGTGGTGGCATCCATGCCCGCAATTTCCTTCGCGACCACCGCGAAATCGCGTCCCTGGGACAAGGCCTTGGCTGCCTTTTGGGCGTCCTTTTCGTCTGCGAGGATCATCTGTTTGACCTGGCGAAGTTCTTTCTTGGTGAACTCGTCTTCATGGGCCTCATAGGTCTCTTTGATATCTTTCTCTGACACCGAAATTTCCGCCGCCAGATCGGCTGCATCAAGACGGATCACCGTCACCGCGCGGTATTCCGGGGCCGTGAAACGCGAAGCGTTCTTTTTGTGAAACTTTTTCAGATCATCGTCGCTGGGTTCGGGAATTCCCTGCTGCAGGCTATCGGAGACAAAGACCGTTTCAGCCGTCCGTTTTTCCTGCCGATAGCGGTACACGGAATCTACATAAACCCTGGGCGCCGTTTCGGAGGAAACGCTGTCGAGAAGGTGGTTGCGGCTCAAGACCATCCGGGTGCTGGCGATATAGCCCGCTTCGCTCATCAGGCTGTTGCTCAAAATCTGGCGGAAACGGTTGCGGTCGAACCGTCCCGCCGTCTGAAAAATGTCCGTCTGGCGGATTTCCTTGGTGATTAGATCATCACTGATGGCGACGCCCAGATTCTGCGATGCCTGAAGGATGGCACCGTCGTTGATCTGACGCTGCAAAACCATTTCCACAAGACCCAGAGCCTTGGCCTGCTCGAAATCAAGCTTGTCGCCGAACAACGGACGCAGGCGGTTGATTTCCCGCTGCACGTCTTTTTCGATCAGGTTCGGGTCGCCCTCAATATCGCCGACCTCGTAAATCGCAGCCGACTCAGAGGTGACAACGTTGAACATGTCCTCGACCCCCCAAACCGCAAAGCTGCCGATGAGAAGGACAGCGAGGATCTTCACGACAATGGACTGGGTGTGATCTCTAATGAAGGACAGCATGGCGTTTCAATACTCGATAATGAGACGGAAAAATTTATCTTGTGCCTAATCGAAAACCGGAACGGGCGGAATTAAAGCAAGGCGCGCGGCATCATAGGTGTGCGCCAAAACACCCGCAACCAGGATTTTCTCTGATTTGAGCCTTAGCTTTAAATCTTCCTTATTAGCCTTAAGGGGGTTTAAGCCCTTTGGGTGAATGTGATAGACACACCGCCAATACGGAATAAGCAACTCTCCCGCTCACGACAGGAATGGAAATACGCTCATGCCGAACGACCGCCGCCCCCTTATCGCCGGTAACTGGAAAATGAACGGCCAGAAATCCGACGGATTGTCCCTGGCTGAAGCCCTGGCGCAACGTATGAAAGCGGAATCCGATCCGGTCTTCGACATGGTCGTCTGCCCGCCCTTTACCCTGGTCGCAGACGTCGGAAACGCCATCGCCGACAGCGGCATCGGCTTAGGTGGTCAGGACTGCCACACGGCGGAAAATGGTGCCCACACTGGCGACATCAGCGCCACCATGCTGAGCGACATCGGCTGCGGGTTCGTCATCGTCGGCCATTCCGAACGCCGCACCGACCACGGAGAAACCGACTTGGGCGTCAAGGCCAAGGCCGCTGCCGCTCAAGCCGCGGGGCTATGCGCCATCATCTGTATCGGTGAAACCGAGGCCGAGCGCGACGCGGGCCAGACCTTCGATGTGGTCAAGACGCAACTGTCCGGTTCGGTGCCTGACGGCTCGACGGCGGCCAATACGGTGATTGCCTATGAGCCGGTCTGGGCCATCGGAACCGGCCGTACGCCTTCGCTGGAAGAGGTCCAGGAAGTGCACGCCCTGATCCGCGAAGAACTTACCAAGGCCGTGGGCGAGAGCCACGCAAACGGTACTCGCGTGCTGTACGGCGGCTCCATGAAGCCCGAAAACGCCCGCGAACTGATCGCGCTGGAAGACGTTGACGGCGGCCTGATCGGCGGCGCCAGCCTCAAGGCGGAAGATTTTTGGGCCATTGCGCAAAGTTGTGTCTAGCCAATCCGGCCGGGAAGGACTAAAAAGCCCGGCAAGTTAAGTATAGTATGAACGGGTGCGGTTTAAGGACCGGCCCTGCTTTGATGAAAGAGATAACGGTTCCATGACCACGGTCATCCTCGTCATTCACCTGATTCTAGCGATCTCGCTTGTCGGCATCGTGCTCCTTCAGCGCAGCGAAGGCGGCGCGCTTGGTATGGGCGGCGGCGGAGGAGGCGGCGGCGGAATGGGCGGTTTCATGACCGGCCGCGCGGCTGCCGACATGCTAACCCGGACGACGGCGTTCATCGCCGCCGGGTTCATGGCGACCAGCCTGATTCTTGCGATTCTCGCTTCCGGCGAACGCAAACAGGGCTCAATCCTGGACAAACCGGTCCCGAAGACCGAAGCTCCGGCCAAGCCGGCCGAGCCCAGCGCCCCTCTCGCCAAGTAGGGAATCCGGGCCTCGAATCGAAGAGGCGAAAAAATAAATCACGGAGGCGGCGCAAAAGCCGCCTCTTTTGTTTTTGAATTTAGAAAGTTTGCTATACAGTACACGTCCATGACGCGGTTCATATTTATCACCGGCGGCGTGGTTTCCTCCCTAGGAAAAGGTCTTGCATCTGCAGCCCTTGGCGCGCTTCTCCAAGCCAGGGGTTTCAAGGTGCGGCTACGCAAGCTGGACCCCTACATCAATGTTGACCCGGGCACTATGTCGCCCTATCAGCACGGCGAGGTCTATGTCACCGACGATGGGGCTGAAACCGACCTCGACCTCGGCCACTACGAACGCTTTACCGGCGTCGGCGCGCGCCAGAGCGACAACGTGACGACGGGGCGGATTTATTCCGACGTTATCGCCAAGGAACGCCGGGGCGATTATCTGGGCGCGACCATCCAGGTCATCCCGCACATCACCGACGCCATCAAAAATTTTGTTACCAGCGATCTGACGGACGAAGACTTCGTGCTGTGCGAGATCGGCGGCACCGTCGGCGATATCGAGGGACTGCCCTTTCTGGAAGCAATCCGGCAATTGCGCAACGAACTCGGCCGCGAAAATTCCATGTATCTCCACCTGACGCTGATCCCGTATATCCGGACCGCCGGTGAGTTGAAGACCAAACCGACACAGCATTCCGTGAAGGAACTGCTGAGCGTCGGCATCCAGCCCGACGTTTTGCTGTGCCGGGCCGACCGAACCATTCCCGATGGCGAACGCCGCAAGATCGCCCAGTTCTGCAACGTTCGGGAAGAAGCCGTGATCCCGGCGCTCGATGTCGACACCATCTACAGCGTGCCCATCAGCTACCACAAGGAAGGCCTCGACGATGAAGTCTGCCGCCACTTCAATATCGACGCGCCACCCCCCGACCTGAGCCGCTGGGAGGAAATCAGCGAGCGCGTGACCAAGCCCGAAGGCGAAGTCTCCATCGCCATCGTCGGCAAGTACACCGGCCTGATGGATGCTTATAAATCGCTCGCCGAAGCCCTGGCCCACGGCGGCATCGCCAACAACGTGCACGTCGGAACCCAATGGGTGGATTCGGAAATCTTCGAATCCGGCGATACCCTGCATCACCTGGAAGGCGTCCACGGCATCCTGGTGCCCGGCGGTTTCGGCGAACGCGGCTCGGAAGGCAAGATTGCCGCCGCCCGGTTCGCCCGCGAACGCAAGATCCCGTACTTCGGCATTTGCTTCGGCATGCAGATGGCGGTGATAGAAGCGGCCCGCAACATGGCCGGGCTCGCTAAGGCCGGGTCCACCGAATTCGGTCCCTGCGAAGACCCCGTGGTCGGCCTGATGACCGAATGGCTTAAAGGCGAAGAGCTTCACCGCCGCGAAGCAGGTGGCAACATGGGCGGCACCATGCGGCTCGGCGCCTATGCCTGCGGCCTGGAAAAAGGCAGCCGGGTACATGACATCTACGGTGATGCGGAAATTTCCGAGCGCCACCGCCACCGCTATGAGGTCAACACCACCTACCGTGACGTTCTCGAGAAGGCCGGGCTGAAGTTTTCCGGCATGTCGCCCGACGGCGTCCTGCCGGAGATCGTCGAAATTCCCGATCACCCGTGGTATGTTGGTGTCCAGTTCCACCCGGAACTGAAATCAAAACCGTTCGAGCCGCATCCGTTGTTCACCTCGTTTATCGCCGGCGCGGTTCACCAGTCGCGCCTGGTGTAGGACCGTCCGGACAACCAACCGGAAGACACCCATGACCCAGCCCCGCCACGTATCCATCGGTGACCTGACTCTCGGCAATGACCGCCCGCTGGTCATGATCGCGGGGCCGTGTGTCATGGAGAGCCGCGATCATGCGCTCGACATGTCGGGCGCGCTGGCCGAAATGTCGAAGACCCTCGGCATCGGGCTGATTTATAAAACATCCTACGACAAGGCCAACCGCACCAGTTCCGGAAGCCCGCGCGGCCTCGGCATGGAAAAGGCTCTGGAAGTCTTCGCCGAGGTCAAAAAGCAAACCGGGCTTGCCGTCCTGACCGACGTGCATGAGCCGGACCACTGCGCCGCCCTTGCCGACGTTATCGATGTCCTGCAAATCCCGGCCTTCCTGTGCCGCCAGACGGACCTGCTCGTCGCCGCCGGCAAGACCGGCAAGGCCATCAACGTCAAGAAGGGCCAGTTCCTGGCGCCCTGGGACATGGCCAACGTAGTCAAGAAGGTCGAGGAAACCGGCAACACCCATGTCATGGTCTGCGAACGCGGCGCCAGCTTCGGCTATAACACGCTTGTCTCCGACATGCGGGGCCTGCCGATCATGGCGCTGACGGGATGCCCGGTTGTCTTCGACGCCACCCATTCGGTGCAGCAGCCGGGAGGGAAGGGGACATCGTCGGGCGGACAGCGGGAATTCGCCCCGGTGCTGGCCCGCGCCGCCGTGTCCATCGGCGTCGCCGCGGTATTCATGGAAACCCACCAAGACCCGGACACCGCGCCCAGCGACGGCCCCAACATGATCCCGCTGGACCAGTTGCCGGGAATTGTGGAAACATTGATGGAATTCGACCAACTGGCCAAAACGCGGCCCATTGAAATTGAATAGCCGCCCCCTGACTCAACGGAGCCCCCACCCATGACCGCCATTATCGACATCATCGCCCGCGAAATTCTCGACAGTCGCGGCAACCCGACCGTCGAGGTCGATGTGATTCTGGAAAACGGCGCCATGGGCCGTGCCGGGGTGCCGTCTGGCGCCTCCACCGGCAAGCACGAAGCCCACGAACTTCGCGATGGCGACAAGGCGCGCTATGGCGGCAAGGGTGTGTTGAAGGCGGTGGACGCGGTCAACGGTGAAATCTTCGATGCGCTTTCGGGCATGGACGCCGAAGACCAGTTCCTGATCGACAACACCATGATCGAACTCGACGGCACCGACAACAAGGGCCGCCTCGGCGCCAACGCCATTCTCGGCGTCAGCCTGGCCTGCGCCCACGCCGGGGCCGATGACGCGGAACAGCCCTTGTACCGGTTTATCGGCGGCGCGCATTCGCACCTTCTGCCCGTGCCGATGATGAACATCATCAACGGCGGCGCCCACGCCGACAACCCGATCGACATCCAGGAAATCATGATCATGCCGGTCGGCGCGGACACCCTTTCCGACCCCCTGCCCTGCCGCGCCGACGGGTTCCCCACCCTCAAA
>JACNJX010000009.1 GCA_014382345.1 Alphaproteobacteria bacterium
GGTGCGAGCACGGCGTACCCCGGCATCGAGGCCCTCATCAAGGAAAGCACGCTGGGTGCGCGTGACCTGACCGTGCTCATGAAGCGCAAGAAGATCGCACCGGAAATCCGGGCCGTCATGGGCGAGAACACTGATGCCGATCTGAATTATACCCGGACAATGATGAAGATGAACCGGCTGATCTACAACACGGCGTTCCTCAACAAAATTCGTGAAGTAGGCATGGGCCAGTTCCTGTTCAAGGACGGCACCCAGCCGCCCGACGCCACGGTCCAAATGGCAGGTGACAAATCCGCCGTGCTGGCCCCGCTCGCCGGTCTGTGGGTCACCCCGGAAGTGAAACAGGCGTTCAGGGACGCACTGGGCAAGTCGGAGCTTCCTGCGTGGCAGGGATGGCTCCTCGGCCTCAACGGTGCCGTCAAGTACGGCAAGATCGTCCTGTCGCCTGCCACCCAGATCAGGAACTTCTTCTCCGCGCCGTTCTTCGCCATTCAGGCGGGCGCGTTCAACCCGACGCACCTGAAGCTCGCGGCAACGACGGTGTGGGACACGGTCAAGGCGCGCGACGGCAACTTCGTCAATTACTATCGCAACCTCGTGCGCATCGGCCTGCTCCACGACATGCCGAACGCCGGGATGTTGCAGGACCTGATGGACGACAGCGCCAACGTCTGGGCGGCGCTCGATCACTACACGGGCGCGGAACGGCTGGAACCGACGAAGGCCAAGCTCAAGCAGTACAACGACATCCTCAAGAAGGTCTACCGGGGTTCGGATGACTTCTGGAAGATCGTCGCCTTCGAGACCGAGCTGGCCAACTACATGAAGGCCAAGAACCTGACCCGCGCCGAGGCCGAACCCATCGTGGCCAAGCGCATCCGCGACACGATCCCCACGTACTCGCTGACCGGCACCGGCATGAAAAAACTTGGCCGTTTCCCGATCGTCGGATCGTTCGTCGCCTTCTCGTCGGAAATCATCAGGACCACCAAGAACAACCTGAAGATTATCCAAGCAGATTTGAAGGACCCGGACCTGAAGGCGATGGCCCACAAGCGCATCCTCGGCATGGCGATCGCCCACTCGTGGGCGGCAGCCGGAATGGCCATGACCAAGTCCATGTTCGCCATCGACGATGACGAGGAAGAGGCCGTCCGCAAACTGGGCAGCCCGTGGGCCGAGAACGCCCATCTGGCCTTCTTGGGACGCGACGATCAGGGTCGCCTGCGCACCGTGGACATGTCGTTCCTCGATCCCTACAACATCTTCCACCGGCCCCTCGTCGCCATGGCCCGCAATCAGCCGTGGGAGGACAGCTTCGTCGGTGCCGCACGGGAATTACTGGACCCGTTCTTCGGATGGGACATCGCCGCCAGCGCCCTGTACGAGGTCCTGTCGAACAACAAGATTCGCGGCGGGCAGGTCTATAATCCGGACGCACCCACATCGGACCAGAGCGCCGCCATCGGCGAGCACCTGATCTTCGCCTTGGGTCCGGGTGCTCTGGGGCCTATACGGAAAACCTACAAGGCGATCAAGGGCGAGAAGGACGCGACCGGCAAGGTCTACGACCTCAATGACGAGATCAGGGGTGCGTTCGGTCTGCGCGTCTCGACCTACGACCCGAAATTCTCGCTGTATTTCCGCGTGGGCGATTTCAGGGAAGCCTTGAGCAATGCCAATTCGTACCTGTACAAGGTCGCCGCTGACATCAATCCGGTGGATCAGGATGCCCTGACGAATGCCTTCGAGACCGCCAATGACATCCGCCTGCGTGCCTACAACGACATGCAGCAGTTCGTCAACGCCGCCAAGAAGTCCGGTGTCAGTGACAACGAAATCAGGCATATCCTGCAGGTGTCGAATGTGTCCAAGCAATATGCGAATTCGCTGGCACGTGGGCGGGAAGCTCCGAAGTGGCGCATCGGCACCACATTCCTTAAGGGTGCAACGAAACGCGCCAAGACCCTGATCAGCCGGACACAGGCACAGGAGCTGCGGGCGCGGAAACGATTTATTCGGGAACAGGCGAGAAATTTACAGTAAAGCTCCTAATCGGACTTTGGTTTATCGAGCCAAAATGGGTTCTGGCATACCCGACCCGCTTCGTATCCATTCGGGCCGCAGTTGCAGATATCGGGATAGCAATGAATGTAATTTTTATCGCGGTGGATAATTTTCCCCAAATCGTCAGCCGATTGACCACCGACAAATGTTTTTAACCGTTTTCCTTTTTCGGTGAGCCACGCAAAACGCGGGGATGTGCCATATTCAAGAATGTCTTCTCGGCACAACACGTTGATAAGAAGCCACGCAACAGTAGGGCTTACTTTTCCTTCAAGAATACGGTAGTCATAACCGCCGTCGATTGGACAGGCTTCCATAAACATTTTTAGCGCCCCAAGGGTGTGTTCCTCTCCGGTTCCGTAACCGAAGCCGAAGGCGTTGCCCTCCCAATCAACAAAATAATCCTCTAGCGTCTTGGTCATATCACCCTCCTTTCAGGACGCGCTTTCGGCGCGTATGCTTTCAACAAAATCTTTGGCTTCTCCTTCGTCCGCTCCCTCAATGACAAGATTGCGGATGACATCGGCCTCAGATGCGCGGCCTTCAATATAGGCTTGCGCGTAGTAGTTAGCGGCGTATCCGTCAAAATCAAATGCCATTGAAATACCCTCGTTATCGCACTTTCCAAATTGGCGAGAGCGTCATTCGACCCCGCCCACGAATATCAACTAAAACAACCGGCCACCAAACTTCATCCTCAGACCAGCATGGCTTCCATGACTTAACCCTAACCACCCGATATTCGGCGCGGCGACCTAAAATCACCCATGCTATCCAGTTCTGCATCAAGCCCTCGTTATCGTGCAAAATCAGTTTCGTAATTCGTCCACTTCACATACAGGTGTCCGCACCTTGGGCACTTTGTTGGGCCGGGGGGTTCGCTCCATCGGTGAGCGCACTTCAAACACCTGTATAATGCAATCAATGGGTTACGCATTTGTTTCACAAACGGACATATCTATTCCTTCCGCCGCGAGAATCGCCCGTCCGATTATTTCAACGACTTGCGGGACGACGGCGTTTCCGAGTCCTTTAAGTCGGTCCAACCCTCTGGAAACCCCATCAACCACTCTGTCCACGTTGGGTTCAGGGAGCCACCGACAACCGCCCCCAAGTTCGGCCACAATTTCACCTGTTGCGTCAATCCCACCTGACACAGCCGACCAGTCTCTTTGTCGTAAAGCCGTTGGCCCATCTTCGGCGGAGAGCCGTCCTTGCAGATTAAACGACTGGCTTTCAACCCCGGTTCTTGTGCTGACGGGGTACGCCACAATCCAGATGCGGTCCCGACGGTGAGGAGCGCCAACGTAGGAAGCTGGGATACAATGCCATTCCGCATCATACCCGATCTCGCTGAGATTTTGCAGGATGACGCTAAGTCCTCGGCTGCGCAGGGCTGAGACGTTTTCGATGATGACCCACCGTGGCCCCACTTCTCCAATGATCCGGGCGTACTCGAACCAGAGGCCGCTCCGCGCTCCTTCAATGCCCCCTCCCTTCCCGGCGATACTGATGTCTTGACAGGGGAAACCCCCACAAATAACGTCAATTGGCCCTGTTTGCTCACCCGTCAACTCCCTTACATCTTTGAAAATCGGCACATCCGGCCAATGCTTCGCCAGCACCTTGCGCGGAAATTCCTCAATCTCGCAGAACGCCACAGTTTCAAAACCGCCCGTCCTTTCGAGGCCCAAGCTGAACCCACCAATACCGCTGAACAGATCAAGGACGCGGAGCTTTTTCATCGCTCATCCTCCAGTGTTGTCTCCCAAACGGACGTTAACGGCGCATCCAGCGCCTGATAAATACTTTGATCCTTCTTAATCGCCGTGCCCACGATGCGCTCGTCCATGGTCCCCGGTACTACAGGCACGTGGCCAATCGTATAGGAGCCCGTCTGCCCCATGCACTTGCTCATAGCCGTATACCTTTCGCTCGTTTTTAAAACGGCTCAATCGTGAAGCCGCGACTTTCCAGCCGCCGCAGGATTTCCCCGGCTTCTGACATATAACCGTCGTAGTGACCATCATCATCTTGACCGTCTTTACCGGAGCGAAACTTATCCAGCTTGCCGTTCATGCTGGCATTGGCTTCGGCCAATGCTTCAATTCTGTCCATAATTCCCTCGTTATCGTCCAAATACTTAAAGTCACCG
>JACNJX010000034.1 GCA_014382345.1 Alphaproteobacteria bacterium
TAACGTCTCCCTGCTGGCATGGATGATCGCCGCCAAAGGCGAGGCCGCGGCGGAAGCTTGGGCGCGTGGCGTTAAGGCCAATCTGGCCCGCAAACCGCAAGGCAATGATCGGGCTCAGGTCAAGGCTGTCTACCAGGGCGAATGCGACGTGGCGCTCGGCAACACGTATTACATGGGCAAGATGCAGACCAACGCTAAAAAGCCGGAACAAAAAAAATGGGCCGCCGCAGTCACCATTGTCTTCCCCAATCAAAAAGGCCTGGGCACACACGTCAACATCTCGGGCGCCAGCGTGACCAAAAGCGCCAAAAACAAGGCCCAGGCCATCAAGCTGATCGAGTTCCTGAGCGGGGCCAAGGCGCAGAAAATCTACGCTGAAGGGAACTTCGAATATCCCGTTCTGGCCGGCGTCGCGCTCCACCCCAACGTCGCCGGATGGGGCGCATTTAAGGCCGACGAAACATTCCTGTCCAAAATCGCCCTGCACCGGACGCTGGCGAGCAGGATTATGGACAAAGTCCGGTTCAATAACTAAGAAGTGCGCCTCAAAGACGGCGAGAAGGATGAATTGAGCGTGACGACGCAAACGGCAACGCCAGGTTTCAACACCATGACCAGGAAATTCTCCTGGTCATGGTTTAACGTTTGGAGCGTCGGCACGGTTCTGATCGCGGCCGCGGTGGCAGCGCCCATCCTGAGCGTCCTGTATATAGCCCTCACCCCCGGCGACCAGATCTGGTCGCATTTGGCGTCTACCGTCCTGCCGCTTTATATCTCCACCACCCTGCAACTGATGATCGGCGTAGGCATCGGCACCCTGATCATCGGCGTCGGTACGGCGTGGCTGGTCAGCACGTGCCGGTTTCCGGGACGGCTAATTTTTGAGTGGGCGCTGCTTTTGCCCATGGCCATGCCGGCCTACGTGATTGCCTACGTCTACACCGATATCCTGGAATACGCCGGACCGGTCCAGGGCCTGTTGCGCGACCTGTTCGGATGGCAAACAAAACGCGATTACTGGTTCCCGGAAATCCGCTCGCTCGGCGGCGCTATTTCGATGATGACCCTGGTTCTCTACCCCTATGTCTATCTGCTGGCGCGCGCGGCTTTTCTTGAACAATCGGTCTGCGTATTGGAAGCCAGCCGGGTTCTCGGCCGCGGACCGTGGCGGAGCTTCTTCTCCGTCGCCCTGCCGCTGGCGCGCCCGGCCATCGTCATCGGCGTGTCGCTGGCTTTAATGGAAACCCTCAACGATTTCGGGACGGTGGATTTCTTCGCCGTCAGCACCTTTACCCTCGGCATCTATGACGTCTGGTTAAACATGAACAACGTCGCAGGCGCCGCGCAATTGGCCGGATTGCTGATGTTTTTCGTCGTTGTCCTGGTGCTGGCCGAACGCTTCGCCCGGCGCAAGCAGCGCTTCCACCACACCACATCCAAAATCAAGGCTATGCCCGGGTACGAGTTGAAAGGCTGGGCCAGACACCTTTCAACCATTGGCTGCGCGCTGCCGGTGTTGTTCGGTTTCATCCTTCCCGCAGCGGTGCTGGGCGGGTATGCCGTGATTCATTTTGAGGCCGCCACCGACACCCAAGTCTTTCGGTTCGCCGCCAACAGTGTTTTATTGTCGGCCCTGACGGCGGTTATCGCCCTCGCCATCGGCATTTTCATAGCCTACGGCGTGCGTCTCCGGAACGAGCGCATCGTCAAGGTCATGGCCCGGTTCGTCAGCCTCGGTTACGCCGTCCCCGGCTCGGTGCTCGCCGTCGGCGTCCTGGTCAGCTTAGGCGCCCTGGACAACGGCATTGACGGTTTCATGCGCGATACCTTCGGATTTTCCACCGGCCTTTTGTTCTCCGGTACCATCGCCGCTGTGACGTTCGGCTATCTGGTGCGCTTTCTGGCGCTGTCCTTCGGCAGTGTCGAGGCCAGCCTGGCCAAAATCACCCCCAGCATGGACGGGGCGGCGCGCAGCCTCGGCCACGGGCCGTTCCGCACGCTCCGGCGCGTTCATATTCCGCTGATCCGGGGCAGTGCGCTGACGGCGGCGATGCTGGTCTTCGTCGAATGCATGAAGGAACTGCCGATGACGGTGATTCTCCGGCCGTTCAATTTCCACACGCTGGCGACCTATGTGCACCAATACGCGTCGGACGAACAATTGGGCGAAGCCTCCCTGGCGGCGCTGGGCATTGCCGGGTTTGGCGTTTTGCCGGTGATCGTGCTTAGTTACGCGATCACCCGGTCGCGTCCCGGATATGCTGAGAAAGGGCAACCATCGTGAAAGGGCTTCATGTCGTCGGCGTTTCCCATGCCTATGGTGACAACCGGGTTCTCGACAACGCATCGTTGATGATCCCGGCGGGCGAGGTGGTTTGCCTGCTGGGACCGTCCGGCTCCGGCAAGACCACTTTGTTGCGCCTCGCCGCCGGTCTGGAGCGTCTGCAAAAGGGCCGCATCGTTATCGACGAGAAGGTCGTTGCCGACGAAGACCACCATGTGCCGCCTGAACATCGGGGTATCGGGTTGATGTTCCAGGATTACGCGCTGTTTCCGCACCTCAACGTCCTCGACAACGTCTCCTTCGGCCTGTTTGGCCAAGCCCAAAACCAGGCGCGGCGGCGCGCCATGGATATGCTGGATCAGGTCGGCATGGCGCATCACGCCGAAAACCACCCGCATATGCTGTCGGGCGGCCAGCAACAACGCGTGGCGCTTGCCCGCGCGCTGGCCCCGGAACCGAAAGTCCTGTTGCTGGATGAGCCGTTCTCAGGGTTGGACACCAACCTGCGCGGTGAAATTCGCGAAGAAACCCTGGCCGTTCTCAAAGCCAGCGGCGTCGCCACGGTGATGGTCACCCATGACCCGGAAGAAGCCATGTTCATGGCTGATCGGATAAAGATTCTCGGCCACAACGGGACCATTCTCCAGTCCGGGCGGCCGCACGAGATTTATTATCATCCCCGCCATGAATTCGTCGCCAAACTGTTCGGAATGATGAACCGGTTTGAGAGCGTCGTCGAAAACGGACACGTCGAAATTCCTCTCGGCCGAATTGCCGCGAAAAGCCTGGACGACGGCTGCCCGGTGGAGGTTCTTGTGCGGCCCGAAGGGGTTACCCTCAAAAGCGATGGTGGTGAACGTTCCGGGGCAGGCGCCCCGGTCGATGTGACCTCTACCCATCTGCTGGGTCACGACAATATCGTCCGCGTCAGGCTTGGGGGTGATGAGGATAACGGCAAGGAACTCTATGTCCGTGTCCACCATGCCTTCGAGCCGGAATTGAGCAAACGGATAACGGCGGGTCTTGATCCGGACTATGCCTTTATCTTCTCCCTCGACGAAAACGGTGAGGAAAGTGGCCAAAAAACCTTGAATGAGGCCCAACCAACACGCCCCAAAGCGGCGGAATAGCGAACGCCATGGAAACCCTGTATCATATCAGGCGGATGGCTTGGGACTCCTCGAAACACAATCGAACCAACGGGAAATGATGATGGTTGAGTTGACCCCTTCCTTTTTGCTGGAATACGAAACCCTGGATAAGGATCACCAGCAACTGGCCGACATCGTAAATCTGGTCGTCAAGGCACTGGACGATGACGAGGCCGAAAAATGCGAAGACCTGGTCGCAGGCTTCGTTAAATCCGCCAAGGCGCATTTCGCCAAGGAAGAAGCCTTACTGGCGAAGGCCGGCTATCCCAACGTCAAGAAGCACCAGGAACACCACAAGAGCCTGAACACGCAGATGGAGCACTTGCTGGAATTCGCGAAAATGGCCGGGGAAAACGAAATGGCCCGCGACAGCCTACGCAAGGAATTGGTCTTTTTCCTGATGGATGACGTCATCACCACGGACATGGACTTCAAGGCTTTTATCGAAGCCAAGGGGAACGGCGGGGACGGCTAATTAGGCCTGCCGTTATTTTTCCTTACATCTCTCTCAACGCTTGGTTCAATAAAGGACGCAGTGCCTGCCCCTTGGCCGCCTCCCGGGCCCCCAGCGAAGACCTTTTGGTCGAATACGTTCTGCATGAAAAACAGCCCGATGAAACAGACCAGCCCTGCGATCAGGGGCG
>JACNJX010000044.1 GCA_014382345.1 Alphaproteobacteria bacterium
CCCCGGGCCCGTTTCAGGAAAGCAAGCGGCTGGGGGGGGGGCGGCAAGATCGCCGTCCGCTTCCATCCCGCCGTTTTGAGAAGGTACGCATCATGGGTCTTAAATTGAATCTGAAGCCGCACGAGAAGTGCATCATTGGCGGCGCCGCCGTGCAAAACGGCAATAAGATGGCGTCTCTCATGATCGCGAATCAGACGACGATCCTTCGCGAAAAGCACATCATGACGGAAGAAAAGGCCGATACTCTGGCCAAGCAAATCTATTTCGTCGTGCAACTGATCTACCTTGATGGCGGTATCGATAACAGCAAGCAAAACCACGAAGTCTTTTTTAAACTTATTCGTGAATTTATTGATCTTGATCCCAGCAGCGTTGTCCTGGAGATCATCGGCAAAATCGGTCAGCAAATTCTTGAGGGTGAGGATTACCAAGCCCTGGCGCAGTGCCGGAAGCTGATCGAATACGAAGCAGCGGTTTTAAATAGCCGGGACGGAAAAGAGGCCCGGGACATGAGCCCGCAGGTGGATAAGACCCCCCCGGCGGACGTGGCCAACCAGTTGGAAGCAGGGAGCTGATATCGTGGAGAGTGAAACCAGACCAATGGGCTCCCAGGCCTCGGTGGCGATCAGCGGGTATCAGCAAACCCAGAAAACCGTCGATACCAACCGGGAAGCCACCCCCGCCGAAGTTGACGCCATAGTGTTGCGCCAAGCGGCGGAACGCCTGCTAAAGGCCCAGCAGATGCCCGATGACGAATTTTTCGAGGAATCGCTGCTTTACAATCAGTTGATTTGGACCGTGATCCAATCGGAAATGACGGCGGAGAACCCGTTGTCCGAAGAGATCAAGGCCAATCTGATCAGCCTCAGCATCTTCGTCGACAAGCAGACGGCGAAGGCGATTGGGACCCGGGAACCGGATCTGTTGAATACGCTTATTAACATCAACAGAAATATTTCCATGGGGCTGGAACGCACGGTCCCTGAGCAACCGGTTGGCGAACAGCCGGAACTATAAAAACATTCGGACTAATAGGAAAAAAGGTTACTCGAGAAAAGGGATAGTACAATGGAAACGATTAAACCTGTTGAAGGCAACGTCGTTTATTCGCCGCCTTCAAGACCTTCTAAAACTTCATCGTCAGGTGATTCAACAACTGGCATTAGGAACGTTGCGCCTCAGTTCGTCTCGCCGAAAGGCAACATTGATCCACAAACCGGCGTTTTCGTGACGGAAGTTCGCGACACCGGAACCGGTCAGGTTACCTTTCAGTATCCGTCGAAAAAGGCGGTGGCGGCGTATACGCGTTCGAATCAATCTGAAAAAGCAGATGTTGAACCCAAGCAACCTGTTCACGGCGAAGGTCAAGCGCAGCCGGAAAGCAAACCGAAGGTTGAGGCTTCACCATCCGCAGATGCAGTAACGGACGGTACAAAAGACAGTTAAGATACAGACTCTCTGACTCTTTCGCTCCGGATAGCGAAAATTAGGGCTGTTGATAAAGCTTTACACAGCCCTACGTGAGACTGGAGTTCACCTTGCTCTGAGGTCGGCGTTTCTTGAAAGGAAGCCGAATCTTTCGGGGCGGTTTCCTTTGTCTTTTTCTTAACGCGCCTCGCTGAACGGTCGGCTGAACAATCCGAAATTTAGGTTTCGACACGAAGGAATTACCGGGTTTATGGTAGTTCCCATATATTCGTTCGGATTTTTCCAGGAGAAAGCCTATTCGCGCCAGAGCGCCCATTTATTTTGCCCCTCCTGCCGAGGGGCAGGGAGCAGGAGGGAGTGCGGGTGGACCTTCGAGCGGAAGTTCGGGGGACGGGGAATCGCAGCAGTTTGTTGCGGAGGCTCTGCACAAAGGGGTACAGCTGCAAAAGCAGGGTTTATTCGACGAGGCGGAAACGCTTTATCGGAAAATTCTTGAATCCGTTCCGGAACACCCCGACGCACACCATTTGCTGGGACTCATCGAACGCCAGGCCGGCCGGAACGAACAGGCCATTGAGCGTTTCAACCGGGCCATTGCAGCCAATTCCGGGGTTGCGGCCTATCATGTGAACCTTGGAAACGCGCTCAAAAGCCTCGGCCGGTGGGAAGACGCCGTGGCCTGCTATCGCCAGGCCCTTGCCATAAGTCCGGATTTGGCCGAAGCGCACAGCAACCTTGGCAATGTGTTCCAGGACCTGGGCCGGCCGGAGGATGCCGTTGTCAGCTACCAAAACGCCTTGGCCGCGAAACCGGATTATGCCGAAGCCTTTGGCAACCTCGGCAATGCGCTGATGAGTCTGGAACGCCCGGAGGAGGCTGCGGAAAGTTTCCGGAACGCACTCACGCTTCAACCGGAATTCATCGAAGCCTACTCAGGTCTTGGCAATGCGCTTCAGGAACTGGGGCAATTGGACACGGCGGTTGCCACGTACGCCAAGGCGTTGGCGCTCAAGCCGGATTATGCCGAGGCGCACTGCAACCTGGGGCTGGCGTTCCAGGGTCTCGGCCAATTCGACAAGGCTCTTGCCAGTTACGCCATGGCCCTTGCCTGCAATCCGGATTTTTCCGAGGCCCATACCAACCTTGGGGGGGCGCTCAAGGAACTTGGCCGGTTTGATGAGGCGGAGGCCAGTTACCGGCGCGCCGTAGAAGCCCAACCAGACAACGCGGATGCCCATTTTCAGCTCGCTCTCTGCTTGCTTTTGGTCGGCAAGATGGCGGAGGGATGGGAAGAATACGAATGGCGCTGGCGGGCCACACACGGGGTCGTTCGGCGCGATTTCCCGCAAGCCCCGTGGCAGGGCGAAGCTGTGGCCGGCAAGACGGTTTTGGTGTGGTGCGAACAGGGCGTCGGCGATGAAGTTCTGTACGCCGGCAGGGTGCCCGCCTTGCTCGAAGCCGGCGCGCGCGTGATCCTGGAGTGCGATCCCCGGCTGACGCATGTGTTCGCCCGCTCGTTTCCCGGCGTTACGGCCATTGGCCGCAGTACGCCGCCCGATCCTCGTTTGCTTGATGAGGCGATCGAATATCAATGCCCGGCCGGAAGCCTGGACCGCTGGCTCAAGCCCGGTGTGGGGCCCGGTGTGGGGCCCGGTGTGGGGCCCGGTGTGGGGAATGAAGCAAAACCCGCTGCCTATCTGATGGCCGATGAATCCGGGCGCGAGGCCTTGCGAAAACGCTATCAAGGCGATGGGGGCGAGCGGCTTGTCGGCATTACCTGGAACAGCAAGAACAAAAGGATCGGGGAGAGTAAGTCCTTAAACCTATTGGAACTGGCGCCTCTGGCGGGCATTGCCGGCATCAAACTGGTTGACCTGCAATACGGCGACACCCAGGACCAGCGCGACGCCTTTGCTGACCGGACCGGTGTGGAGATTTTACACGACGACAGCATTGACCAGATGAAGGATATCGATGCCTTCGTCGATCAGGTGGCGGCTATGGACCTGGTGGTGACGGTGTCCAACACGACGGCGCATATCGCAGGCGCCCTGGGCCTTCCGACATGGGTCATGGTGCACCCGACGCCCTTGCCCTGCTGGCTTTTGGAAAGAGAAGACAGTCCATGGTTTCCGGATGTCAGGCTGTTCCGGAAAATCCCGCAGGACGGCTGGGAAAATGTGGTCGGGCGTGTTGCCAAGGATCTGGCGGGACTTTACTCCCCCCAGCCTTAGGCCGGCACGGTCAGTTTGGTTAAATGGTAAGCTTCAGGGATTCACCGATACGGCTAAGGTAAAGCCGGGGTTTATGCTCCTGGATGTATTGATCCACAGCCGGCCTGGAGCAGCGGATGCATGTGGACGAACTCGTGATAGGTGGACGAATACCAGTCCGTATCCAGGCCCAGCAGGGCGATGGTTTCAGGAATGGTCTCTTCCACGGGATCTTTGAATGGTTACCTTGTCTTCAAACCCTGCTGCTTTTGCGATCCTGTGCCATACACCAATCACGCCAAATGCCCCGCAACAATCCGGCGAAGCCTTGGGAAAATTTTTCTCCATCGCAGATGGGCGATCGGGCCATCTTCTCGCGCAGTCCGGCCCGCAAATCGGCCAGCCTTTCGATGTCAACGGCAAGCGCCACGGCCAGGTTCACGTAGTCCTCATGATCGCGGGCGACAAGCTCGGGCAGACCGACTGTCGATAAGTGGCTCAGGCTGTGACGGCTGGCAAAGGTTTCTCCGGCAACGGTAATCACGGGGACTCCCATCCACAGCGCTTCATACGTCGTTAGCCCGCCGGAGTAGGGGAAAGGATCAAGCGCGATATCCACGTCATTATAGCGCGCCAGCAATTCCGGGTGCGATGACTTGCCTTCAAGGATCAATCTTGAGGGGTCTACGCCCTCTGCCTGGAACATGGAGGTCAGGCGTTTCGCGTTGGCGCCGGAATCGATGCCCCGGAACTTAAGCACCAGCCGGGATCGTTCAACGCCCTTGAGAACGTCAGCCCAGACGGATACCACCGCCTCATTTATTTTTGCCGGGTTGCTGAAAGAGGCGAATGTCACGCCTGCGTTTCGCTCAAAGGGGAGGGGTCCGACCTCCGGCGCATAAGCCGGTGGCGCATAACAGAGCCAGCCGTCGGGCATGCGGATGACCTTTTCGCTGTAAAACGGCTCATCCTCTTCGGGCGTCGAGTAAATATCCGATATCAGGTAATCGATGGCGGACAGCCCCGTCGTTCCTACATATCCCGCCCAGGCAACCTGCACGGGCGCCGGTTTGCGGGCAAAGACGAGCAAACGGTTGCTGGCCGAATGGCCGGACAGATCGATGAGAATGTCTATCCCGTCGGACACGATCATTTTTGCCAGATCTTCGTCGGACTCCCCGTAAATATCCCGCCACGCGCCGGCGGCGGCCTTTATCTGCTGTGTCATCTCATCACCGATGCGGTCAGAGAAGCATACGGTTTCGATATCGTGGTTCCCCAGGCTCTCAAGCATGGCAAGGATGAAATATCCGACCGGATGGCGCCCCAGGTCCGGCGAGACAAAGCCAACCCGCAATTTCCGTTCCGGCTCGCGGTTGTTACCATGGACCGGCCTGTCCGCTCGGAATTGGTGTGCATGGCGTTCGTCCCATTGCGAATGCAGTTGGAACAGTGATTGGGACGTATGTCCAAGCCGGTATTGTTCCGTCATAAGCAGATTGCTGTGGGCAAAGGCGAAGTCGGGCTTGATGTCGAGAGCCTTGGCATAGATTTCTGCGGCTTTTACCGGCTGGCCGAGTTCATTATAAAGGCTGCCAAGGTTGTTAAGTCCTTCGGTATAGTCCGGGTTGATGGCAAGAGCCTTCTGGTAGCTCTCCACGGCCTCATCCTGCCTGCCCATTTCCCTGTATGTGTTGCCCATGTTGCTGTGGGCTTCAACGTAATCGGGTTTGATGTCGAGAGCCTTGGCAAAACACGCCATGGCCTGATCCAGTTTCTTTTGGTCTTTCAGGACGCTGCCAAGATTATTATGGACCTCAGGAAGGTCCGGGTTCAGGTCCATAGCCCTGCGGAGGCTTTCCTCGGCCTCATCCAGCTTGCCCAGTTGTCTCAGCGCATTGCCGAGGTTGCCGTGGGCTTCGGCGTATTCGGGTTTGATGGCAAGGGCTTTCAGGTAGCTTTCCACGGCGTCTCGGGCTTGGCCAAGCTCGCCGTAAGTGATGCCAAGGTTGTTGTGGCCCTCGGCATAGTCCGGCCGGATGCTAAGGGTTTTGTTGTAGCAATCGCCGGCATCCTCCAGCCTTTCCAGGTTTTTGTAGGTATTGCCGAGGTTCGTATAGGCGTCCACATACTCCGGATTGATGGCGATGGCTTTTTGAAAATTCGAAATGGCCTCATCCGTCTCGCCAAGGTCATTGAACGTATTGCCAAGGTTTAAATAGACTTCGGCGTAGTCGGGTCGGATGTCGATGGCCCTGCGGTAACACCCGACAGCCTCTTCGCTCTTTTCCAGTTTTTTCATAACATTGCCAAGGTTGTTATGCGCCTCGGCGATGTTAGGGTTGATGGCGATGGCCTTGTTCAGGCTGGCTGCGGCCTCCTCCAGCCGTCCCAGTTCAGCAAGCGCCTGGCCATGGTTGCAGTAGGCTTCGGCGTAATCGGCCTTGATGGCGAAAGCCTGTTGATAGCTCGCCAGGGCCTCTTCCGTTTGTCCCAGGCCGCCCAGGGCATTGCCGAGACTGAAGTGGGCCTTTGCGAAATCGGGCATGAGGGCAATGGCCCGGCGATAACTGGCGGCGGCTTTGTCTGCATCGCCCAATTTTTCCAGAATGGCGCCAAGGTTGTTATGGGCCTCCGCGTAATCGGGTTTGTTGAGGATGGCTTTCGAAAGCAATTCGGCGGCAATATCGTTTTTTCCAACATGATGGGCGATCACGCCGAGCATATTCAGGGCGATGGGGTGATCCGGGTCGGCTTGCAGGACGTGTTGGCAAAGCTTTTCGGCCTCGGGCAAATTCCCCGTGGCGAGATGTTTGAGGGCGCTGTCCAGGGCATCTTGGGCCGGCAACGGTTGCGGGTCCGGAACGGTTGCCTTGCGGCGCTTTTTCTCCTGCCGGCGGCGTTCGCTGCGGTTCATAGAAATTTCCAGACAGAGTTGAACATCCGCCAAAGTATAATGATTTTTTTGTTATTCCCAGCCATACAAAAGGGGGGCTGAAGGGGTTAGCCAATCGGCAGATAGTTGCCCAGGTTCAACTGGCGAATGCGGGCGAAGGCCTGGAACGATGCTTCCAGCGCCAGTTGCTGGTCCAGCAGAAGGGTGGTCACTTCCGTCCGGTTGATGCCTTCCGTATTCTTGATGCTGGTTTGCATGAAGTTGATGATATCGAAGTGCAGTTCGTTGGTGGTATGAATCAGGGAGCGGTCGAAGCCAACGTCCAGTTCGATCTGTTCGATATTGCTGGTCAGTTCGGTGCCGAAGGGCGGCGTTCCCCCGGGAGACCGCACAAGGGCGCTGTTCAGCAAATAAATGGCATTATCGATCCGGCCGGTGTTCTGATCGAGACCGCCTTCGGTCTGGAAGATCCCTTGGGCGATGATTTTCATGGCCCGGATGGCCTTTTCAAACCCGGGGTCGATAGCATTCAGGTCGTATTCGAATTTCCGGGTTTCATCGACCCGGTGGGTCATGGAAACCTCATCGCCATTGAAAAACGACGTCGACGAAATGGTGCCGGCGGCTTTTTCGATCCTCAACACGCTCGTTTCGCTGTTGGCCGCTGTGACCGCGTCCGTGGAGACCAGAGTTACGGTGCTGGCGTCCGACGATACCGATGCGATGGTGAAGGTAGCGCCGTTGTTGGCGCCGCCGGTGACGGTAAACTTGGAGCCGACGGGAAGCGCATTACCGGCGGCGTCCTGAAAAGTGCTGGCCGGTCCGATGATGGTGTCGGCGGAGGCCCCGCCATCGACAAAGTTGAGGTTGTTCACCGCGCCTGCGCCGGTATAGGTAAAGTACGGGGCGCCCGCCGTGCCCTGATCGGTAAAGCGTTTGCTCTCGACCACCAGATTGGTGCCGTCGTTGCTTTTAACCGTAAACGTTTCGTTGTTGGTCGCCGAATTGGTGATGGTGATCTTGGCGCCGACCGGGATGGCGGTGATGACGTCGCCCGCCGACCGGACCATGGTGTTGTTTGATCGGGTGAAGGCCATCGTGCTGTTCACGGTGATGGTTTTGGTGCTGTCCGCCGGATCCTGGTAGGAAATGGTCACCGGGTTGGCTGCCTCATCGGTCAATTGTTCGGTCCGGATGTTCAGGGTGGTGCCGGTCTTCCCGGTAACTTCATAGGTGCCGTCGTTGACGCCGCCGGTGCCGGTAATGGTGATGGTGGAGCCGACCGTGACGTTGGTGAATTCCGACGATGTCCCGGTGACAATGCTGCCGCCGGATGTGTTGGGCGTAGTTGAGGCCGTGGCGATGGTCTGGGCATCGGCGGCGGTGTCGTCGGTTTCCGTCGTGGCCACGGTGTTGGTGAAGGCCGTGCCGGCGGTGTCCGCCGTCAGGGTGAAGACGCCGCCCGCAGGAGCGCTGGCCGTCACCGGTTCGGTGCCTGCGTTGATGGCGTTGGCCAGGCCGACGGCGACGTCGTTGGCCGATGTCGTTGCGGCGACGAAGGGGAAGACGACTCCGTTGAGTGTGACGCTAAACTTGTCGCCGACTTCCACCGTGCCGCCGACGGTGATGGTGTCGACCTGGGCCACGGCGCCGACGTTGCGCTCGAACTGCAACCAGTTGGCCGCCGAGGTGCCGGAATCCTTATTGAAGGTAAAGTCTTCCAGATGTGCGTCCCGGGTCGTCGGCGCCTGAATGCGTGAGCCGTCGAAGATGTTCTGGTAATCCGCAAGATTGGTCAGGCCGAAATTCACGGGCTGGGTTCCAATCCGGGCGCCGGCAAAAAGAAAGCGGCCGTCCACGGATGTGTTGAGATCGGTTTCGATGGACGCCAGGGAACTGAAGGCCTTGTCCTGAATGTCCTTGACCTCTGTTTTATCCTTTACGTCGCTGGTCTGGTAATCCAGCAACGCGGTCTTGAATTCACTGACCACTTTATGAATGTTGCCGACCACCTTGTTGGTGACTTTTAGGCGCAGGTCCATCAGCTCGTTGTTCTGAATATATTGCTCGAGCTGGGCCTGAGTGTTTTCCTGGTTGATCAGGCGTTCGGACTGCGCGGCGATGCCGCCGTAGGTCTGGGATATCTTTTCGGACGCCAACTGGGTTTCCAGGTTGAACAGTCTGCTTCGTGTCCTGAAAATCTGCTGCAGCAGGGACGTATTGGCGGCTAGGCTGGAAATACGTGTCATGTCAGCGTTCCTATTAGACTACTTGCTCAAGGGCATCGAGCATTCGCTGAACAGTTGCGATGATTCGGGCCGATGCGTTGAAGGCCTGTTCAAATATGATGAGGTTGGACATTTCTTCGTCCAGATTTACGCCCCGGCTCGTGTCCGATTTGAATTGCAGGGATTCGGTCAATGAGCGTTGGCTTTTGCCGTTGGATTCAATGGTGTCGGCCTGGCGGGCATTCTCCGAAACGATGCTGGAGGCGTATTCCGTAAAGGTGTGCTGGACACTGGCCAAGCCACCGGCGGTATCGAAGCCGTTGGAAGACGTGAAGGCGGAGGCCAGCGACTCAATGATCGAATTGTCGCCGAGGCTCATGAAGTATTCGCCGCTCGCCCCTTTGTTGGCGTCCCAAAGGACGGAGCCCGTGGTGATCTTGCTCGGCTGGTCGAAAATGTCGCTGCGAATCTGAATGGTCGATGCCACGCGGGCATCGGCCTTGTGCATGGAGATGTCGGTCAGAAAGGTGTTGCCGGCGGCCTGGGTGACGGTCATGGAAGACCCCTGGTCGTGGGCGATCCTGAGCCGCACGCCGGAACCATCGGGAACGACGCTGGCCGTGACATCGGTGACGTTGTTAGTAATCAGGGTCGCCAGGTCGGTCAGGCTTGTGCCCGCGGTCACCGCTAACGGACTGCCGGTCAGCGTGCCGGTTGCGTCGCGGAACGTCAGTTGCGAGGCGCTGGCGGTAAAGGAGCTGGTGAGGACGTTCGATTCGTGAATGTTGTCTGCCAGGCCGGTGACGAAGAAATCGTTTAATCCAAGGAAATTGGAAAGCCCGGAAACGCTCTCATCGCTGTTGCCATCGCCGTTGGCGTCGAAATTGAGGGTGGCGTCCTGCAGCGTGCTGCCGTTGGCGGTCGCCGTCTCATCGCGGAAGGCAAGGTTAACCGACGTCGAATTGAGGTTGATATCGAAATTTCCGGACGCATTGACAATGACCGTGGCCGAAGCGGCGCCGTTGGCGCGAAGCCACGCTTGCAACTTGGTCGCCGCGTTGTCGATGGTGGAGTTGTTGGCGTTCAGAATGTCGGCGCTACGCATGGTCGATACGGCGGTCTGGTCGCCGTTGGCGTCAAACAGGGTGACCGTGGTGTCCGACGTGCCCGAATAGGTAAAGGTCTGTTCCGTCGGGCGCACGAAGGTCCTGGATCCGGTGTAGGTTTGCGCGCCGGGAACGGCAACGCCGCGGTTATGAATCTGGTTGAAGACGTCGCGCATTTCCGCCGCCATCTCGTCCAACTGGTTCTGCAGGTTGGGCAGAACCTTGTCGCGCAGTTCGACCAGTCCCTTCAGGTCGCCCCCGCGCAGTTCGTTGGTGATGTCGTTGCGGGCTTCGACCGTGCCGACATAAATACCGGCAATATCGCCTTCCGAATGGGTCGATGTAGACGAGACGGTTGCTGAAACCGAGTGGGTGATCACGGGCGGAATGGTGTCGACCAGCGTCCGTCCGCCTGACGAAAACACGACGACATCGCCGTCCGCGCGGGAGAAGTAACGGATATCAATATACGTGGCCAATTCGTCCAACTGCGCGTCACGCTGGTCCCTGAGATCGGAGACGTCGCGCCCGACCGAGGAATTGGAAACGATGTCATCGTTCAATTGATCGATGCGGGCGACGATCTTGTTCATCGCAGTGACTTTTTCACCGATCTCGACGTCGGCCTGAAGGCGCAGTTCCTGGATCGTCTCGCTCATGTCCTGTAATTTCAGGACCGCGTCGTTGGCCCGGCGGATGACTTCCGACTGCTGGACCGACTTATCCGGGGACAGCGTCAGCGTTTCCAGCGACGAGACGAATTCATCCAAAAGATGGGCAACCGAGGTGTTGTCATTGGGCGTTCCGAACATGTCCTGGGTGCGGGCAAAATAATTATCCTGAACGATCAGCGCATGCAGCTCGCCAAGTTCGATGCGGACGCTTTTCATCAATCCTTCATCGACCTGGCGGGTAATATCGGAAACGGAAACGCCCGCGCCGACTCCGACAATAACCTGCGATTCGACGCTGACGATCTTGCGTGAATACCCCTCTGTGTTGACGTTGGCGATATTGTTGGCGACAACGTTCAGAGTCTGCTGGTTGACCAGCAGGCCGCTTTGCGCGGTGCGAAGCGCTTGGGTGAGACTCGCCATAAAAAATACTCCGGGTTAGTCGTTACAGCGTGTGGTCAATGGAAATGGCAACACTCTTAGCAGCCGCCTGTTGGTCCAGAGCACCCGAGCCAGTGGCGGAATAGGTACCGGCGCTGGGCACACTCGCCTTGACGGCTTCGGCGATCATATTGACGACGCGGCGATTGGCCTCGATGCCGATTTTCAGCAACTGGGAATTGTCCGCGATCAGTGCATTGACCTTTTCGCCCAGGGTCCGAAGCTGGTCGCGCAGTTCCCCGTCGACTTCATTCAGCGCCGTGGGGTCGTCCGCGAGGCCCATGATACGGCTCTCATAGACGCGCCCAAGGGTGACCTTTTCATCCAAAATCTCGTTGATTTCGGAGTATTTCCTGTTGCTGAGGGCGTCGTTTTCGCGCTCCAGCAGGCCGGTCAGGCGCTTGGTGATGACGATCAGATCGTTTACGCGGTTTGTCGGGTCCATGATTATTGCAGCTCCTGTGTTTTTATGATTTCCCGGAACACGGCGTCGGCCAAACCGATCCCGCCGGCCTTGGCGATGGCTTTGCCGTATTCATCCACTTGCATGCTTTTCCACATTTTTTCAGTCTCGCCGCCGCCGAAAGGCTCCGCCGCTTCGATGTTTTCGAACATCGGTTTCAGCATCTGGCCCAAGAACACAGCCTCGAAGTCTTCGGCCGTCTTGCGGGCCTGGTGCATGTTTGTTGCCTTGCTGATACTGGGCAGGGACCGGCCCTGGCTCAGGGCGTTGCCGGCTTGCAGGGCGAACTGGTTGTTGGAGGTCAATTCGCTCATTACATCACCTCGATTTCGGCCTGCAGGGCGCCGGCTGTCTTGACCGCCTGCAGGATGGTGATCATGTCCCTGGGTCCGATCCCGAGAGAGTTCAGGCCGTTGACCATTTCCTGCAGCGTGACGCCGGATTCGAACACCGTTAGTTTCTTGTTTTCGCCTTCGTCAACCTGGACATCGGTTCGGTCGACGGTTGTCGTGGTGCCGACTTCGGCGAACGGGCCCGGCTGGGAGACCTGCTGGGCTTCGGTAATGCGGATGGTCAGGCTGCCCTGGGCAATGGCGACCGTGCTGATGCGGACGTTTTCGCCCATGACGATGGTGCCCGACTGTTCGTCGATGACGACCCGGGCCAGCTGATCGGGTTCGACGCGCAGCTGTTCGATGTCGGTCAGCAGATTGACGACGTTTTCCTTGTAACTGCGGGGAACGTTCAGGCGGATCGTGGTCGGGTCGCTGGCCGCCGCCGCCGGTGTGCCGAGAAAGGCGTTGATCGCCTGGGATAGCCGCCGCGCCGTGGTGAAATCCGGGTTGCGCAGCGTCAGGTTGATGGTTTCGCGCTTGCCGAACTCAAAGCCCAGTTCGCGTTCGATAATGCCGCCGTTGGCGATACGGCCGCTGGTCGGAACGCCCTTGGTCACGGTTTCCGCATCGCCGCCGGCCTGGAAGCCGCCGACGGCCAATTGGCCCTGGGATACGGCATAGACTTCGCCATCGGCGCCGAGAAGCGGGGTGACCAGCAAGGTGCCGCCCAGCAAACTGTCGGAATCGCCAAGCGCGCTGACGGTGACGTCGATGCGGCTGCCCTGGCGGGCGAAGGGCGGCAGGGAGGCGGTGACCATGACGGCGGCGACGTTCTTGGAATCCAGCCCGGAATCCGTCGGCTTGACGCCGAGCCGGTTCAGCATCGCCTGCAGGCTCTGCTTGGTGAAGTGTCCGGTTTTCAGGGTGTCGCCCGTGCCGTTGAGGCCGACCACCAAACCGTAGCCGACCAGCATGTTGTCGCGCACACCCTCGAAATAAACCAGATCCTTGATTCTTGAGGCTGCGTTGGAAGCGGTCGCCGTGAAAAGCATAAAAAGCATCGCCGTCAGGCCGGCGATGGCGGCCTTGCGAAACGCCTCCAGCCTGGGGCTCCGGCAGCCGGTGCGGATGATTGTGATTCCCGTCAATTCCATTTTTTCGTTCCGTTCCAGTCGATTGGGTTCGGGACAGGCCCGGTTTTTGGGCTTACCTATTGGCTTTTTTACTGCGAATTCCGTGCCAAGGGTGCGGCATAGATAACCATTTGAAAATAAACAAAAAAATTAAATAACAGGAGCGGCGGATTTCACCCTTTGGCATAGACGGCGGGCAGGGTGGGTAAAAATTGCCGGTTTCGGTTCAGTCTTCCTTGAAAAGGCCCGGTTTCCGCGGAATAGCCAAAAGGCAAAAATAATAACGCCGGCGATGATCCGCCGGCGCCAAAATAACCTATCCGGGGGTAAATCCGGGGCCAGAGGGCTAACGTTTCAGATCCCTGGCGGTAATGGTCAGTTCGTCGAGGGTCTTGAACACCGTGGCCGATGAGTTATAGGCCTGCTGGACCTGGATCATTTGGGAGAACTGGGTCGTCAGGTCGACGTTGGAAAGCTCCAGCGTGAAAGGCGATAAATCCGCGATCCCGCTGACATCGGCGAATACCGAACGGCGTGTGCCGGAGTCCGGGGATTCCACATAAACATTTCCGCTTTTGGCTTCCAGTCCGTTGACGTTGGTGAACAGAGCCAGGGGAATCTTGTAGATTTGGCGCGATGTGCCGTCGGAGAACCTGCCGACCACATGGCCTTTTCCGTCAAATTCAATGCTGGAGATATTCGCGGACGCCAAGCCGTTTTGTGAAAAATCGACGTTGGTAAAGTCTCCGTTTAGCTGCGTCATGTTTGTGAAATCGAAGGCGGTGGAATTGGTCGCGCCATCGCTCCAGGTGATGCTGGCGGTGACGCTGGTCGGCGACTTCAGGGAACCATCGGAGTTGAAAATCAGCGGCGAGCCGACGACCCGGGTCGAAGCGGCGCTGCTGGCCGCGGCGACCGTTTCCGGGCCGCCCGGCAGCGGCGTGCCCGCGTTGACGGTAATGGTGGAGAAATCGTCCGAAATGGCGCCGATGGTGTAGGTGCCGTCGGCCGCCGTGGTGCCGGCGAGCGTGATCGGGTCTCCGACGGAAAGGCCCATGAAAGCACCCGGCGAGGCTGCGGCGGGAAATTGCTCGTTGACGATTTTGATGGACCGGGTCGTGGGGTCCAGTTTCAGCAATTTTCCCGAACCGGTCCCCGTGGTCAGGGAAAAGGCCGCACCCGGGGACTGTGTTACAGCCGTCAGGCTGTCGCCGGAAAACTGTAATTGCCATTCATTGGCGTTCTGTGTCCGGGTGAACGAGGTCGTCAGGCTGCGAAGTTTGCCGTTGGAATCAACGATGCTGTATGCCGAGCTTTCGCTGGCTTCCTTGAACTGTTTGCCGGAGGGAAGGTTCAGGTTGATATTGGCCGTGGTGGTCGCACTGAAATTGTTGAGAAAGGCGTACTGGTCCACGCGCATTGGCGCCAAGGCGCCGGTCGGCGAAAAGGTGCCATCCGTTTGTGGGGCAACCCCTAAAAGGTAATACCCGTTCTTGTCGGCCAGGTACCCCTGATCGACCTGAATGGTGTTTCCGTCATCGGCGAGGACGGACACTTTCGCTCCGGCCGTGTTGACCTGGAAACCGCCGTCACGGGTGAAATAGATTTCGTTGCTGGTCGCCAACGTCGGGCTGACCTGGAAAAAACCGGCGCCGGCGATGGAAAGATCCAGGCCGCGCTCGGTTCCGGTGATAATGCCCTGCTTGTCCAGGGTCTGGTAATCTTTGGGCAGGACCCCGCCCATTGCGCGTTCCTGGTTGGCGAAGGATAGCGTTCCGTCAGAGCCGGCGCCGGTCGTCATGTTGTTGCTCAGCACCGTGGCAAAACGGGTGTCGGTTCTTTTGTAGCCGGGCGTGCTGACATTGGCGATGTTGCTGCCGATGGTGTTTAACGCATGCGCCTGGGTTCTCATGCCCAGGACGCTTGATTGGAAAATCGATAAACCCATTGGTTTTGCTCCGGCGTGATGCGGGCGCACGGGCGCCCAAAACATTTCATGGCATTAAGTAGCAAGAAAGATGCCAAGTCGGATAAAGCTTAACCAATTGAAACTATTGAATAAAAACTTTACGGGCGTGGGGCGTTTCCCGGAATTCCGGTATTTTCAGTAGATCGCCATGAAAAATTTGCCGGGTAGGCCCCCGGCGCTACGTATTTTCCGGCTTTCCGCCCTCAAGGTGTCCTGCTGCACTGTCCTGCCAGAAAAGGGGTATATTGGATTGTTCTGGCTTTCGCAGGGCGGATGGGTAGAATCCAGCCCTGCACCGGGGCCTTCGTAAGGGGCGGGAAGACGGGAGATATTCCGCGCTCCCTCCCGGAAGCATATTTTCTTTCCGTGTACCATGGGTGTCTGATGAAAATTTCCAGAGTCGGTCCCAGCAAGCAGTCCGGATCGGCAAAAAAGAAAAAATCGTCCGCCAGCGCCGGGGAATTCGCCGATCAGGTGCGCGGTGCGGTTTCCGTCGGAGAGACCGGTAATGCACAGGCTGCGGACGGTGCGTCTCCCGTCGGCGCCATGGATTCCATTCTCGCCGTTCAAGAGGTTCCGGACGCTACCGATGGCCGCTCCAAAGGGATTTTGGTTCGTTACGGGGACGAACTGCTCGAGCGTTTGGATGAAATCAGGCTGGCGATCCTGAGTGGTGTTGTCTCCAAGGAGCGCTTGGCGGACCTTGCCCAGAAGCTGCGCCAGAAGCGCCAAACCTGCGATGATCCCCGCCTCAATGAGATTATTGATGAAATCGAACTCCGCGCTGAGGTCGAGGTTGCAAAGCTGACTCGCGGCAGATAAGTCCGTATATTCCTGGCTTCATTTAAGATCAATATTTTCAAAGGGCTAGAAGACCTGCCCTTAAATAAATTTGCCTCTTGCAGTGAGAGCCCTGCTTTTTTATATTCCGGCCAACAAATTAACACGCTGACAGAAATTAAGAGCTGGGAGCCTGAGCACGATGAACGTGACGTTACCGCCGGATTATCGGCCCTTGGCCAAAGAGCCGTTCATGAACGAAAAAATGCGGGAGTATTTTCGTCAGAAACTTCTGCACTGGAAGAGCGAGCTGCTGAACGAATCCAGCAGCACCATTCAGCATCTTCAGGAAGGTGGAAATTCTGAATCGGACCTGGCCGACCGTGCGTCTGTCGAAACGGACCGGTCTCTGGAACTGCGGACCCGGGACCGGGCGCGCAAGCTTATTACCAAGATCGATGAAGCCCTGGAGCGCATCGATAACGGGACCTACGGGTATTGCATGGAAACCGACGAACCGATCAGCCTGTCCAGGCTGGAGGCCCGCCCCATCGCAACCCTTACCATCGAAGCGCAGGAACGCCACGAGCGGATGGAAAAAACCCACCGCGACGAATAATTCCCTTTATCCGTTTTTTAGGGGACAAAAAAAGAGGCCGGTGCAACAGCACCGGCCTTTAAGTTGCTAGATTCCAACCTAAGCTGAATCTAGAACGGGAAAATGATATCCCAGATTTGCGTCCCCCAGCGAGGCTGCTGAAGCTGGCTCAGGGTCCCCGAGCCGCCGTAGGCGACGCGCATTTCGGCGATGCTGTCGTCGGCGATGGTGTTGTCGGAGTCGATGTCCGAAGGCCGGATCACGCCGGTGACCATCAATTCGCGCATTTCGCTGTTCACTTTGATTTCCTGGCGTCCGACGATGACGAGCGATCCGTTGGGCAGGATTTGCGTCACCACGGCGGCAAACGTCAGACTGACCACTTCGCTGCGGTCGATGGTGCCATCGCCCGATGTGGTGTGGACGTTGCCGAAGCTCATGGCCGAGAGCGGATTGACCGCTTGCGGCAGTACCTTGGCGAATTCGGCCTCAAGTCCCAACAGGGCGGTGACGTCGGTGTCTTCGCTGTCCTTGCGGTCGCGCTCTGTCAAATTTTCGAATACGGCGCTGTCGTTCAAGTCCAGCTTGACGGTGACGATGTCGCCGATGTTCTTGGCCCGGTGATCTTTGAAAAAGGCCCTGGCGCCGGCGCGCCACAATGAATTGGGATTGTCTTCGGCCACTTCGGGTGCCGGCATCGGCAAGCTGACGGGGCGATACGCCGGTCGGGCAATCGGGTTGGAAATTTTTGTCAGTTCCGGACCATCACCGATTTCCGACAAACGGCTCGCCAGATTACAGGCGCTGACCGATGTCGCGAGAAGGCCAATGACGGCGCCTCGCAGCAGGGTCTGGACGGTTGTTTTTGTCATTTTCTTCATCTCCATAGTCACGGTCTATTTTTGTGATCATCCCCGGGGGGCGCCCGGGGAAGACCGTTAATTCATCACCGTGAAACCGGTGGGCAGGACCGAAACCTTGCCCATGCCGGTGACTTCAGCTTCGATGACTTTGTTGCTTCGGGTGTTGGCGATGCGCACGATATCGCCGTCGCTACCGTTTTCCAGGGCCTTGCCTTGGGACGTCAGGGTCATTTTCGGCACCCTCAGGTTAATCGTCACGAGCGATCCCTTGGCGACCAGGATCGGACGCTGAACGGAACTGGCATGCAGGGCGCGTCCCTGACGCAGGCCCCGTTTGGCGGCCATACCGATCAGGTTTTCGGCATCGACAATGGCGTCGCGTCTGAGCCGGTCGCTTCTGACACGGAGCCATTTGATGTCGCGCTTGGTAATCACTTCCTTAGCCAACACCCGGCGGTTGAGAACCGGAACCTCGGTCATTTTGTGGGCGCGCCCGGTGACCCGGTGGCGCTGCGCGCGCGGGTCGTTCGCGGGCGCCGTGATAATGGCAGTGAACCGTCCCGTCCGGGGTTCATAAGCAGCGTCGTCTACTCCGACCGTGGCGAGTACGCCAGCCGGAACGTACAAGCGCATCATCCGGTTGCTCAGTTGCAGGGTCATGGATGCCTCAGCGCCCTGTTTGGCCAGGGCGGCGAGGATGGCGTCTTCGATTTCATCACGGGTGATGACCTGGCTTTTGCGTTCGACCACGATCTGGTCCTGGACGCCCATGGGACGCCAGTCGAGGCCGTAGGTCCGGGCCACCCGGTACAGCCAGCGGGCGTCGAAAACCGCCCGTTTGCCGGGGTCCGGAGCATACGCGATGACGATGCCTGCCTTGTCTTCTCCGGCATTGGCGAAGACGTCGTCCAGGTAGATCATCTTGTTTTTGACCGTGGCCGATTCCCGCAACAGAACTTTGAAGGTTCCGGGCTTTACCTCGATGCCTTTGTCGGCGGTCCGGGCGGAGACTTTTTCCGCTCCCATCGCCGGCATGGACGGCAGCAACAAAGCCACGGCTGTTAGTGCGAGTATGAACGTTCTCATCCGTCTTCTCCTAACGCAGGGCCGTTAAGGTGCCCATCATTTCGTCAGACGTTTGAATGACCTTCGAATTCATCTCGTAAGCCCGCTGGGCGGAAATCAGGTTGGAAATTTCCTCGACCGCGTTGACGTTCGAGGTTTCCAGGAAGCCTTGCAGGATTGACCCGAAGCCCGTGCTGCCCGGCGCGCCGGTGACTGGAGAACCGGAGGCCGGCGTTTCGGTCAGCAGGTTGTTGCCTTCCGCCGCCAAGCCCGCTTCGTTGGGGAAGTTGGCGACCTGGATCTGGCCGACGTTGGAGAATGCGACCTGGCCTTCGATTTTCGCAAGCACCTGGCCGGACTGGTTGATGGTCACGTCGATGGCATTGCTGGGAACCGTAATGGCCGGTTCCAGCGGATAGCCGTCATGGGTGACGACCTGGCCGTTGGCGTCCAGCTGGAAGGTGCCGTCGCGGGTATAGGCGGTGCCGCCGGCCGGCAGCTGGATCTGAAAGAATCCCTTGCCCTGGACCGCCATGTCGAAGGTGTTGTCCGTGGCTTCCAGGTTGCCTTGTTCATGAATGCGGTAGACCGCGGCCAGCTTGACGCCCAAGCCCAGTTGCACGCCGGATGGCACGATGGTGCCGGCATCCGATGACGTGGTGCCGACGCGCCGGAGATCTTGATAAATCAAGTCGTGGAATTCCGTGCGCCTGCGCATGTAGGCGGTTGTGTTCATGTTGGCCAGGTTGTTCGAAACAACCTCGACGTTTCTTTGCTGGGCGAGCATTCCCGTCGCCGCAATATCCAGTGATCTCATGGTTCCCGTCCTTTCTGTATATTTGGCCTTGTTGACCTTTGTCTTAACTTTGCCTTTCGCAGGCGTATTGTTGCGATCTCTTCCCGGTGGGTTAAGCCGACTGTCCGTACTCCCGCAGCATGTTCCGCATTCTCTTGTCTTCCTCGTCGACGAATTTGCGGATGTTGTCGTACTTGCGGCTGATCTCGATCAGGTTCGCCATCTCGAAAATCGGCTTGATGTTGGCGCCTTCCAGCGTGCCTTGGGCGATCTCCGGGTTTTCCACGTCCTTGGGCGTTTCATCCGCGCCGAACAGGCCGTCGGCAAAGCGTTTCAGCTTCTGCGGTTCATCGAAGGACACCAGCCGGATCTTGCCCAGTTCGCCGTTGTTGGTAGCCACGGTTCCGTCGCGGGAAATGGTGACTTCCGTGTCTTCAGGGCTGAGGAAGAATGGCGCGTTGCCCGACGACAACACCGGCTCGCCGGTTTGGGTGACGATTTGTCCGCCGTCGTCCAACTGAAAACGTCCGTTGCGGGTGTAACGCTCGCCATCCTCCGTCTGGATAACGAAGAACCCTTGGCCGGTAATTGCCAGATCAAGCGGGTTGCCGGTTTTTTCCATTTGACCGGACTGCATATCGGTCATTGTCGCGATGTCACGGACATAGGCCAGGTTTGCTTTTCTCAGCTTGTTGCTGCCTTGGCTTTTTACGAGATGTTCGATGAACATCATTTTTTCGCCTTTGAAGCCGTGCGTGTTCATATTGGCGATGTTGTTGGCGACAACGTCCATTTGACGCCGTAAGCCGGTTTGGCGGGACAATGCTATGAGCGATGCTGTTTCCATGGTTCCACAAATCCCTTTATCAAAAATCCACTCGTACCCGCCGAATACTATGCATGGCCCGTGCCAACATAAAAAAATCATTAAAATCATTAAGTTAGAGTTTGTTCTGGAGGGGCGGGATCGTCATCTCCGGGGCGGCGGGTATGCTTTGCCGGGTAGTTCTTGCCCCGGAACGGCGCGCTTGAGCGCGCCTTCAGCGGAGTCTTGCCAAAGCGGGATGGCAAGGTGGGGAAGCCCGGAAACCTCGGGATTGTTGCCCCCGGTATCGCGGATTTGGTACTCTATGATTCGCTGCCGTCCAAAAGGCCCCGAAAGGCTATGGAAAATCCAGGTTTCACGGGATGAAAACGGGCATACGCAGAAATGAAATATATGGATTGTGATGTCCCGGCGATGTTTTGGGCGCCCTTTCTCAAGAAGTTGTTAACCAACCAGGCTTTATATTCTCCCAGCGGCGGTTCCCGGTTTTCGGGTCCTGTTGCAATAGTGGTTTTTGGTGATGGCTGACGAAGAAGAACCAGAGGACGAAATTGACGATGAGGATGGCGAGGGCCTCGGCGACGAGGACGGCGAGGCATCCGAAAAGTCAGGTGGTACGAAGAAAGTTCTTCTTATTGTCGCCGTTGTCTTGTTGTTGGCGGTCGGTGGTTTTGCCGCAGCTTATTTTACCGGTCTCCTGGATCCGGTTATCGCCTGGGTAACGGGGGGCTCCGGAGAAGAGAGTCAGGCGGATGAGGAGAAAAGGAAGGCTTCGCTGGAGGCGGTTTTCTTTCCGTTGGAAGAAATCATCGTCAACCTCAATACCGGGGGCCGCAAGTCGAGCTTCCTGAAGGTTCGGGTCAGCCTGGAACTGGCCGACGAGAAGGATATTAAAAGGATTGAAACCGTGATGCCGCGCATAATGGATAACTTTCAGGTTTATCTCCGCGAACTTCGGATCGAGGATTTGAAGGGCTCCGCCGGCATGTATCGGCTCAGGGAAGAATTGCTGACGCGAGTCAATATCGCCGCAGCGCCCGTTAAGGTTAACGATGTTCTGTTCAAGGAAATGCTTGTTCAGTAAGGGTTTCACAAGGCAAGGAAGCAGATTGATATGACAAGCCCTGCCGACGAAGACGAAGACCAGGACGCCCTGGCCGCCGAATGGGAAGCCTCCATGGGAGGCGAAGATGGTGACGGTGGCGGCGACGGCGAGGACGATCTGGCCGCCGAATGGGAGTCCATGGTCGGCGAAGGCGAAGAAGGAGAAGACGGCGGTGGCGAAGTTGCCGTGGCCGACGAGGGCGGACGGGAATCGACGCGCGTTCTCAACCAGGAAGAAATCGACAGTCTTCTCGGGTTCGATGAGGAGCACGACGACTCCGGCGACAAGTCCGGGATCCAGGCGATCCTGTCGAGCGCCCTGGTTTCATATGAACGTCTGCCGATGCTGGAGGTCGTGTTCGACCGTCTGGTCCGCCTGATGTCCACATCGCTTCGGAATTTCACCTCCGACAACGTCGAAGTCTCGCTCGACAATATCGCCTCCATTCGCTTCGGGGATTACCTGAACTCCATTCCGTTGCCGGCCATGCTGAGCGTATTCAAGGCCGAGGAATGGGATAACTTCGGGCTGGTGACGGTCGATTCCTCGCTGATTTATTCCATTGTCGACGTTCTTCTGGGTGGACGCCGGGGCACGGCGGCGATGCGGATCGAGGGCCGCCCCTACACGACCATCGAACGGTCCCTGGTGGAACGCATGGTACATGTGATGCTGGCCGATCTGAGCGCCGCCTTTGAGCCGTTGAGCCCTGTAACCTTCCGTTTCGACCGGCTGGAAACAAACCCCCGGTTCGCCACCATTTCCCGGCCTTCCAACGCGGCCATCGTGACGCGGCTCCGGATCGACATGGAAGATCGCGGCGGGCGGCTGGAACTGCTGTTGCCATATGCGACGCTGGAGCCGGTTCGCGAACTGCTGTTGCAGATGTTCATGGGCGAAAAATTCGGCCGGGATTCCATTTGGGAAACCCATCTTGCAGAAGAACTCTGGATGACCGAGGTCGACCTGGAAGCCGTCGTTGACCAGCAGATCATGCGCCTGAGCGAGGTCTTCGACCTCAAGATCGGCTCTCGCATCATGTTCAGCGCGACGCCGGATTCTCTGGTCGCGCTCCATTGCGGCGATGTTGCCATGTATACCGGGCGCATGGGCCGCAAGGGCAATCAGATCGCCATCAAAATCGAGTCGAAAGTTGATTCAAAGGCCCGGCAATAGGCCTTGAGAAAGTGATTATGGTCCATTCGTATAACGTTACAACCGTCAAATTTTAAGGAACGCCTGTGCCCTTTTCATTGATACTGGATGTGTTCGTTGCGCTTCTTCTGGTTATCACCATCGGCTTTGCCGTGGTGTTGAACAAACGACTCGGTAAGTTGCGTGCCGACCGGAAAGCCCTGGAAAAACTGGCGTCGACGTTCGGGGATTCCACTTTTCGCGCCGAGGAGGGCATCAAAATCCTGCAGCATACCACCGACGTGCTGCAGCAGCGCCTGGAGCAGGCGCAGGGTTTGAAAGACGACCTGGCGTTTCTGATCGAACGCGGCGACAGGGCGGCGGACAACCTGGAACATCTGGTTCGCGCCACGCGCGATGTGCACGGTGGCGGCGCGAAGGCCCCGTCTGAATTTGAGCCTGAATTTGAGCCTGAATTTGAGCCTGAATCTAAGCCAGAACCCCGTTCCGAACGGGCGCCGGAAGCCGCAAGCGAGCCGTTGACGGCTCGGAGAAATACGATGGGGGACGATACGGCGGGGGACGATATGGCGGATGACGACGAAGGAAAATCGGAAGCCGAACGGGAACTGCTGAAAGCCATCCGCTCTGCCGGCTAGGCCGGTCAGGTAGGGTAGTGCTGTATGGAATGCGGATATAGGTTACTAACATGTTGAAAATATTTTCAAAAATCAGATTCCTGCCGCTGACGATTTTTGCCGCGACGATGATGTTGACGGTCAAGATCGGCGACATCTGGGAAGGGTTCGGTGGAATGGACCAAGGCTCCATCCAGGTTGCCGGTGCGGTCGCGCAGACCGGTGGCGGTGCCAATAAATCCGCGGAGGATGCCGGTGACGGGAATGCCCAAAAGGGCGATCCCCAGGATAAAGCCAAGGCGATGTCCGCCGCCCTGAAGGATGAGCCCAAGGGTCCCCAGTCGAAACTGATTACCGAAGACCCGACGCTCCTGACCAATGCTGAAATCGATCTGTTGCAGCAACTGGCCGAGCGCCGTCGGGTTCTGGAATCCCGCGAGCAGGAACTACAAACCCGGACCGGTCTTCTGACCGCCGCGGAACGGCGCATCGACAAGAAAGTCCAGGAATTGAAATCGCTTCGGGAAACCATTACCGGTCTGATCAAGACCTACGACAATCAACAGGACGCGAAACTGGTCAGCCTGGTCAAAATTTACGAAAACATGAAGCCCAAGGACGCGGCCAGGATTTTCGAGGATCTTGAAATGGACACGTTGCTTGAGGTCGCGGAACGGATGAAGGAACGGAAACTGGCGCCGGTGATGGCGAAAATGAATCCGGAAAAAGCCCGTGAAATGACCGTTGAACTGTCGCAATTGCGGAATTTGCCCATTGTTCCCAAGCCGAATTAGTTTTTGCAGAATTGGTTACAGTAGGAACGTATGAACGAATTTTCGGCCGCAAACCCATCCGCGTATGATTCCCGCCAGGGAACCGTCTATGCCTTTCTTTCCCTGTTTTTGCTGATTCTCGCCTTTTTTATCGTTCTGGTGTCCATTTCCACCGTCGAAGACGTCAAATCGAAGGCGGTGATGCAAAGCCTGACGTCTACCTTCACCACATTCCGTAAGACCGGAGATGTGATTTCCGACTTTACATCGAAACAGGGCGATGTGCTGGGCGGGCAGGCGTTCCAGGAAAAAGTCACCGGAATTTTTGCGACCGCCCTTCAGGTTGCCAAGGTCGAGATCGTCCAGCCCGGCCGTTTGATGCATGCGCGCATGCCCATCGAAGCCGTGTTTCAGGAAAACACCGACCGGTTAAACCCGAATGTCGTGGCGTTTCTCGACCGGATAGTCGCGGCCTTGGGTGGCCGCCCGCCGGGGGTCCGGTTCGATATGGAATTTATCGTCGGGACGGTTCCGGCCGGAGACGGGACGTTTCATGTAACGCAGACTTTGGCGATGGCGCGAGCCGGTGGGTTCGCCCGCGAAATTCTCGGCCGGGGCGCTCCCCCGGACAGCCTGTCGGTAGGGCTCGTGCCGGATGCGCCGGGACAGGTGACGATGCGCTTTTACGTCCGCAGTGAAAACAAAGGTCGTACTGAAAATCAAACCCAGCCTCGGGCTGGGCCGCAATAAAAGGGTTCCGGTGGGTACGGTGGACAATCAACAACATAATATTCAGCCGACTTTTTCGCCCGGCGCATCGTCCGATGGGCGAGGCCAGCGGGTATGGCTGATTACGTTTACCGATCTGGTCGCCTTGATGCTGACCTTTTTCGTCATGCTGTTCGCCATGTCCAGCGTCAAGGTCAGCGATTGGCAGAACGTGATCGATTCCCTGTCACAGACCCTGCGCCCGACGCTTGAAAAAGTGCCTCCGGTGCAGACATCGAAATTCAACATCGGCACTATTTTCCGTGGTAAGGCGATTAATCTGGATTATCTGGCCTCCGTGATCGGGGAAGCGGTTGATGCGCAACCCCAGTTGACGGACAGCCATATTCTGCTTCTGGATGATCGCCTGATGATCGTCCTTCCAGGAGACACCCTGTTTCCGGCGGGGACGGCGGAGATGACGGACGCCGGGCGCAAGGCTCTGTTCGTTTTGGGCGGCGTGCTGCGCAATATCGGCAACGAAATCGGCGTCAACGGCCATACGGGCACGGAACCGCCGGCGAGGATCGGGGTGGGCGATGGTGTGGGTGGTGGCTATGCATCCAACTGGGAATTGTCTACGGCCAGGGCCGCTTCCGTCGCCAATGCGCTGCGACAATCCGGTTACCTGAAAACCATTACCGCCTTTGGTTACGCCGACGGGCGTCCCGCGCCGTTGTTGGGATTACCGGGGGAATTTCAAGGGGAGCTTACCGTTGAGCAGCGCGCATCCCTAGATCGGCGGATCGAAATCATCATCCGGCCCGAGGCGGGGGGGGCATGATGGCCCGGCGGTTGCTTTCCCTGTTGGCGCTTCTTGTTCTCGCTTTGCTGGCGGATATTTTTTCCGCCCAGTCCTTACGGGCCGAGCCGGTGCGCGTCAGCGCCGCCGCCCGGGATGATTTCGGACGTATCGTCTTTAACTGGAATTCCCCGGTCAGTCACAAGTCTTCGGTCAGCGGTGGGACAATGACGGTGCGCTTCGCCCGCCCCATCGAAGCGTCTTTCGGGCGTGTCACCCGGACGCTCCGGAAATACGTGAAATCCGTCAAATCCGGGGGCGACGGGCAAAGCGTGGTTGTCGAACTGGCCGGAGAATTCGACGTCTACAGTTTCGATTCCGGCAGTTCGGTGATCGTTGAAATCGCCGAAAAGGAGACGGCGCCTAAGGATAAAGAAGACTCCAAACAGGCCAAATCTTCCGCCGCCAAGCCGAACGCCGAAGCAAAGCCGGCCGAGAAAACGGCGGGGGCGGTAGAGTCTGGTAAGGAAGATTCCGATCTTCCAACCGTTCGGGTCCGCACGGGCCAACACGCCGAGTATACGCGCCTGGTCTTCGACTGGCCCAGCAAGGTGGCCTATGACCTCAAGCAGGACGGTGCCATCGCCACTCTGACCTTCAACCGCGCCGTTAATTTCAACCTCAAGGCCCTAACAACGGGCCGTGTGCCCTTTATCGGCGGCGCCAGGGCCGGGCTTGGCGACGGAACGTCAACCGTCACCCTGTCCGTCCCGAAAACTTCCAAGCTCCGTCATTTCCTGGCCGGGGCCAAGGTGGTTGTCGATGTTCGCCGGCCCAGCGGTTCACAGAAGGCGGAGGCCCTGCCGCCCGAACAAGCCCCAAAAAAGGAATTGGAAATGGTCGCGGAAAAGGCTCCCGAAACTCCCAAGGCCCCGGAGGTGAACGAGCCAGCGTCACAACCCGCGTCTAAAACCGCGGATATCAAAAAAACAACAGAGAGCGGAGCGGTAAAAACCGCCGCTCAGTTGAAAACCGGGGCTGAACCTGCCGAGCCGGCAAAGGGACCGGAGCCTGTATCCGGTCAAACTCCGGGAACCCCCACGCGCTTGACGCCTCCGCCAGGAACGCAGGCTGCGGCGTCTTCTCCGTCCACCGCTCCGGAAAAACCGCAAGCCCTGCAAGGTTCGCGAAGCCGGGCCGCGGGGCTTCCGCCCCTGGCGCCGGCTCCGTCGGGCGTTAGAGTCGCTGCAGCCCCGCCGGCTTCCGGTTCGTCGTCCGGTCCTGGCGCCGCGCCCGCCGATGCCGTGACGCTCCGCTTTGATTGGAGCGAACCCGTTGGCGCCGCTATTTTCCGGCGCGGCGGAACCCTCTGGATCGCCTTCGACAAGCCGACGGCTATCGACGTCGCCCAATTGCGCGAAGCCGGCCGGAATATCATCAAAGGCGTGGAACAGATGGGGACGACCCAGGGAACGGTTCTCAGGCTGGCGACCATGGAAGGGATCAATCCGTCCGTTCGCCGCGACGGGCTGGCCTGGTTGCTGGATTTCCGCAAACAACCCCTGGACGCAAAGACACCCTTGACGGTTCATGCGCAACCGAACTCGCCCGTCGGCGCCCGGCTGTTTGTGCCGGTGCCCGAGCCCGGAAAGCCCATCGGCATCACCGATCCTGAGGTCGGCGATAATTTGATCATTGTTCCTCTGATTCCCTTAAGCAACGGGATCGGGTTGGAGTATGTCTATCCGCAACTTCGCTTCATAACCTCCGCCCAGGGCATCGTCGTGCAACCCCGCGTCGACGATATCCGGGTGCGCCCCTTGCGTGAAGGCGTTGAAGTGACCAGTGGCGGGGAATTGCAGATTTCGGCGGTATCCGAAGAGGCCGAGGCCAACCGCAAACTGGCGGCCATGAAGCCGCTGACCCGGATTCTCGACCTCGAACCATGGAAGGTGAAAAGTCCCCTTTCCTTCCGCAACCGGAAGCACGAGCTGCTGTACGCCGTCAGCCGGTCGAAAGGGACGGCCCGCGAAGCCACGCGCCTTGACCTGGTGCGGTTTTATATCGCCAACGGATATTTTGCCGAAGGCTTGGCCGTATTGCGCGAAAGTGTGCGGACGCGTTCCGGAATTGAACAGAATCCGGAATTCCGAATGCTCCGGGGGGTGGCAAAATTCATGCTGGGCCGCTACGTGGAGGCCGATAAGGATTTTTTCCACGACGAACTGAAATGGATCGACGAAGCCGCGTTTTGGCGGGGCGCGATTCGGGCGGCAATCGGCGACATCACGGCGGCGGCATCCGTTCTTAGACGCACCGGCCGGATCATCCGTCCCTATCCGAAAGCCATAAAAATTCCCTTGGGCCAATTGGTTGCCGATACGGCGCTGAAGGCCGGCGATATCAAGCAGGCCCGGTATTTCCTTGAATTTCTTCGCCTCGACAACCTTACGCCGAAAGAGAAAAACCTGCTCGATTATGAAGAGGGGCGGGTTCTGGAACTGTCCGGAGATTTTGATGCCGCCATCGCCAAGTGGGAAGCCGTGCGCGACGGCACGCACCGGCCGAGCCAACCGAAAGCGGTGATCTCGCGTATGGAACTGCTCCGCAAACTGGACCGTCTGCCCTTGTCCGGGGCGATCCAGGACCTCGAAAAAATCCGCTTCGCCTGGCGCGGCGATGAATTCGAATTCAACCTGTTGCGCCGGTTGGGCACTCTCTATATCGAAAACGGTCAATATCGAAAAGGCCTGGACCAGTTGCGCCAGGCCGCGACCTACTTTCGCACCCACCCGGATGCGCCGCAGGTGACGTTGCAGATGTCAGATGCCTTCACCAGCTTGTACCTGGATGACGCCGCCGATTCCCTGCCGCCGGTGATGGCGATCGCCATTTACGATGAATTCAAGGAACTGACCCCGGCTGGCGTTCAGGGCGACGAAATGATCCGCAAGCTGGCCGACCGGCTAGTCGGCGTAGATCTTCTCGACCGGGCTCTTCAATTGCTGACCGCCCAGGTCCGCTACCGCCTCCAGGGCGAAGAAAAGGCCCGTGTCGGAGCGCAACTGGCGCTGGTGCATATCCTCGCCCGGCAATATGACGAAGCCATAAAGACCCTGGATGAAACGGATTCACCGGGGCTTCCGGCATCTCTGGTCCAGCAACGCCTGCATATACGCGCGAGAACCCTGATGGGCGTCGAGCAGAATGAAACCGCGCTCGCGGTGCTCAAGGGGGACAAAAGCAGGGACGCGGAGCTGCTCAGGACGGAAATCTTCTGGGGTGAGCGGAAGTGGTCCAATGCGGCCCAGGCGCTTCGCAACCTGATCCGTCTGACCGATGCGAAACCGGGCAAGGAACTGGACGACAGGCAGGCGGCCTATGTTCTGAATTACGCCATCGCCTTGACCTTATCCGGAAATGAACGGGCCCTTGGCCGGGCGCGCAGCGATTTTTCCACAGGCATGGCCAAAAACAGGCTGAAAAACGCCTTCAACCTGATTGTTTCGCAGAGGTCCTTGGGGCTTTTGGACCCCGGTCAGGTGCGCTCCAATGTCAAGGAAGCGGAAAACTTCGTAACCTTCATGGCCGCCTACCGCGAACGCTTGAAGAAGGAAAACCTGAGCGAACTGGTGCCGCCGGCGGCGCGGCCCAAACGCGCTGGCCGCAACCCGGGCCTTCAGAAGGGCAAGCAAACGCCGGAAGCCCCGAAAACCACGCCCCCGGCGGGTGATAACGCCGTACCCGGACAACAACCGTCCCGTACGCCGCCGCAGGCGTAAAGGTTCAAGCCTATAGGAAAAAGGGGCCAGCTATCAGCCGAAGCTGCGCACCAGTGAGCCGACGATCATGTACCAGCCGTCGACCAGCACGAAAAAGATGATCTTGAACGGCAGGGCTATGATGATCGGCGGCAGCATCATCATGCCCATGGACATCAGCACCGACGCCACCACCATGTCGATAATCAGGAACGGTACAAAAACCAGAAAGCCGATCTCGAAGGCGCGGCGCAGTTCGGAAATCACGAATGCCGGGATCAACACCCGCATGGGCATTTCCTTTTTGACCTCTGCGTCGGGAATTTTCGCGATGTCGACGAACAGTGCGATATCCTGCTCGCGCACATGGGACAACATGAAGGCGCGAAACGGCTGAACGGAGCGCTTGAAAGCCTCGGCTTCTTCGATCTCGCCCTCGATCAGAGGCTTGATACCCTGATCAAAGGTTTTCTCGAAAACCGGCATCATCACGAACAGGGTTAGGAACAGCGCCAGGCTGATCAAGACCTGGTTGGGCGGCGTCTGCTGGGTGCCGAGCGCCGTGCGCAGAAACGATAGAACAACGATGATGCGCACGAACGACGTCATCATGACCAGGATCGACGGCGCCAGGCTGAGGACGGTCACCAGGGCGATGATCTGGATGACCCGGGCCGTTGTTTCGCCACCCGTGGCGTCTCCGCCGAGGTCCAGAGACAGGCTTTGCGCGGCCGCCGGATCCGCCGTCCACACCAGAACCGCTGCGAGCGCCAGGCTCAGCGCCGACGCGCCAACGAAGGCCAAAAGCAGAGGCTTCAGTGAAGAAGAGCGGGGTTTGACCCGGGGTTTGGCCCGGAATTTGGCCCGGAATTTGGCAAGGATCATGCCTGGTCCTCGGGATTGTTTCCGCCGGTGGACGTTCCGTCCGGTTCCGGTTTCGCCCGAATTCCGCTTTCGATGACGGTTTCACCGTTCGGGCTCAGCACCAGCAGATGCTCGGTATCGTCGCGCCGGATCAGGACCATGCGGCGGCGTCCGTCCAGGGGGGCCGCCTCAACGACCGCAAGCCTCCGGTTGGTGGATTTCTTTATGGCCTGGGACGGAAAGCCAAAGCCCATGCGTCTGGCCATGGCTGCGGCGGCGCCGATCAATCCGATGACGAAGACCAGTGCCAGAAAAAATCGGAGATACTCGGAAAATTCCATGGTTTTTAATCGTCGCTCTTACGTGTTGTCTTTGGCCGCGTCGCGGCTGGCTTGCAACTCGGCCAACTCCCGGCCCAGGTCATTGAGGTCGTTCACCAGCCCCTCGATGGAGGTCATAATCATCGGGGCGTCCGCATCCGAAGGCGGGTTGGCGGAGATGGCCGCGCAAAAGGCGCTGACCTTGGTCATGAAGCTGCCGAGTTCGATATCGTTGCCGGCGGCAACCTCACCGCGGGCGGCCAGGATTTCGCCCGCCAGGGTGGCGATGCCGTCTCTCAGGCTGGCGGTATTGTTGTCGTTGGTGGGGGTATCGGGAGGGGTCATGGTTCTGGCTCCTTGGGCCATAAAGCGGACAAACCGCCATCCTGTGGTGCGCCCATGTCGCCGGGCGCGGAAAAGCCGGCATTGGCCTGATATACATAGGTGAGGATTTCGGCGACGGCGGCGAAGGCTTCGACGGGGATTTCGCTGTCGATATCAATGGAACTCAACAACTGCGCCAGGTCCGCGTCTTCACGGACCCTGACGCCGTTGGCAAAAGCGATCTCCAAAATCTGCTCGGCAATGCGGCCGCGGCCGCCGGCGACCATGCGGGGCGGGCGACCATTCTTCAGGTCGTGCGCGAGCGCGACAGCCACGGCCTGCTTGTTGTCTTCGCCTTCATGGTCTTTTTCGGATGTCGACAAGGTGCCTCTTTCGCTCCGTTCTGCCAGGGAACGGCGTTAAACACTGGAACCACTATAACCGTGACGCACCGGCCTTAAAAATCACTTAACCGGCGGGGGAATGGCAATGCCATGTTATTAAACGAATTATTTCCATTTCGGGGGAGGCTATTCCGGGGCCGGTTTCCGGCCAGGAAGGGACCTTGTGGCCGACTCGGGAGGCCAACTGGGGGCGTACCTTTTAACCAACCCGGTTTTACCAATTGTTAAGAAACCCGGCAGATAATGCCTAGTCGTGGCCTGTGAGTCGTGCATTGCGAAAAATTTGCAGCTGCGCCTGGAACGGGAAAACAGTTTAAAGGCATCAGGGTTATGGATTTATCCAGCGTCCCCTTTTTTAGCATCGTCAAGAAACGCATGGCCTGGCTGGGCCATCGCCAGGAGGTCTTGTCGCAGAACATCGCCAATGCGGATACCCCCGGTTACAAGGCCCGGGACATCAAGGCCTTTCAGTTCAAGGAGATGGTCCGCAAGGAAAGCGCAAGTCTCACCATGGCGGCGACGTCGGGGAGCCACCTTCGGGGGCAGCCCAAGCGAACGACGGAATTCGGCTCCCAGGAAATCCGCAACCCGTATGAGACCGCTACCAACGGAAACTCCGTCGTGCTCGAAGAGCAGATGGCGAAAATGAGCGAATCATCGGTCAATTACCGCCTGGCCACCCAATTGTACAAAAAGCATCTCGGCATGATCAAAACAGCCCTCGGCCGCCGCTGAGCAGGATTTTTCGGTCACCGAATTCTTAAGGATTAGATTTATGGACGACATCATCAAGACAATGCGGATTTCCGGCGCCGGCATGCGCGCACAAGGCAACCGTCTTCGCGTGATCTCGCAAAACCTCGCCAACGCCAATTCCCTGCCGCAGGAACCCGGCAAAAATCCCTACCGGCGTCAGGTCATTTCCTTCAAGAATGTCCTCGACCGGTCGATCGGCCTGAAAACGGTGCGCACGGGCAAGGTTCAGCCCGACCGCTCCGATTTCAACAAACGCTATGAACCGAGCCACCCGGCTGCCGACGTTGATGGCTACGTGAAGACGCCGAACGTCAACACCCTGATCGAAATGACCGATATGCGCGAGGCGCAACGGTCCTACGAGGCCAACCTCAACGCCATTAAGGTTTCCAAGGGCATGCTGAACCAGACCATCGAGCTGCTGCGTTAGTACAAGAGCCTGATAAAGAACGGGAAAACAGATAACCAAGAGAGAGAGTAGGAAACATATATGTCCGCTCCGTTGACAAGTATCACCACCGCGATCAATGCCTATAACGACGCCGTCAAAGGCGGCGGCTCCGCCAAAGAGGAAATCTCCGCCGGTCCATCGGGAAGCGAATTCGCCGATCTGGTCAAGGGCGCCATCAATGAAGCCAAGAAGATCGGCGAGCGCAGCGAACAACTTTCCATCGCCGGCGTCGCCGAACGTGCCGATATCGGCCAGGTCGTCACGGCGGTTGCGGAAGCCGAAGTTACGTTACAGACTGTGGTAACGATTCGCGACAAGGTCCTGGACGCCTACAAGGACATCATCCGCATGCCCATCTAGGCGAGCTTTCCAGGGACCGGGGCAGGTACCCGGCTTTGGCGTAATTCGAAACATCGCGGTTAGGGGATTCCGGTGGACGAGGCCTCCGTTCTGGAAATTGGCCGAAACGGTATTTGGGTGGTCCTGAAGTTGTCGGCCCCTATCATGGGCGCGGGTCTTTTAATCGGGCTTGTCATCGCGCTGTTTCAGGCGCTGACCACCATTCAGGAAATGACTCTGACGTTCGTTCCCAAGATCGTCGTCATCTTCTTTTCAATTCTGTTGTTCCTGCCGTTCATGATGACGACGCTGATCGAATTTTCCCAGGAACTGTTCGGCCTGATCGTCACGCTGGGGTAACGGGGGGGGTAATTTCGGGGCATGTTGGAAGAAATCCTCACCCTCAATATTTTCGGTTTTTTCCTTATTTTTACGCGCATCGGGACGGCGCTGGCCATCATGCCGGGGTTCAGCGCAGGCTTCGTTCCCGTCCGCCTGCGTTTAGGCATTGCCCTTGCTATCAGCTTCGTCATGACGCCGGTTTTGATCGCCGGGCTTCCGGTGCGTCCGCCGAGTGTCGCCGGCATGGCGATGCTGATCGGCGGGGAATTTTTGATCGGCCTGTTTTTCGGCGCTATCGCCCGCATCCTGATCGGCGCCCTGCAGACGGCGGGTACGGTGATTTCCTACATGTCGTCCATGGCCAATGCGATGATCCAGGACCCCATCGCCGAGCAGCAAAGCTCCACCGTCGCCAGTTTCCTGTTGATTATGGGCACGGTTCTTATTTTCAGTGCCGACCTGCATCACATGATGCTGCGCGCCCTTGCCGACAGCTATACGCTGATGGAACCGGGCCGGGCGCTGCCGATGGGCGATATGGTTAATATTCTGGGCCGCCGGGTGGCCGACAGTTTCGCGCTCGGGCTCCGTTTGGCGGCGCCCGTCGTCATCGTCGGGCTGACCTATTACATCGGCCTCGGCCTGCTGGGCCGCCTGATGCCGCAACTACAGGTCTTCTTCTTCGGTTTGCCGGTCCAGATCGGGTTGCAGATATGGGTTCTGGCGATCACCCTGACCGGCATCATGCTGGTGTTCTTGCAGAATTTCGGGGAAGCCTATCAGAACTTCATCTTGCCTTAACGCTTTGGCCGCTAAATTGGGCAGGTGGATCCTGGGAAGGCTCCTCAGGAATGTCCCGGGAAGGCCAATAGCAAGGACGGAACATGGCCGAAGAAGACGACGACTCACAAAAAACAGAAGACCCATCAGAGCGAAAGCTTTCGAAAGCCCGGGAGAAAGGCGACGTCGCCCAATCCCAGGAGCTCAAGACGTGGATGATCCTGCTGGGCGGTACCGCCGGGCTGATCTTCATGGGCCCGACCATCGCCAGCGGCATCCGCCAGGTGGCCATACCCTTCGTGCAAAGTCCGCATGCCATTCCGATCGATTTCGAACATCTGCTCCTGACCATGGCCGACGTGACGTCGAACGTCGGGCTTTTGCTGGCGCCTTTGCTTGGGCTTTTGCTGATTCTCGGCATTGCTTCCAATGTTGCCCAGTTCGGGCTGATGTTTTCGCCGGAAAAGGTGAAATTCGACCTGTCCAAGATTTCCGTCCTCAAGGGCACGAAGCGGATGTTTTCGCAGCGCGCGCTCATGGAATTTCTCAAGGGGATATTGAAGCTTGTCGCCGTCGGCGTGGTGTCTTTTCTTCTGGCGCTGCCGTGGCTGACCGACCTGACGCTGTTTCCCCGCATGGAAATTGTCCAGTCCATGGACCGTATTTTCATCATCGCGACCGTGCTGTCGGCAGGTACGCTGGGGGTGATGACCCTGGTTGCGGCCATGGATTTCGCGTTTCAAAAGCACCGCTTTACCAAGCGCATGCGCATGTCGAAGCAGGAAGTGAAGGACGAGCACAAGCAATCGGAAGGCGATCCGCACGTGAAGGCGCGGATTCGGAAAATCCGCACCGAACGCGCTCAGCAGCGCATGATGAGCGCCGTTCCAGACGCCGACGTGATCATCACCAACCCGACCCACTATTCCATCGCCCTGCAATACAAGATGGATGAAATGGCGGCGCCCAAGCTGGTCGCCAAGGGCGTCGATCACCTGGCTATGCGCATCCGGGAAGTCGCCGAGGCCAACGACGTGCCCCTGGTGGAAAACCCGCCCCTGGCGCGTGCGCTCTATGCGGGCGTCGATATCGACGAGGAAATTCCCGCCGAACATTTCAAGGCGGTGGCCGAGGTTATCGGCTTCGTCATGCGCCAACGGGGCGAACTGCCGGGCGCAGACCCTTCAACCGGTGGCCAAGCGCCGCTACAATAAAGCATCGTTGAAACGGTCGAGTGGCCGGGCGCAAACGGAAATCAAGCGGAAGACTTAAGTGGAGTATGGGGGTGAAGGGGTCTCAAGGATATCACGCGAACACGCTGGCGCCCAGGGCAAAACCGGCGGGCGGCCCGATTCGCTGGCTGATTCGCCTGCCGCTGTTGTGGGCTCTGCTGACCGTGCTGTTGGCGGGGGCGGCGGCGTTCCTGCATCTCAAGGGCCAGGAGACCTCCGTTCAGGCACTCTATGTCTCCGGCTTCGCGCTGTTGGCTTTTGCCGGCCTAGCCTGGGCCTTGGGCGCGGCGAAGGCCAGGGATTCGGCGTCCCGGCTGTTGCGCGCCGCAGCCGATGAATCCGGCGAAGGGCTGTTGATGACCGCTGGTAATGGACGGTTCGTGTATTCCAACCCGTCCTTTCACCGGCTCTTTCGCATGGCCGCCGAAAATGGCTCGGGGCGGGTGAAGTCGCTGGACGCCATCGCCGGCGCGCTCAACGGCGATGCAACGGCGCTGGCGGCCTTTCAGCGCCTCGCCGTCACCGCCGAAGCGGGCATCGCCGGACACGAGGAATTTCCCGTCGCCATCGGCTCAGGACAGGTGGAATGGCGCCGCCTCACCGTCAGCCCGGTAACCCGGGCCGGCCACAAGGCGGACGGCCCCGGTGCGCTTTGGCGGGCCGAGGATATTACCGCCGGGCGTGAGATGGACACCATCCGCCGCGAGGAGGAAACTCATCTCGCCGATTTCCTGGATATGTTGCCGGTCGGCTTCTTTTCCGCCGATGCCAGCGGGCACTTCCTATACGTCAATCAGACCCTGGCGCAATGGCTGGACAGCGGTCCTGAGGACATGGCCGGCCAGCCCCTGGACCAATACATGAGCCCCGGCGAGGACAAACGCGCTGCCGGTATCAACGCCGCCACCGTTTCCTTTAAACGCCGCGACGGCGGCACGTTTTCGGGCTGGGTGATCCAATCCCTGCACGCGGGAGATGGAGAGCGGCCCGCCTACAGCCGCTGCGTGGTGCTTCGAAGCGCCGACTGGCGATACCGCGACGCCGGCGCGGAAGGCGAGGGGGTCGGGGGCGATGGCGGCAGTTCGGAAATTCGGCTGCACTGGCTGTTCGACGAGGCCCCGGTGGGCATCGTGCTGCTCGATTTGCAGGGCAACATCGCCGAATGCAACCGGGCTTTTTTGAAGCTCATCGGACTCAACCCGGAAGACCTGATCGGGCTTCCCTTTGCCGATCGGGTGGCCAAGGAGGACCGGGGCGATATCGCGGCGGCGCTGTCCAAGGTTGTCATGGGTACGGCTAGGGCGACGCATATGGAAGTCCGCATGCCCGGCGCGCGGGAACGCGAGCTGATGGCGTCGCTCTACGCCAGCCGGCTGGAAAACGCCGAAGGCGAGCTGTCGGGGCTGGCGCTGCATTTCATCGACACCACGGAACAGATAAACCTGGAAGTCCAGTTCGCCCAGTCTCAGAAAATGGACGCCGTCGGACAGCTTGCAGGCGGCGTGGCGCATGATTTCAACAATCTGCTGACGGCGATGATCGGGTTTTCGGACCTGCTCCTGGCGCGCCATGGTCCCGGCGACCCGGACTTCGCCGATATCCAGCAGATCCGACAGAACGCCAGCCGGGCGACCAACCTGGTGCGCCAGCTTCTCGCCTTTTCGCGTAAGCAGGCGCTGGCGTTGGTGCAGCTCGACGTGACCGAAACCCTGAATGAACTGACCACGCTTTTGGGCCGGCTGATCGGCGAGAAGATCGCGCTCAAGCTGGAACACGGCAAGGATTTAGGCGCCATCAAGGTCGACCGGGGCCAGTTCGACCAAGTCATTATCAACCTCGCGGTCAATGCGCGCGACGCCATGCCGGGCGGCGGCGAGTTGACGCTGACGACGTCGTCTCTGGTCCTGGATGCACCCGTACAGCGCGGCCATGACCTGATGCCCAGGGGGCCCTATGTCCTGATCCGGGTGTCCGACACCGGCACCGGCATCCGCAAGGAAGATATGGAGAGGATTTTCGAGCCGTTCTTCTCGACCAAGGAGGTCGGGGCGGGAACCGGACTGGGACTCTCCACGGTGTATGGCATCGTGCATCAGACCGGCGGCTTTATTTTCGTCGACAGCGCGCCGGGCGAGGGCACCACGTTCAGCATCTATATGCCCAAATACACCGAAGACGACGAGGCCAAGGACCTGGCCGCCGGCGAGGCACCGCCCCGTGTGTCTTCCCTGGACGCGGCGGAGGGCAAGGGCGACCTGACCGGGTCGGGCACGGTGCTTCTGGTCGAGGACGAAGACGCGGTCCGCCTGTTCGGCGCACGCGCACTCCGCAACAAGGGCTATACGGTGCTGGAGGCGGAAAACGGAGAAAGCGCGCTCGATGTCCTGAACTCCGCCGACGGGACCATCGACCTGATCATTTCAGACGTGGTGATGCCCGGCATGGACGGAAATACCCTGGTCGGACTGGTGCGCCACGAACTGCCCGACGTGAAGGTGATTTTAATGTCGGGCTACGCCGAAGACGTCTTCCGCGACGAAATCGAGCGCGACCCGACGATCCATTTTCTGCCCAAGCCGTTCAGCCTGAAGGGGCTGGCGGCGGCGGTGAAGGGCGTGATGGAGGGCTAGGTCCTCTGCCGTCGCCGCCGGATATCCCTGTTGCATTCAAAAACCCCGCCCCGGAGTTCTTCAAAATCGCGTTTATATAGCTGACTGAACAAGCTAGATTCTCGAAATAGGAGCCAAAAATGGCAGAAACCAATGGCTCAGAGGCTGATCGAATCGACCGTGACAGTTTTATCCAAGCTGTTCGTGAGGTTGCTACGGAGAGCCTTGAAGAGAGAACTTCTCAAAGTGTTGCTGAATTAGAGGCTGACTCAATAGCTCGTCTCGCGTGGTATCGTGCATTGACGGTACAGAAGAAAACAGAAAGTGCAGGTCCAGGGCATAACTAGATGCCGTTATGGCATCGGCGGCATCATCTTCTAAATCAGTTTGTTTGAATACGAGAATTTTGGAAAAATCGGGGTTGTGATCAAGTGGTGTGTACTCCTCATCCCCGGTCAAATCTCGAAGTTGAATCCTAATGTCGGTTAGGTGTTGTGTTACGACCAATGGGGGAGACAGTAAGGCTGTGTTTGGTAGTTCAAAATTTATTAGAATATAAAAGGAACATAGACTGAAAAAATATTTATTTTCAGTAGGTTAAAAAATCCACTTGCCAATGAGAACAAAACATGTACTTTTGTGGGAACAGCATTCGTTGAACCATTGAAGAACATGTGAAATAAGGAAGGATCCAATCATGTCGGAAGCACCGTTGCGCCTCGTGGAAAAAGACAAGGAAAAAGACTCCGCAAACAAGAGCAAGGCCCTGGAGGCGGCGGTCACTCAGATCGAACGCGCCTTCGGCAAGGGCTCCGTCATGCGTTTGGGCCAGCGTGAGGTGGTGCAGACGGAAGTCTTTTCGTCCGGTTCCATCAACCTGGATATCGCGCTCGGAATCGGCGGCCTGCCGCGTGGCCGGGTGATCGAAATTTACGGGCCGGAAAGCTCCGGCAAGACGACGCTGTCGCTGCACGCGGTGGCGGAAGCCCAGAAGATTGGCGGCACCTGCGCCTTTATCGACGCCGAACACGCGCTCGATCCGATTTACGCCAAGAAACTCGGCGTCGATGTCGAAAATCTGCTGATTTCGCAGCCTGACAGCGGCGAACAGGCGCTGGAAATTGCCGACACCCTGGTCCGTTCCGGGGCCGTCGACGTGTTGGTGATCGACAGCGTCGCCGCCCTGGTGCCGAAGGCCGAACTGGAAGGTGAAATGGGCGACCATCATGTCGGCCTGCAGGCCCGCCTGATGAGTCAGGCGCTGCGCAAGCTGACCGGCTCCGTCTCCAAGTCCAACACGACGATCATTTTCATCAACCAGATTCGCATCAAGATCGGCGTCATGTTCGGCAACCCGGAAACCACGACGGGCGGCAACGCGCTCAAATTCTATTCCTCGATCCGCATGGAAATCCGCCGCATCGGCGCCATCAAGGACCGCGACGAAGTGGTCGGCAACCAGACCCGGGTCAAGGTGGTCAAGAACAAGCTGGCGCCGCCGTTCAAGATGGTCGAATTCGACATCATGTACGGCGAGGGCATTTCCAAGCTGGGCGAAATCCTGGATCTCGGCGTCCTGAAAGGGTTTATCGAGAAATCCGGCTCCTGGTTCTCGTACAATTCCGAACGCATCGGCCAGGGACGGGAAAACGCCAAGACCTACCTCAAGCAAAACCCCGAAATCGCCAACCAGATCGAGGCCCTGATCCGCCAGAACGCGGAAGACATCGCCGAGGAAATGATGATCGGCCACGAAGACGACACGCCCAAAGACGGAGAAGATGGCGAAAACGTTAAAGACGGCGGCACGGATGCAGACCCCGACTCCGCGTCTGAAAAAGATACGCCCGAAGCCTCCTGATCGGGTTAAATATCCTCCAGCAATACCGCGGCCCTTCTCCGTTCCGGAGAGGGGCCGTTTTGCTGACGGGAAGGCCGTTTTAATATGCGGCGGAAGAAATACCCGCCTTTCTCCACCAAAGGCGTTTATTTCTCAGCACCCGCCCCCTAAATTACCCCCCATGCAAACGGTCAATGATATCCGCAAGGCGTTTCTCGACTACTTCGCCGGCCACGGCCACGAAGTCGTTGCCTCGTCGCCTTTAGTGCCCTTGAACGATCCGACGTTGATGTTCGTCAACGCCGGCATGGTGCAGTTCAAGAACGTCTTCACCGGCAACGAGACCCGGCCTTATGACCGCGCGGTGACGTCGCAGAAATGCGTCCGCGCCGGGGGCAAGCACAACGACCTGGAAAACGTCGGCTACACGGCGCGCCACCACACGTTTTTCGAGATGCTGGGCAACTTCTCGTTCGGCGACTACTTCAAGGACCAGGCCATCGAACTGTCGTGGGACCTGGTGACCAGGGACTTCGGCCTGGCCAAAGACAAGCTTCTGGTCACCGTCTACGCGGACGACGATCAGGCGTTTGATCTGTGGAAGAAAATCGCCGGGCTGCCCGAAGAGCGCATTTTGCGTATCGCCACGTCGGACAACTTCTGGGCCATGGGCGACACCGGGCCGTGCGGGCCGTGTTCGGAAATTTTCTACGATCACGGCGACCATATTCCGGGCGGCCCCCCCGGCAGTCCGGACGAAGACGGCGACCGCTTCATCGAAATCTGGAATCTGGTGTTCATGCAGTACGAACAACAGACCCCGGAACAACGCGTCGATCTGCCGAAACCCTCCATCGACACCGGCATGGGGCTGGAACGCATCGCCGCCGTCATGCAGGGCACCCACGACAACTACGAAATCGACATGTTCAAGACCCTCATCGAGGCCTCGGCGGAGGCCTCCAATACCGAGCCCATGGGCGAGCACAACATATCCCACCGGGTCATCGCCGATCATCTGCGGGCGTGCAGCTTTTTGATGGCCGACGGCGTCATGCCGTCCAACGAAGGGCGCGGTTACGTGTTGAGACGGATCATGCGCCGGGCCATGCGCCATGCCCATCTCATGGGCTGTGAAGAACCCCTGATGTGGCGGCTGGTGCCGGCGTTGGTGACGGAAATGGGCCATGCCTATGCAGACCTTATTCGCGCCGAGCCATTGATTACGGAAACCTTCAAACTGGAGGAAACCCGCTTCAAGAAGACGCTGGACCGGGGGCTCAAGCTGCTCGACGAAGAAACCGCCGGGCTGGACGAAGGCGGCGTGCTGGACGGCGAAACCGCATTCAAACTGTACGACACCTACGGCTTTCCCCTCGACCTGACCGAAGACGCGCTGCGCACCAAGGGCATGCAAGTGGACAATGACGGCTTCAATGCGGCCATGGAGCGCCAGCGCGAAGATGCCCGCAAGGCCTGGTCCGGCTCCGGTGATGCGGCGACGGAAACCATCTGGTTCGAAATCAAGGAAGACCTCGGCGCGACGGAGTTTCTCGGCTACGAAACCGAACAGGCGGAAGGCCTTGTCACCGCCCTGGTGGTGGACGGCAAGCGCGTCGATGAAGCCAAGGCCGGCATTGAGGCCTGCGTGATCGTCAACCAGACGCCGTTTTACGGCGAATCCGGCGGCCAGGTCGGCGACACGGGGAGCCTCGCGTCCGTTACCGGCAGCGGAACCTTCACGGTCAGCGACGTTAAGAAAAAAGTCGATGGTGTGTTTGTCCACATGGGCCGCGTTGAGGACGGCGCGATCCGTGTCGGCGACGACGTGCGTCTGGACGTCGACGGCGCCCGGCGGAGCCGTGTGCGCGCCAACCATTCCGCGACGCACCTTCTGCATGCCGCGCTCCGCAAACGGCTGGGCGATCATGTGACTCAGAAAGGTTCCCTGGTGGCCGCCGACAGGCTGCGCTTCGACATCAGCCACCCCAAGGTCCTTGAGCCGGATGAACTGGCCGATGTGGAAGAGGCTGTCATCCGGCAGATCGCCCTCAACGCAGAGGTCCAAACTCATCTGATGGAACCCGCCGCCGCCGTTGAGGCCGGCGCCATGGCGCTGTTCGGCGAGAAATACGGCGAAGAGGTGCGGGTGGTGTCCATGGGTAAATCCGGGGAGGGCGAAGGGGAAGGGGCGTTTTCCACGGAATTGTGCGGCGGCACCCACGTCCGGCGCACCGGCGATATCGGCGTCCTTAAGGTCGTCAGCGAAGGCGCGGTGGCGTCCGGCGTTCGCCGTATCGAGGCGTTGACCGGCGACGGTGCGCGTGCCTACTTCGCCGAGGCCGAGCAGACGCTTCTGCAAACGGCGGCGACGTTGAAAGTACAGCCCGCCGACGTGCCCGGCCGGGTCCAGGCCCTGATGGACGAACGCCGCCAGCTTGAAGCCGATCTCAAGGCGGCGCGGCGCGAAATGGCGACGGGTGGGGGCGACGGAACCGGCGGCGGGGATGCTGATAGCAAAGATGTTAATGGCGTCAAATACCTGCCGCGCCTGCTCGACGGCATGCCGGCCAAGGAACTGAAAAGTCTCGCCGATGACCTGAAAAAACAGGTCGGCTCCGGCGTCGTGGCCCTGGTCTCGGTGGACGATGGCAAGGCGTCGGTCGTCGTTGGCGTTACGGATGACCTGACGGGAACCATCAGTGCCGTCGATCTCGTCCGCGCAGGCTCGGCCGCAGTCGGCGGCAAGGGCGGCGGCGGGCGGCCCGACATGGCGCAGGCCGGCGGGCCTGACGGCACGAAGGCGCAAGCCGCGCTTGACGCCATCGAAGGTGCGATCGGCGCTTAGAGTCTTTACTCCGAGTCGCACGTTTCTCGGCTTTTCCCTTTCCCGAGCCTTACCCTAACCCATTGGCAAACCGTCTTTTCGGGGCCTCGTGTGGCGTGCAACCCCTGTGCTGGCTTATTCTTGACCTTCGCTGGCGCATTTTGAGCCGCAGGCGTTTTTTTTGGCCGCAGGCGCGGGGCCTGCATAGGGGTGCCTTTGGAACAGTTTTTCGATCCCGCATTCATCGAGGCCAGGATCGCCGAAATAACGGCTTGGTCCCGTGCGAATATTTTTGTTCTCAGCGCTGTCATCCAGTTCGCCGTTATCGCGGCGGCCTTTGTCATTGCCAAACTCAGCGCCGAACGGTTCAGCCGGCTGCTGGAAAAGGGCATGGACACGCTCTGGTACAACCGTTTCGTCCGTCCCGCCACGGAAGTCCTGGCCCCGCTTAGCCTGCCGGTTGTCTGGCTGGTGCTGCAGTGGTTCTCCGTTGTCGCGGCGCATAATGCGGGCTGGGCCAACCATGTAATCCGTATCGTCGTCAGCCTGCTGACGGCGTGGATCATCATCCGTCTGGCATCAACCCTTATTCGCCACACCGCCTGGGCCAGAGCCGTCGCCGTCGCCGCCTGGACCATCGCCGCGCTCAACATCACCGGCCTTTTGGATCCGACCATGACGGTGCTGGATTCCATGGCGCTGAATATCGGTTTGGTGCGGATTTCCATCTTGGGCGTATTCAAGGCCATCATAGCACTTGGCGTCCTGTTGTGGCTGGCGGGGTATTTCTCGCACCTTTTGGAACGCCGCCTCAGCGTCATGCCCGGCGTGACGCCTGCCGCCGGAGTTCTGTTCGGCAAGCTGTTCCGGGTTCTTCTCTTTACCATCGCCGTCGTCGTGGCTATGGACTCCGTCGGCATCGACCTGACGGCGCTGGCGCTGTTCTCCGGCGCCATCGGCCTCGGTATCGGATTCGGTCTGCAAAAGGTGTTTTCCAACCTCATCAGCGGCTTCATTCTGCTGATGGACCGGTCCGTCAAACCGGGCGACGTCATCGCCATCGGCGAGACCTACGGCTGGATCAATGCCTTGAGCGCACGGTATGTCTCGGTGATTACGCGCGACGGCATTGAGCACCTGATCCCGAACGAGGAACTAATCTCGCAACGGGTGGAAAACTGGTCCTTTTCCAACCGGCTGGTGCGTCTTCGTCTGCCCATTGGCGTCGCCTACGAGACCGACGTGAAAAAGGCGATCGAAATCGTCATCGAAGCGGCAAACGATGTCGAACGGGTGTTGGCGGAGCCCGCGCCGGCGTGTCAGTTGACCGGCTTCGGCGATAACGCCGTCAATCTGGAACTTCGGGTCTGGATCAACGATCCCCGCAACGGTCTGGGCAACGTTAAAAGCGCCATTCTGCTGGGCGTCTGGGAAAAGTTCGCCGAACACGATATCGCCTTTCCGTACCCGCAACGCGATCTGCACATCAAAAGCGCCGTACCCCTGACAATCGAGCCGGCGCCTGCATCAGGCCAATCCGCTTAGAGCAAAATTATTTGGCGTCGGCGGCAACGCGCAGGGAGATGATCTTGTCCGGGTCGTCGACGGAGCCGTTCCGGGCCTTGTCGCCGCGCTTGATCTTGCCGACGAATTCCATGCCCTCCACCACTTTGCCCCAGACGGTATATTGACCGTCGAGGAAGCGCGATGCCGCGAGGACGATGAAAAACTGGCTGTCGGCGCTGTTCGGGTCTTGGGCACGGGCCATGGAGACGATGCCACGGACGTGGGGCTCGTCGGAAAATTCGGCCGGGATATTCTGTCCGGAACCGCCAGTGCCATTGCCCTTGGGGTCGCCGCCCTGGGCCATGAAGCCGCCGATGACCCGGTGGAAGGTCAGGCCGTCGTAAAATTTTTCGCGCGCCAATTCCTTGATGCGGGCGACATGTTTCGGCGCCAGATCGGGGCGCATCTCAATCACCGCCGTCCCGTCCTTGAGCTCCATTAACAGTGTGTTCTCCGGATCTCCGGCTTCGGCGGCGTCATTCATCGCCATTCCTCCAAACAATATAGTAAATAGTAAAATTCCCAGACGGATCATGGAAGGTCCTCATCTCTAATCAAGCCTAGTCAAAAAGTTTGTCGATCTCGTCCTGCGAAATGCCTTCCCCTTCAAGGGCCGGACCGCGCAGCAGTTTTTCATCCTCGGTCATTTCCACTTCGGGCTTGACCTCGATCTTGTCGATTTCATCCTTGCCCCAGACGCTGATAAGGGCGTTGACCCGGTCTTCCACATAGGTCACCGACTTGATGACCTTGGTCACCCGTTGGCCGGTGATGTCCTGGAAGGAACAGGCCTCGAAAACATCGTTTCCGTTATTGGAAATTTTATCCAGTAGCGCCAATTGCGCTTCGTCGGTGATGGTTTTGCGCAATTCATCAACGGCTTCGTCGTTCTTTTCCATACACTCCATGATCGTGTTGGTGGCCTCTTCGGTGGCCTTGACGATGGCGTCCAACTGATCGGACATGCTGTCGAAATGAAGCTGTTCGTCCGCCGGCCTGTTGATGGCTGCGATTTCTTCGCGTACCCGCTGCAGGTATTTGAACAAGCCTATGAGTTCCTGTTTCAGGACATCGGATTCGGCTTGTTGTTCCATGGAAGGCTCCCTGGCCGGCAAAGGTTCATATCGAATGCGCAAGTGAAGAACCGGGTGCATTCGGTTTTATTCACCGCCGGTCATCATAAATAGGAATTTGGCGTTGGCAATCCCGCTTAAGGGTTATTGATCCTGTTTTTTCTTTTTTTGTCTATTAGGGGCGGCAATGGAGGCCGGGTCGCCTTTTAAAGCCTGGAGCGCAAGGAAAGTCAGTTTCTGGCGTTGTTCTTCGCTGATGTCGTCGAGCACATGCTGTTTGGAGTCGCGGATTTCCATGGCTTGCCGGATCAAGGCCTGGCGCTCGCCGGTCATTTCGGGTTTGGCCCCTAATTCATCTTCGGCCGCTTTCAGGGAGTCGACGATCAACTGGCGGGTTTCCTCGTGGTTCAGGCCACTGATGGGATCGCGCGGTTCCGTTTGCGCCGGAGGGGCGGCAGGTGGGTTTTGGGTTTCCGAAGGGTCTGCAGGTTGGTCAGGCAGCCGGGCGGCGGCCTTTTCCTCGGCCAGGGTCTGGCCAGCCTCGCGGATTTTCTTTTTGAATTCCAGCGTGTCGCGCGCACTTTTGTCCATAACCACGGACAGCAGGGCTTTTGAAAGCATGTTTTTAATCATGTTGTCAGGATCGTACCGTAAAAACCTTACTTTGCGTTAACGAAGAACGCCGGGGAAATTATTTAAACGGCTGCATTTGATCCGCGCCAGCCGGGTAAGCCCGCCCCCTCAAAAAAATCGGTAAAAGTGAAATTTACGTGACGAACCCCCTATAAAGGCTGGCTTAATTTGAGCCGGGGCGTATTCTGTTATTGTCATGAGACGCTTACGCAATGCCAAAATTATAGCCACCCTCGGACCCGGAACGTCTTCCGAGGAAATGATCAACGCCCTGTTCGAAGCAGGCGCTGATGTTTTTCGCCTGAATTTCAGCCACGGCAAGCACGACGACCACAAGCGCCGCTACGACATCATCCGCGGCATGGAGGAAAAGTATAACCGCTCCATCGGCATCCTCCTCGATCTCCAGGGGCCGAAACTTCGGGTCGGGAACTTCAAGACCGGCAAGGTGATGCTGGAGCAGGGCAATCGGTTCCGTCTCGACCTTTCGGACGAGCCCGGCGATGAAACCCGCGCGCCCCTGCATCACCCGGAAATCTTCGAAGCCCTTAAAGAGGGTACGGACCTGTTGCTGGATGACGGAAAAATCCGCCTCAAGGTCCTGGAATTCGGAAAGGATTTTGCCGAAACGGAAATCGTCATCGGGGGCAAGCTGTCGGACCACAAGGGCGTCAATGTCCCGTCCGCCGTTCTTCCCCTGTCATCGCTGACGGAGAAGGACCTGGAAGACCTGCGCTATGGCCTGGACCTCGGCGTTGACTGGGTGGCGCTTTCCTTCGTGCAAAGGCCGGAAGATATCGCCCAGGCCCGCAAGCTGATCGCCGGGCGCGCCGGGGTCATGACCAAGCTGGAAAAACCGGCGGCCATGGATCACCTGGATGAAATCGTCAACCTGTCGGACGCCGTCATGGTGGCGCGTGGCGATCTGGGTGTCGAAGTGCCGCCCGAAGACGTGCCCGCCCTGCAGAAACGAATCGTTTTCACGTGCCGCGCCGCCGGTAAACCCGTGATCGTTGCCACCCAGATGCTGGAATCCATGGTCCAGGCGCCGACGCCGACCCGCGCCGAAGCCTCCGACGTGGCCACCGCCGTCTATGACGGGGCCGATGCGGTTATGCTGTCGGCGGAAACGGCGGTTGGCGAATACCCGGTCGAAGCCGTCGCCATGATGGACAGCATCATCCACAAAGTGGAAATCGACCCCCATTACCGTAAGATGATGGAGGCCTACCGCTACGCGCCCGAGGCGACGGCCGCCGACGCCATCACCGCCGCCGCCCGCCAGGTCGCCCACACCATTTCCGCCAGCGTCATCGTGACGTTTTCGTCGACCGGTTCGACGACGCTGCGCTGTGCGCGGGAACGCCCGATGGTCCCGGTGCTGAGCCTGACGCCCCGCTCCGATACGGCTCGGCGCCTGGCGCTGGCCTGGGGGGTGCATTCGGTGAAAACCGAGGATTTGAAGATTTTCCGCGACATGGTGGTCAAGGCCATTCGCATCGCCAAGAGTGAAGGCTTCGCCGATGTCGGCGACCCGCTGGTGATTACCGCGGGCGTCCCCTTCGGCACCCCTGGGGCGACCAATATCCTGCGCATCGCCTGGGTCGAATAGGCCGGGCCCCGGTCCGGAACCCGACACATGCTTTCCCAGCTATTTTCCGTTATCGCACCGGTTTTCGTCTGCGCCGCCATCGGCTACGTCTGGAAACGCCAGAACCGGCCCTATGACGCGGACCTGATTTCGGCGCTGTCGGTCAATATCGGAACGCCGTGCCTGGCCTTTTACACCCTGACATCAACCAATCTGGACCCCGGCGCCTTCAACGAAATGGCCCTGGCGACGCTGGTCACCCTGGCCGCCTTCGTTGCCCTTTATGTTCCGGCCCTGAAGGCGGTGGGCCTGAGCCAGAAAGCGTTCCTGCCGGCCCTGACGTTCGCCAATGTCGGCAACATGGGGTTGCCGTTGGCCTTGCTGGCGTTCGGCGAACAGGGGTTGGCGCTGGCGATATCCTACTTCGCCATCAACGTCGTGGTGATGTTTTCCTTTGGCGTCGCCGTGGCGGCGGGAGCCGCATCGTGGCGCAAGCTGGTGCGGCTGCCGGTGCTGTATGCGGTCGGCGCGGCGCTGGCGTTTCTGTACACCGGCACGACGCCGCCGGAATGGGTCGCCAGCACGACACGTATTCTCGGCGGGCTGACCATTCCGCTGATGCTGATCACGCTGGGCGTTTCGCTCGCCGGATTGGGAATCCGCAGCCTGCCGCGCAGTTTCGGCTTGTCGGTACTGCGCCTCCTCAGCGGCTTCGCCATCGGCTGGGCGACAGCCGAGATCTTCGGCATGGAGGGCGCGGCCAGGGGCGTCTTGATTTTGCAATGCGCCATGCCGGTGGCGGTGTTCAACTACCTGTTCGCGCTGCAATACAACAACCAGCCCGAAGAGGTCGCAGGCACGGTGGTAATCTCGACGGCGCTGTCGTTCCTGACCCTGCCGGCGCTGCTGTGGTATGTGATGTAATTATTCCGCAGCGTCGGCCTTAAGGTCCGTCGCGCCATTACGGAAACCCGCGAGCAGCTGTTCTTCAGAAGCCTTGGCGTCGAGACGGTTCCGTTCCTTGACGTGGCCGAAACCGCGCACACTGAGCGGAAGGCCCGCGATTTCCACGGCGAGGCCGTGGGTGTCCGGACCCAGGCCCTGGATCAGTTCCTCAACAACCGCCTCATAGTCGCGGATCATGCGGCGTTCCCCTTTGCGCTCTGCGGTATAGCCGAAAATATCGAACGCCGTTCCGCGCAGGCCTTTGAGCCCGGCCATCAGGCGGAAGGCCGCCATCACCCCCCGTGATATCGATGGCCCGAAAGTCTGTTTCTGTAATTCTCCGGTGGCCGGATCCCGTCTGGCAAATAGCGGCGGCGCCATGTGGAAGGATAGCCGCACCGGCCCTTCGAATTCCCGTTTCAGGGCGCGTTCAAAACTTCCGTCCGTATAGAGCCGGGCGACTTCGTATTCGTCCTTGACCGCGAGAAGCTTGAAATAGGCTTTTGCCACGGCGTTGCTTAAGCCCGTCTTGTCCGGCGTTTTCTCAGCTTCCGCCGCATGGACCCGTTCCACCAGTGCCATGTAGCGCCGGGCGTAAGCGGCGTTCTGGTAGCGCGTAAGATCGGCGGCGCGGCGGTCGATGAAATGGCCTTTTGGAGGTTGGCCATCAAGGGTGTCGGCTGGCAGCAGAGCCGTCACGGCGTCCAGGTCGTGCGCGGCGCGCCGACCCCAGAGGAAGGCCTGTTTGTTGAATACGACGGCGACGCCGTTGAGGTCGAGGGCATGCTCGATAGCGTCCGCCGACACCGGCAGCAGGCCTTTCTGGTAGGCATAGCCGACCATGAACATATTAGCCGCGATGGCGTCGCCCAACAGCCCCAGCGCCAGCCCGGTGGCATCGACAAAGCGGATGGACCGGGGGCCGGTGGCTTCGGCCAGGGCATCGCGGAATTTTTGTTCCGGGAATTCCAGGTCCGGCTTGGCGGTGAAGTTGGATGTCATTGTCCGGTTGGCGTTGACTATCGCCGAGGTCACGCCGGGGTTCAGCTTGCCCAGGGCTTCGGCGCTGGCGGACACCACCATGTCGCAACCGATCAGCAGCTTTGCGCCACCGGCGGCAAGTCGCACGGCGTGCAGCTTCTCCGGATCGCCGGAGATGCGGACATGGGAATAGACCGCGCCGTTTTTCTGCGCCAGGCCGGCGATGTCGAGCACGGACACGCCCTTGCCTTCCAAGTGCGCCGCCATGGACAGGATTGCGCCAACGGTGACGACCCCGGTGCCGCCGATGCCGGTGACGAGGATTCCATAGGGCAAGGCGGCATCGGCCAGAACGGGATCAGGCATAGTCTCGAATTGGGCCTCGTGGGGGCTGTTCTTTACGGCGTCCGGCTTGCGGGGCTGGGCGTCATGCACGGTGACGAAGGCCGGGCAGAACCCCTTGATACAGGTGAAGTCCTTGTTGCACGACGACTGGTTGATGGCCCGCTTGCGGCCCAATTCCGTTTCCAGGGGCTGGATGGCGACGCAGTTGGACTGCACGCCGCAATCGCCACAGCCCTCGCAGACGGCGGCGTTGATGAAAGGCCGCGCCGCCGGGTCGGGATACAGGCCGCGCTTTCTCCGCCGGCGTTTTTCGGCGGCGCAGGTCTGATCGTAAATCAGCACCGACACGCCTTGAATGTTGCGCAGGTCGCGCTGCAGGGCGTCGAGGTCGTCGCGGTGGTGGAACGTCACGCCGGAGGCGAAGTCCGCGCCGACGGGGTATTTATGGGGTTCGTCGGACACCACGGCGATGCGGTCCACGCCCTCGGCCCGCACCTGGGCGGAAATCATCGGAACATCCAGCGGCCCGTCCATGGGCTGGCCGCCGGTCATGGCGACGGCGTCGTTGTAGAGAATCTTGTAGGTGATGTTGACGTTCGCCGCGACGGCGGCGCGGATGGCCAGAATGCCGGAATGAAAATAAGTGCCATCGCCGATGTTGACGAAGATGTGTTTGGTATCCGTGAAGGGCGCCTGCCCCAACCAATTGGCGCCTTCACCGCCCATGTGGGTGAAGGTGGCGGTGTTCCGGTCCATCCAGATGGCCATGTAATGGCAGCCGATGCCGGCGGCCGCGCGCGAACCTTCCGGCACCTTGGTGGAGATGTTGTGCGGGCAGCCGGAACAGAAATACGGGATGCGCTCGACACCGGGGGCCGACGCCTCCAGCGCGCGTTCCTTGTCCTCCAGAAACGCCAGGCGCTCATTGATCAGGGTGCGGACCGGGTCGCTGACGGAAAATCCCTCGATGCGCCTGGCGATGACGCGCGCGATGCGGGCCGGGGTCAGCTCTCCGGCGGATGGCAAAATCCATTCGCCCGTCTCATTGAACTTGCCGACCACGCGGGGCCGCATGTCGGCGCGCCAGTTGTATAGCTGCTCCTTGATCTGGTTTTCCATCACCGCGCGTTTTTCCTCGACCACCAGGATTTCCTCCAGGCCTTCGGCGAAGGTGCGGATGACGTCCTTTTCCAGCGGCCACGGCATGCCGACCTTCAAGAGCCTAAGGCCGATCTGTTCGGCCTGCTCCGCGCCGATGCCGAGGTCATCCAGTGCCTGCAGGACATCGAGATAGGATTTGCCGGTGGAGATAATGCCGAAGCGGGGTTTTACGGAACCGGGGGCGGAGTCCATGGTCACCCGGTTGAGGCCGTTGGCGCGGGCGAAGGCGAGGGCGGCGTAAATCTTGTGGCGTTGCAGGCGGTGTTCCTGGTCCATCGCCGGGTCTGGCCAGCGGATATGCAGTCCGCCATCGGGCATATCAAAGTCGTCCGGGAGGCGGATGTTCACCCGCTCCGGGTCAATCAGCACGGACGCCGTGGTGTCGATGTTATCGGTGATGCATTTCATGCCGACCCAGCATCCCGAATAGCGCGACATGGCCCAGCCATAGAGACCGAAGTCGAGAATTTCCTGAACATTGGCGGGGTTGAGAATGGGGATGTGGGCGTCCATCAGGGCGTGTTCGCTCTGGCTCGGCACGGTCGAGGATTTGCATGCCGGATCGTCGCCGGCCAGCGCCAGTACGCCGCCGTGGGGGGCCGTGCCGGCGAAGTTGGCGTGGCGGAAAACGTCGCCGGAGCGGTCGACGCCCGGCCCCTTGCCGTACCAGATGCCGAACACCCCGTCATAGCGCGCGCCTTCGAAAATGTTGAGCTGCTGGCTGCCCCAAAGGGCGGTGGCCGCCAGGTCTTCGTTGACGGCGGGGTGGAATTTCACGTGGTGGTCGCGAAGGTGCGCCTCGGCGCGGCCGAATTCCCGGTCAATGCCGCCGAGCGGCGAGCCTCGATAACCGGTCACGTATCCGGCGGTATTCAACCCTGCGGCCAGGTCGCGGCGGCGCTGCATCAGGGCAAGCCGTACCAGGGCCTGGGTCCCGGTCAGGAAAATTCGGCCCTCTTCCCGGGTGTATTTATCGTCCAGCGTGACGTGATTCAGCATGACTTGGTCCGGTCGCCCGATTCTGTAGTTCCTGTTGGTTTAGAAAATACCGTAATACGCCCCCACGCTGCTTACAATCATCGGCAAGGCCTGGGCGGCAATTCAAATCGCAAAATACCGTTAGGGAACCGGGGCAGTAGTGGGGCCGTAACCTGTTGTTCTACATGTAAATATAAAGGGTTTGTTCATGTTTACCCTTGATGATTGTGTAGATTTTGTATATACGGGCATAGCTTTTTGACAGTTCTGCCGTATGGCTCCCGTTTATTGGAATCGATGAGGGTTCCAATTGACCGGAGAAGGACGGATATGAAAATCGAACGGCGAAAAACCGACAGGCGGGAACATACCGGAATCCGTGCCGATTTGGCGCGGCTTTCACACTTGCCGGAAAGCCCGGGCCGGGTGTGCGGACCGGATTGCCGGACGGTGTGCCCAATCTGTTCGCTGACGTCCTGCACGTGCCAGTGTTCCCGCGACTGCCCCGACATTCCCCATCAGATGACGTCGGACCCCAATTTCCCCATTGAAAGCGGGATCGCGCCGCTGGTCTTCGAATTGGAGCAATTGGGCGTGTTCGAGCCCTGCTGGTCGTGCGAAGGGCACAACGATGCAAGCGGGGCTTTATGGAAAATTCCCCGGGTTTGGTTCTATTGCGATTCGGTCGTCCAGGTGCGTCTGCTGTCGGATGTCCTGAAAAACCTGAAGATCGATGAAATGACTATCGCCCCGTGGCAGGTGCGGTTGACGTTTTCCAATGAGGACAACCCATTGACGACGTTTTCCATCAGGCCCGATATCGGCCCCAATGACAGCTATGCCCTTGAGAAATTGCAGGGCGATATCCGGGCGATAACGCAATTCCTGCGCCCGATGATGCTCAAAGGCGCAAGCCAGCTCGCCGCCTTCCTGGATTCCGACTCGGACTCTGCCGTTGAAGATTCGAACCAGGTCCAAAGTTCCACTTGATAACGTGACCGCCACCGAAACGTTCCCTGTCATTGCCGGAATAACGTGCTTAAGGACCATGGCGGCATGGTTTAATGCCTGACTTGGCGCCGCATTTCGTCAACCGCCTCCAACACAACTCGCTGGCCGGCCTTTTCCTAATGGGATGCTTTTTCTCCGCCAAGGGGGTATACGGGGGGACCTGAACGAACTCTGGAATACCTGATCTATGACTGTCTTGGTTACCGGCGCCGCCGGTTTTATCGGTTTTCACACGTCGCGCACGCTTCTGAAACGGGGCGATAAGGTTGTCGGCGTCGATAGCCTCAACGATTACTATGACGTTACGCTTAAACAGGCGCGCCTCGACGTGCTGGGCGAAATGGAGGGCTTCACCTTCGAGCAGTTGGACGTGGCCGACCGCCAGGCGGTGGGAGACCTGATCGCCAGGCACGGCGACACCACCCGCGTCGTGCACCTGGCGTCACAGGCCGGCGTGCGCCATTCGCTGATCGACCCGTTCGCCTATACCCACGCCAACGTCGAAGGCCATCTGGTGCTTATGGAAACCTGCCGCACGCTGGCGCGGCTCGATCATTTCGTTTACGCGTCGTCCAGTTCCGTTTACGGGGCCAACACCAAGCTGCCGTTCTCCATCCAGGACCCGGTCGACACGCCGTTGTCGGTCTATGCGGCGACCAAGCGGTCGATGGAACTGCTGTCGCATTCCTATGCTCACATTTACGCCATGCCGCTGACCGGGCTTCGCTTCTTTACCGTTTACGGGCCGTGGGGACGGCCCGACATGGCAGCGATGATCTTTATCCGCAAAATCCTGGCCGGAGAGCCGATCCCGGTGTTCAACAATGGCGATATGCGGCGCGATTTCACCTATATCGACGACATCGTCGCCGGCGTGCTGGCGGTCCTCGACAAGCCGCCTGTTTCCGAAGAGGGCAAGGCGCCGTGCCGTGTCTACAACATCGGCAATAACCAGTCCGAACCGCTGATGCGCTATATCTCGTTGCTGGAAGAGGCTTTGGGCAAAAAGGCGGAGATCGACTTTCAGCCCCTGCAACCCGGCGACGTGCCGGAAACCGCCGCCGACATCACCGAAACACAGCGCGATTTCGGCTTCGAGCCGAAGACCGGCATCGACGAAGGTCTGCCCCGGCTGGTGGACTGGTACCGGGACTATTACGGGGCCTGAGGGGCCCGGTTCTCAAAATGCTTCGTCATTCCCTAATGCTGTTCGTTCTGGCGGTGGTCTGGAGCGGTTCGTTCCCGGCCATCAAGGTCGGCGTCGAAACCATCCCGCCGTTGACCCTGACCGCCGGGCGGATCCTGATCGCCGCCCTGGTGTTGACGGCGTTCACCTTTATCCGGGGCGACGGACTGCCGCGCGTGCGCCGGGTCTGGGTCTATTGTTTGCTGATTGGCATTCTCGGCAACGGATTGCCGTTCACCCTGATCAACTGGGGCGAGGAATACGTCGATAGCGGCCAGGCCGCCATCCTGATGGCGGTGATGCCGCTTGTGACCATCGTGCTGGCGCACTTCTTCACCAAAGGTGACCGCTTGTCGCCGCTTAAGGTGATGGGCGTTGTTATCGGCTTCACCGGGGTCGTGGTTCTGGTCGGGCCGGAAGCGGTCAAAGGGCTGGGCGGCGATGTCTGGCGGCAACTGGCGATTTCCGGCGGCGCGGTCTGTTATTCGTTGACCGTGATCCTGACCCGCAACATGCCGCCGTCGCCGTTGATTGCGCGCTCCGCCGGTGTGGTGATCATGGGCGCCCTGGTGATGACGCCCGCCGCCCTGATCGTGGATCGGCCCTGGGCCCTGGAGCCAAACACCGACGGCCTGTTGGCGATGGTTTTCTTAGGGCTTTTCCCGACGGCGTTGGCGACCATCGTGCTGTTCCATCTGGTGCAGCTTCGCGGCGCCAGCTTCGTCGCCTATTCCAATTACCTGATTCCGGTGTTCGCCGTAATGTGGGGGGCGGCATTCCTGGACGAGGCCCTGTCGCCACAGACCGGAACGGCGCTGCTGGTGATCCTGGCGGGCCTGGTGCTGACGCAGGTGCGCAAGCGGCCTTCCAGCGGTTCTTAGCCGTAGAGCACTTCCAGCGCCTCGCCATAAAGACTCAGAATCTTGTGGCGGCGGATTTTCATGGTCGGGGTCATCAATTCGTTTTCGACGGAAAAGGCTTCATCGGCGAGGATGAAGCGGCGCACCTTTTCGATGTTGGAAAGCGACGCGTTGACCCTTTCCAGCACCGGAACCAGAGCCTTTTCGGCATCCGCGCCCTGCGCTGCCAGCCAATCCGCATCCGCCACCAGTACGGCGACGAGATGCGGGTGGCGGTCGCCGTAAACCATGGCCTGGGCGATCTCCGGCTCGATGGTGAGGATGTTTTCGACCCGTTGCGGCGAGACGTTGTCGCCGCCGGAATTGACGATAATGTCCTTCTTGCGGTCGGTGATCTGCAAATGCCCGTCTTCGTCGATCAGGCCGATGTCGCCGGTGTGCACCCAGCCGTCGCGGATCGCCTCGTTGGTCGCCTCTTGGTTGTTCCAGTATCCCTGCATAACCAGGTCGCCGCGCGCCAGGATTTCACCGTCGTCGGCGATTTTGACCTCGACGTCCTTCAACGGCGGCCCGACGGTGTGCAGCTTCATGTCGCCGGGCCGGTTGACGCTGATCACCGGCGACGTTTCCGTCTGCCCGTATCCCTGGAGAATTTGCAGTCCAAGCGCCGTAAAGAACATTCCGATATCCGGGTTCAGCGGTGCGCCGCCGGACACCAGGGCCTTCAGCCGCCCGCCGAAGCGTGCGCGCACTTTGTCGCGGACCAGCTTGTCGAGAAGCCTGTCGGTGATGTGATCGACGATGCCAAGGCCGGCCGGGTTTTGGTATCGCCGGGTACCCAGTTCGATTGTCTTCAGGAACATTTTTTCCTTCAAGCCGCCCGCCTTGCGCACGCCTGCCGAAATGCGCTGATGCAGCGTTTCGTAAAGCCTGGGCACGGCGGACATGATGGTTGGCCTGGCCTCGATCATGTCGGAGGACAGGGTATCGACTCCCTGGGCGTAGTAGATTTCCGCGCCAATGGTCATCGGGAAGAAATGCCCGACCATGTGTTCGTAGGAATGGCTGAGCGGCAGGAACGACAGAAAGACTTCATTGCTTAAGCCCAGTTCCACCAACCGCTCCCGCGCGCCGTCACAATTGGACAGGAGATTGCGGTGGCTGAGCATGACGCCCTTCGGCAGGCCCCCGGTGCCGGAGGTGTAGATGATACACGCCGTATCGTCGCTTGCCGCACGATTGGCCATTTCGATGATATTGGCATGGCCCTGCTGGCCCTGTTCGATGACGTCGTCCATATGCAGAACCCGGAGGCTGAGCTCTTGGGAGAATTCGGGCGGGTCCATGGCGATGATGAATTTCAGCTCCGGGGCATTCAGGGTGGCGGGCAGCAACTGCTCAGCCAGTTTCCGGGTCGACACGATGGCGCCCTTCGCTCCGCTGTCGTGCAGGATGTGCAGGTGGTCGTTGGTGGTGTTGGTGGTGTAGGCGGGGACCGTGATGGCCCCGATGGACATGATCGCCATGTCGGCGACCAGCCAGGCCGGGCGGTTTTCCGCTACCAGCATCACCCGGTCGCCTTTTTCCACGCCTTGCGCCAGTAGGCCGCGCGCCAGCGGCGTGATGCGGGCCGCGGTATCGCCCCAGCTCAGCGGCTTATAGTCTCCACCGCGCTTCGCCCACAGGAACGGCCGGTCGCCCAATCGGCCTACCTGATCGAAAAACATGGCTGGAAGGCTGGTCCAGTCGCGCTCGCTCATCTTCGTCTTTCCCTCCCGTCGTAGAGGTCTATCATTGACGTTGCCGTTGGCGATTTCCACCATTATATGCATTCTCATGACCATCGCCTGGTCCCAAGAAAAACAAAGGATTACCAATGCCCAAACCGAAGGCAAAAAAAACCGACCTGCCCCGCTGGAATCTGAATGACCTCTATGCCGGACCGAAGTCGGCGAAGCTGAAGGCGGACCTCGCCTGGACGGAGGCGGAATCAAAAAAATTCCGCAAGGCCTATGAGGGCAGGCTGAAGGGGCTGGACGGGCAGGGGCTGGGCCGCGCCATCGCCCGATATGAGAAAATCGCCGAGCGCATCGGCAAGATCATGAGCTACGGGCACCTGCTGCACGCCACCAACATGAGCGACACCGCCGTCAGCGTCTTTTTCCAGACCCTGCAGGAACGGGTGACGGACATCTCGACCGAAACCCTGTTCTTTAGCCTGGAACTCAACCGCATCGGCGATGGCGTCCTGAAGCGCCAGCTCAAGCATCCCAAGTCCGCCCACTACGCGCCTTGGGTCCGCGATGTCCGGGTGTTCCGCGACCATCAGCTGTCTGACGAGGCGGAGAAGCTTCTGCATGAAAAGTCCCTGACCAGCCACAACGCCTGGATCCGGTTGTTCGGGGAGACCATGGCCGATATCCGGTTTTCCGTCGAAAAGCCGGGAAAAGGAAAACGCATCAAGGAAATGACGCTCGCCGATACGCTCAACATGTTGTCGGACAAAAAGCCCGCCGTCCGCAAACAGGCGGCGAAGGCGCTGAATGCCGGGCTTGGCAAAAACATCCGCACCTTCACCCTGATCACCAACACCCTGGCCAAGGACAAGGAGATCGAGGATCAGTGGCGGCGCTATCCGGAGCCGCAGTCCTACCGCAACCTGTCCAATCAGGTCGAAGACGAGGTCGTCGCCGCCCTGGTTGGTTCCGTGCGAAAGAACTACACCAACCTGTCGCACCGCTATTACAAGCTGAAGGCCAAATGGTTCGGCGTGCGCCAGCTCAACACCTGGGACCGCAACGCGCCGCTGCCGGAAGATTCCGACCGCCGCTTTTCGTGGGACGAGGCAAAATCCACGGTGCTGTCGGCCTATGGCGGGTTCGCGCCGGAGATGGCGTCCATCGCCAAGCAGTTCTTCGACAAACGCTGGATCGATGCGCCGCCCGAGGCAGGCAAGGATTCCGGGGCTTTTTCCCATTCCACGGTGCCGTCCGTGCACCCCTACGTAATGATGAATTTCCACGGCAAGGCGCGTGACGTGATGACCCTGGCCCACGAGTTGGGCCACGGTGTGCATCAGGTGCTGGCCGCCAAGCAGGGCGCGTTGATGAGCGACACGCCGCTGACGCTGGCGGAAACGGCGTCGGTGTTCGGCGAAATGCTGACCTTCCGTAAAATGCTGGAAACCGAGAAAAGCGCCAAGCGGCGGCGCATCCTTCTGGCCGGTAAGGTCGAGGACATGATGAACACGGTGATCCGCCAGATCGCTTTTCACTGCTTCGAGGAACAGGTCCATTCCGAGCGCCCGAAGGGCGAGCTCAGCGCCGACCGGCTGGGCAAAATCTGGATGCAGGTGCAACGCGAAAGCCTGGGGCCGGCCTTCAAGTTCGATGACGAATACCGGCATTTCTGGGCCTACATCCCGCACTTCCTGCACGCACCGTTTTACGTCTACGCCTATGCCTTCGGCGACTGTCTGGTGAATTCACTCTATGACGTGTTCCAGTCCGGGCATCCGGGGTTTGAGAAAAAGTATTTCGACATGCTGAAGGCCGGCGGCACGCTTCGCCACAAGGAGCTGTTGGCGCCGTTCGGACTGGATGCGTCCGACCCGGCGTTCTGGAACCGGGGCTTAAGCGTGATCTCCGGCTTTATCGACGAACTGGAAGAAACCCTGTGACGGTCCCGTTCCCCCAACGCCTTAATACCCGGTCATGAGCGAAGCCGACAACCTGTCCGGCCGGGTCAAACGCTACGCCAGAGTCGGTGCCAAGGTCGGCGGCTTCGCGGCGCGTCGCGCCTCCGGCCGCTTGTTCGGCATGGAACAGGACCGAAGCGGTCAGGCCGAGGCGCTCCATGCCATCCTGGGCGCGCTGAAGGGGCCGTTGATGAAGGTGGCGCAGATTTTGGCCACCGTGCCCGACGTGCTGCCGGAGGAATTCACCGCCGAGCTGGCCAAGCTGCAATCCAACGCGCCGTCCATGGGCTGGGCCTTCGTCAAGCGCCGCATGACGGGTGAGATGGGCCCGGACTGGCAGGACAAGTTCAAGTCCTTCGAGCAAGAGGCCGCCCGCGCCGCTTCGCTCGGTCAGGTGCACCGGGCGAAAGACCCGAAGGGCCGGGAGCTGGCCTGCAAAATCCAGTACCCGGACATGGCCTCCGTTGTCGAGGCCGACCTCAAGCAGTTGAAACTGGCCTTTGCCGTTTACCGGCGCTATGACCCGGCCATCGACACCAGCGAAATCCACGTCGAACTGAGCGAACGCCTGCGCGAGGAACTGGATTACCGGCGCGAAGCCAAAAACATGCGGCTGTTCTCGGAAATGCTAAAGGCCGAGAAGGGGGTGCATGTCCCCAGCCCGGTGGAAGGCCTGTGCACGGAGCGCTTGCTCAGCATGTCGTGGCTCGAGGGCGAGCCGCTGATGCAGTTCGTCGATGGACCGCTGGAGGACCGCAATGCGCTCGCCCGCAACATGTTCCAGGCCTGGTACGTGCCGTTTTACAATTACGGCGTCATTCACGGCGACCCGCATTTGGGCAATTACTCGGTGCGCCCGGACGCATCCGTAAACCTGATGGATTTCGGCTGTGTGCGGGTGTTCAAGCCCTCCTTCGTCGGCGGCGTCATCAATCTTTACAAAGCCATCCGCGACGACGACATGGACCTTGCCGTGCACGCCTACGAAACCTGGGGTTTCGAAGAGATGGACCGCGAGGTGATCGATATCCTCAACCAATGGGCCCGGTTCCTCTATGCGCCGCTGCTGGAGGATCGCGTCAAACCGATCCAGGACGACGGCGGCGTCATGTTTGGCGCCGGCGTCGCCGCCAAGGTGCACCGGGAACTGCGCGAAATCGGCGGCGTCACGCCGCCCCGGGAATTCGTGCTGATGGACCGCGCCGCCATCGGGCTGGGCAGCGTGTTCACTCACCTGAAAGCGGAAATCAACTGGCACCGCATGTTCCACGACCTGGTGGACGACTTCGACGAAACCAAACTGGCCAAACGGCAGAAAAAGACGTTGGCAAGCTTTGATATTCCGCTGTCCTGACCTTAGGATATTTAAATGTACATAGACGGCGAAAGCCTCGATAAAAAATTTTTCTCCAAGGACGATGTGGTGTTTCGCGAGGGCGACCCCGGCGACGCCGCCTATATCGTCGAGACCGGTTCGGTCGGCATCTTCAAGGACGTCGAAGGCGAGGAGGTGCTGCTTGCCACCATGAACGACGGTGAGTTGTTTGGTGAAATGGCCATCATCGACGGTTCGCCACGTATGGCCCACGCCGTCGTGCTGGAAGACAGCGTCGTCATCGCCATCCCCCGCGCCGGGCTGGAAGCGACCTTGGCGAAACAGCCGGCGCTGGTGAAAACCCTGATCCGGATTCTGGTCGAAAACCTTCGCAACGTGCATGAAATTTATATGAAACGTCCGCGCAGCGTTACCGACTACTTCAACGCCATCGCCTTTCATAGCGGCGGGCTGGCCAGAAACCTGGAAACAAATCCAGATATCGATCCCTCCGGGGAAGGCCTGAAGCGGCTCAAGCTGATCGAGGAACAGTTGCAGGTTCTGCACGAGCAGGTTTCGTCCTACAAGGACCGGCGCGCCAGCGTGCTCGACGAGGCCGGGGAATAAAAGACACATAACAAGTGTAAAAACGGTTTTCATGCCTGGGACGGAGCAATAGGATACCCCTTATGAGCGACCCGGTTTTTCATGTTCTCCCGGCAGCCCCCGAACCTGTAGCCCCCTTCAGCCATGCGGTCGAGGCCGATGGCTGGGTTCAGTTGACGGGCCAGATGCCGACCGATCCGGATGATTCCACGAAACCGCTGCCCGAAGGCATCGAGGCGCAGACCCGGCGTGTCATGGATAATCTTGTGCTGGTTTTAGGCGAACTGGGCTTAGGGCTCGAGCACGTCATATCGGCCCGCGCCTTTCTGACAAACTTCGAGCGCGACTACGCCACCATGAACGATGTCTATGCATCCTATTTTCCGGAAGACCGGCGTCCGGCCCGGACCTGCGTCGGCGTGACGGGCCTGGCCCGAGGCGCATTGGTCGAAATCGACATGATCGCCAAGCGGCCCTAGGCCGCTTTTCCCCGCAGCAAAACTTTATGAGCCGGACGCCCCACCGGAGTCCCCGTTGCGCCATTTTCCACTGGAGGCTTGGGTCAGGGTCTCGCCCGTCATCCAGGCGTCAAAAGCGGCGGTGAAGAAGGCTTCCATTTCCCGGACGGTGTCCAGTCTTTCGAAAAGCTTTCCGGCATTGGCCTCGATATCGTCCCGCATCCTGTTTCTGAATGCCGTATCCCGGGCCAGACGCAGGGCCAGGTCCAGATAGTCGTCGGCATTGCCGGCAATCAATTCGCTCAGGCCCATTTGCTTGTAGAATGCCGCCGTGACCCGCCCCCGCATGAAGTCCTGCGGCCAGGTTACGATGGGTGCGCCCAGGGACAACGCCTCGAAGGAGGAATTGCCGCCCGAGAAGCTGGGAATGTCGATCAGGGCGTCCGCCAGTTTGAGGAGGCCGAGGAATTTCTCACGTGGCATTTTTGAAACGAAGAGGACGTTTTCGGCGACGTCGGGGAACGACCGTGAAAACCGCTCGATTAATAACTTCCGCCAATTACCGCCGGTTTTGTCATCCACAAGGACAAGGCGCCCCTCCGGGTCGCGGCGCAGCAAATCGCCAAGAACATTGTCGAATTGCGGGTGGAATTTGAACAGCGACTGCGGGCAGACATACAGCCGGACATCCTGGGGCAGTCCGTAATCGGCGGCGCCATATGTCTTTTCCGGGGCGGCGGGGCGGGGATAAAACGTCGGCACATTGCGCAATTTTATCAGTCGTTCGGAATAATGGTCCGAGGCACCGGGAATCTCCAGGCCTTCGGACGAAAGAAAGTAGTCCATATTGGGTATTCCGGTCGTATCAGGGTGCCCCCACGAGACCGCCTGGACGGGGGCAAGCCGGGCGAAGGCCAGGCAGAAGGGGTAATGGGACATGCCGATGTCCGGGTAAAACAGGATATCCAGCTTCTCGGCTTCTATGGTTTGGTGATCCTTTTCCAGCCGGCCGCAAAGAGAGACGACCTTGTCCGCGGACTGGTCGATGATTTCCGAAAGCTGGTCTTTCATGCCGGGCGGGCGTAACAGGATCACTTCGAAATCGTCTTTCGAAAGGTGCTGGATGATGCCGCGGAACAGCAAGCCGATGGTGTGATCGCGAAAGAAGGACGAAAGCAGTCCGATGCGAAGCCGCCTTTTCCCCTGCATTGCATCCATTTCCTTCCGGTGTTCGGGGCGGCAGTGGTCCGCTACGTAGGTCAGGGCAGGGCAGGCGGCGATGTACAGTTTGGCGATATCCTCCTGGATGCGGCGGTCATTGCGGTTGTGATAGGCCAGGTAAAAGTTCGTAACCCCTATCTCGACGGAAGGGTTCCCAAGGGTAAGGTTTTCCGACAACAAATCCTGAAGGGCCTTTTCGAGGGTTTCCCGGCAGGACCGGATGTCTTCCCGCGAAGCAGGGATGATCGGTAAAAGTAGTGCTTTGCGAATTCGCCATCCGGCATTGTCTGGCATATGGGAAAGCGCCAAATCAATCTGCCGGGCCGCGCTCTCAACGTCTCCCTGCTCCCGGTAGGCAAGTTCAAGGTTGCCATGGGCCTCGGCGTAATCGGGCTTGATCTCGATGGCTCTGTGGTAGCTGGCGATGGCGTCATCCAGTTTTTCAAGATCCTGGAGCGCATTCCCAAGGTTATTATGCGCCTCGGCGAAATCAGGCCTGATGGCGAGCGCCTTATGATAACTGGCGACGGCCTTATCCGGCTTCCCCAGGTTTTTAAGGGCATTGCCAAGATTGCCGTGGGCCTCGGCGTAATCGGGCTTGAGGGCGAGCGCTTTGCGGCAACTGGCGGCGGCTTCCTCCAACCGCCCCATGTCAAAAAGCGCCGCTCCCAGGTTGTTATGCGCCTCGGCGAAATCGGGCTTGAGAATGATGGCCTTCTGAAAATTGTCGATGGCCTGATCCAACCGGCCCTGTTTTGTTAAGGCATTCCCGAGGTTGTTATAGGCTTCGGCGAAATCGGGCTTGATGGCGAGGCAGTTTTGGTAATTGGCGACGGCATCGTCCAGTCGCCCCAGGTCTTTCAGGGCATTGCCAAGGTTGCTGTGGGCCTCGGCAAAATCCGGCTCGATGGCGATGGCCTTTTGCAAACTGGCAACGGCCTCATCCGGCTTTCCCAGATCCTTGAGCGTGTTGCCAAGGTTGTTATGCGCCTTGGCGTAGTCGGGCTTGAGGACGAGCGCCTTTTGGTAACTGGCGGCGGCCTCCTCCAGTCTCCTTAGGTCCTGGAACGCCGAGCCCAGGTTGTAATGCGCCTCGGCGAAATCGGGTTTGATGGCAAGGGCCTGGGAAATGAATTCAACGGCACTGTCGTTTTTCCCCACCTGATGAGCAATCACGCCAAGCAGATGCAACGCATCGGGCTGATTGGGATCGGCCTCGAGGATCTGCTGGTAGATGCCTTCGGCTCTGGACAGGTCACCCGCGCCGTGGTGGCGGATGGCCAATTCCAGGGATTGCCGGATGTCTGAAGGCGTTTGACGGGGGGAGGGGCTTGGTTCCTGGGCAGCCTTCGCCGCTTTCCCGGCCTTTTTCTTTTGTCGGCGTTTTTCCGCCCTGTTCATGGCGTGCCGGCCTCCGGAACGGGTTTAGGTGAAAATCGCCAGGTCAATCGATGTATTCCTTCAGGTTCATGTACAGGCGCTGGTCCGACGGGGAGCGCTGCAGGGCGCCGATGTAGCGGCCGGCAAGGCCTTCCCCGTTCCGGCGGTCCAGTTCATTGAGAAGGAATAGGACCAAATCGGTAGAAAGATAGACTTCATGCAAAATAGCCGCGGTCTTGAGAAGTTGCGTGTCGGAAAAACCGTCGAGCCGGGTAACGTCGCGAACAAAGATCGCGTCCGCCCACAAAGCCTGGCTCATCGCCGCATAGGGGTTGTCTCCCATGTGGGACGGCCTGAAGCAGCGCCCGGCGATATCAATAAACTTGTGCAGGTGAAATCCCTGGTCGCGGAGAAAGACCTGGATGTCGCCGAACAGGGGTTGGTCTTTATAGAGGGGAACGAACTCCACCTCCGTCTGGATGACGGTTGCGTTCCCCAGGGTTTCAACGCCGTTGCGCAGGATGTCCAGCTCACTTCCCTGGACATCGATTTTCACGAAGTCCACGGGCGGGCATTCTTCCACATCGTCGAGCCGTTTGGTCTGAACCGTTTCCGTGTTGACCACATAAAAATTCCCCTCCGGGACGCCGGCGCCTATGGAGTGGAAAAGGTCGATCATTGCCGGGTCCGGTGTGTAAAGCGACGAACATCCGGGATATCGCGTCAGATAAAAAGTCGCCTCCCGGCCGTCCCCGAGAAAGTACGGCAGCCACGTGGAATTGGCGGCTCCTTGCTGGCGCAGGCGGGCGAGCTCCTCGGGGTTGGGCTCAAATCCGACAACCTCGGCCAGCCCCTGCCCCAACAGGCGGGCGTAACAGGCTTCGTTTTCAAGCATGGCGCCGACATCGAGGATTTGAATGGTCTCGATATCCGCCTCAAGGGCGTCTTTGAAATCAAAAGAAGGTTTCATCGGCATCGGCATGGCTTGCATCATTCAATGTTCTGCAATTCATGTACAGACTGAAACGGGGGTTGGCGGAATAGTGGGTCCGCCCCGGCGGGAAAGGTAATTTTTGCTTGAAATACCCGCTAAAATATGATTAAATTCATTTTAATTAGCTTGCTTAGGAAAAGTTAGTCTTATTTTTTATCGGTTTTTCGTACAGGCCATTGCTGTGAAAATGATGAAGAATGATGACGTTCTCCGCCCTTTATTTAGGGTGAATTGATGGAAATCAATGTGTTAACAGATTTCGAGCGTTAAAAATGATGATACCAGGACGACAGAATGACGACATGCCGACGACTTAAAGACGGCTTATTGATGATGGGCGGATGACAGCCCGGCGGCGCCAGGACGAAGGCTTGTTAATCACCCTTTGAAAAGGCATAAAAGAAGCGAAACTTCAGGAATGACAAGGACGATCCCCCGATGAAAATCGCCATTCCCAAGGAGACCCGAGCCGACGAAACACGTGTCGGCGCGTCTCCGGACGTGGTCAAAAAACTGATCGATCTCGGCTTTCAGGTTACCATAGAAAAGGGTGCCGGCCTTCAGGCGTCGTTTACCGACGCGGCGTTTAAGGACGCGGGCGCGGCCATCGCCAAGGATGCATCCTCGGCGGTCAAATCCGCCGACGTCGTGCTCAAGATTCTGGGGCCGGATCCCAAGGAACTGATCCATTATAAAAAGGACACGATCCTGATTGCGTCCTTAGGCGCGCTGTCAAACCCGAAGGACATGAAGGCCTACGCCAACGCCGGGCTGACCTCGTTCGCCATGGAGCTGATGCCGCGCATCACCCGGGCGCAGAGCATGGATATCCTGTCGTCGCAATCCAACCTGGCCGGTTACAAGGCGGTCCTGGACGCGACGTCGGAATACGGCCGCGCCCTGCCGATGATGATGACGGCGGCGGGTACGATCCCACCAGCCAAGGTTTTTATCATGGGCGTCGGCGTCGCCGGCCTGCAGGCCATCGCCACGGCGAAGCGGCTGGGCGCGGTGGTCACCGCGACCGACGTGCGCCCGGCGACCAAGGAACAGGTCGAAAGCCTGGGCGGTAAGTTCCTGGAAGTCGATCCGGAAATGGAAAAGGACGCCCAGACCGAAGGCGGCTACGCCAAGGAAATGCCGCCGGAATATTTCGAGAAACAGAAAAAGGTCGTCGCCGAGCACATCCAGAAGCAGGATATCGTCATCACCACGGCGTTGATTCCCGGCCGTCCGGCCCCGGTGCTGGTCACCGAAGACATGGTGGCGTCCATGAAGCAGGGCGCGGTGATCATCGATCTTGCGGTGGAAGCGGGCGGCAACTGCCCGCTGTCGAAGCTGGGCGAGATCGTGATGACCAAGAACGGCGTCAAGATCGTCGGCCATGCTAATGTGCCCGGTCGTCTGGCCGAAGATGCGAGTCAGTTGTTTGCCAAGAACCTGCTGAACTTCCTGACCCCGCTGGTCGATAAGGAAAACAAAAAACTGGCCATCGACTGGGATGATGAAATCGTTCTCGGCACCCTGGTCACCCGCGACGGAAAGGTCGTGCACCCGTCGCTTGCTGGTAAGGCGGCAGCGAAAAAGAAAAGCCCGGGCAAGCCAAAAACGCCCAAAGGTAAAGGGAATTAGCCATGAATGCTGAAACCATCAAAGAGATGGCCGAGGAACTGGCGACGTCGGCGGCGGATCTGTTCCAGAAAAGTGAGCAGATGTCCAACGCCGCGGCCAAGCTGGTCGAGGTGCAGGCGCAGGGCATGGCGGGCGATCCCTTCCTGTCGCTGTTTACGGTTTTCGTGCTGGCCTGTTTCATCGGCTTTTACGTTGTCTGGAGCGTGACCCCGGCGCTGCATTCGCCGCTGATGGCGGTGACCAACGCAATCTCATCGGTGATTATCGTCGGCGCCTTATTGGCCGCCGGTCCGGTGGAAATGGATTTCTCCAAACTCATGGGCTTTTTGGCCGTGACCCTGGCCTCGGTGAATATCTTCGGCGGCTTTATCGTCACCCAACGCATGTTGGCCATGTTCAAGAAAAAACAGCGAAGCTAGGGCGGGAGTAGACAGATGACAGGTTTTGCATATCTCGCCGCTTCGGTGTTGTTCATTCTGGCCTTGCGCGGCCTGAGTTCTCCGGAATCCGCGCGCCAGGGCAACATGTTCGGTATCGCCGGCATGGTGATCGCCATTGTCACGACGCTCGCCGACCCCAGTGTCGTCAGCTTCTCGATGATCCTGCTCGGCATGCTGATCGGCGGTTCCGTCGGCACCATCGTGGCGTTGCGCATCCAGATGACGGCGTTGCCCCAGCTGGTTGCCGCTTTCCACAGTCTTGTCGGCTTGGCCGCCGTGTTCGTCGCCGCGGCCGCCTTTTACAGCCCGGAAGCCTACGGCATCGGCAAATTCGGCGACATCCACACCGCCAGCGTTATTGAAATGTCGCTGGGGCTGGTCATCGGCGCCATCACCTTTACCGGCTCGATCATCGCGTTTGCCAAGCTGCAGGGCCTGATGAGCGGCAACCCGATCACGTTCCCCATGCAGCATCCGCTGAACGCCGCTATCGCCGCGGCCATCGTGATCCTGGTCCTGATGCTGGTCGCCAGCCAGTCGACGGGTACGTTCTGGACGCTGGCCCTGCTCAGCCTCCTGATCGGATTCCTGATCATTATTCCGATCGGCGGGGCCGACATGCCGGTCGTGGTGTCGATGCTGAACTCGTATTCCGGCTGGGCCGCGTGCGGCATCGGCTTTACGCTGTCCAACCCGGCGCTGATTATTACCGGCGCACTGGTCGGCTCCAGCGGCGCGATCCTCAGTTACATCATGTGCAAAGGCATGAACCGCTCCATCTTCAACGTCCTGCTGGGTGGCTTCGGCGGCGATGCGGGCGGCGCGGCCCAGGTATCGACCGGGGACAAGTCCGCCAAGTCGGGGGCCGCCGAAGATGCGGCGTTCCTGATGAAGAACGCCAACAAGGTGATTATCGTCCCCGGTTACGGCATGGCCGTGGCCCAGGCCCAGCACGCGCTCCGGGAAATGGCTGATATCCTTAAAAAAGAAGGCGTCGACGTGGCCTATGCCATCCATCCGGTGGCCGGGCGTATGCCGGGGCACATGAACGTGCTGCTAGCGGAAGCCAACGTGCCCTATGACGAGGTCTTCGAGCTCGAGGAAATCAACCACGAATTCACCACCGCCGACGTCGCCTACATCATCGGCGCCAACGACACCACCAACCCGGTGGCCAAGACCGATCCGACCAGCCCGATCGCCGGGATGCCGATTTTGGACGTGGAAAAGGCGGGCACGGTGTTGTTCGTCAAGCGGTCCCTCAGTCCAGGCTATGCCGGGGTCGACAATCCGCTGTTCTATGCCGACAATTCCATGATGCTGTTCGGCGACGCCAAGAAGATGACCGAGGAAATCGTTCAGGCGCTTGGTTAGTCAGGGGCTAGGGGTAAAACCCGGGCACACGAAAACCGCCGGGGGTTTTGGGCCTCGGCGGCTTGTGGGTGTTAGATCAGGCGGGCTGAAAAAGCCGGGAAAATACCCAGTAACTAGAAGCCTTCGCGCTCGATGCGTTTGCGTTCCAGCTTACGGCCACGGCGAACGGCTTCAGCCTTTTCACGGGCTTTGCGTTCAGACGGCTTTTCGTAAGAGCGGCGCAGCTTCATTTCGCGGAAGATACCTTCGCGCTGCATCTTTTTCTTCAGGGCCTTGAGGGCCTGATCGACGTTGTTATCGCGTACTGAGACTTGCACAGACGGTTGTCTCTCTCCATTTTTGAAGGCCGGAAACATAAGCGTTTCCGTGATTGGAGAGGCCTTCTATCATACCCATACCGCTATGGGAAGGGCCGAGGAGGTAAAAATTGAAAGTAACGCGAACATTAAGGACCCCCACATGGCCATCCTGAAAATCGCCAGAATGGGCCATCCGGTCCTGGCCCGCGCCGCCGATCCGGTAGAGAGCCTCCAATCGCGGGAAATTCGCCGTCTGGTGGCCGATATGGTGGATACCCTGGACGATACCGGAGGGGTCGGGCTGGCCGCGCCCCAGGTGCATGTGCCGAAACGGGTGGTTGTTTTTCATGTTCCCGAAAACCGGGCCCGCGCCATCGCGGCGGCGGAAGCCGCAAGGAACGGGGAAGATGAAGGGGGCGAAACCGAGGCCGAAGCGGTGCCAATGACGGTGCTGATCAACCCCGCAATCGAGCCTTTGGACGAGGAAACGGCGCTCGGCGTCGAAGGCTGCCTGTCCTTGCCGGGGATGATCGGCATGGTGCCCCGCTACAAAAGGATCCGCTACAGGGCGGATTCGCCGGACGGAAGTGTCATCGAGCGCGAAGCCAGCGGCTTCCATGCCCGTGTCGTTCAGCACGAATGTGACCATCTGGACGGAATCCTGTATCCTATGCGGATGGACGACCTGACCACGTTCGGATATTCCGAGGAAATGGGCCGGGACGAACTGCCCCTGGGCGAACGAATGAGGCGGGATTAGGAGAATGGTCATGAACAAGCCGGATGACCTGACGGCGGTGCGCGACCGGATCTTACTGGCGGCGCTGCCCCATACGGCGTTCGACGGATGGTCACGGACGGCTCTGGAGGCCGGGGCTAAGGACGCCGGTGGAGACGCCGGTAAGGCAGAGGGCTGGGGAGCGGAGATGGCGATGCGGGCTTTCCCCAATGGCGTTCCCGACCTGGTGGATCATCTGGCCAATTGGGCCGACCGGCGGATGCTTGAGGACCTGGCTGAGTTGGACCTGGAGTCCATGCGCATCCGCGACCGCATTGCCACAGGCGTGCGGCTCCGCTTGCAGGCTCTTAGCCCCTACCGCGAGGGTATCCGCAGGCTTTTGAGCCATCTGGCGCTGCCGCAGAACGCGCCGCAGGCGGCCAGGCTGACTTGGGCGGCGGCCGATGCCATCTGGTATGCTGCGGGCGATACGTCCAGCGATTTCAACTATTACACCAAGCGCGGCCTTTTGGCGCCGGTATATTCGACGACCCTGTTGTACTGGTTGGCCGATGAGAGCGAAGGTTTTGCCGGCACCTGGTCCTATCTGGACCGCCGGATCGCCGATGTGCTGAAAATCCCTGCGGCCTCGTCGCGTATCAAGAAGGCGCTGGCGTCCTTACCCGGTCCCTTCGGCGCCTTCCGCCGCGCCCGGGGATAGGATCCAAGGGTAAAGTAAAGGGCAAAAAAAAGGGGGCACGTCTGGGAAGACAGTGCCCCCTGATTCACAGGTTTTTGAAATGCGCCTGTCCTTGGGAAGACAGGACCCGTTAGCGGCGTTGCAACCGTTTACGGCAGCGTACCGGCGGCGGGGGGGCCGCCCGTGAAAACAGCTTGCCCGGACTTTGGTCGCCCGGCCAGTCACATTGGAACACGGTTTCGTGAGGGGAATCTTTTCTGCTTCCGTCTCTGGCGTGTTTCTTTCGTCTCCCTTATGATAGCGGACCCAGGCAACAGGGTCCGGCAACAGGACCCTCGTTTGTTAACGAGCGGATAAGAATGGAAAACGCCGCCTCAGAACAGAATTCGGCTTCGCCGCAGCAATCCGGCGCGCCCGTATCTTCGTCCGGAGACCGGCGTCCGGACCTTGCCGACCATTTTCTAATGTGCTCCCGGCTGGGACGCTACCTGACCGTGGCCGACGGCAGCCGTTTCGTTATTACCGACGATTTCCGGGAATTCCCGGTGCAGCCCGAAGCCGCGGCCATGGCGTCTCTGTATTCCAAGGATCTGCTGGTGGCGCAGGCGGCGCTGCTGCCGCTGGGCGGTTCCGTCCACAAAATGTCGTCCAACAAACGCGAAAAGTACGAACGCCTGTTTCATCTGATCGAAGAACAGGCGCTGTCCGATGTGGTGCGCCATTCGGCGCAGGAAATCATTAAGGCCGGATTCCGAAATGCCGAAATCCGGGCGCTGGAAGCCGAACTGGGCGACAAGCTGAGCCCGGCACGGATGCGCTACCGTGCGTTTCTGGAGGTGGTGAAGCAGTTGATGGATCGCAACATCACCGCTGGCCCCTTCCTTGATGAGTTCCGGGATTTTACAAAATCCGTGGCCGGCAAGCTGGATTTCGGCATTTACAGTTTCTGCCTGGACCGCCTGTTCGGAAGTCCACGCATCACCATGAAGGTCAAGAAGCTGCTGGTCCTGGAAATCCTGCAATTCCCGCCGATCATCCGCCGCGAACTGCTGACCAACATACTGTCCCTGCGCGGCCAGATCCGGGAATTAACGGAATTCGTCAAGTACATGGTGGCGACGGAACTCGGCAAGAATGCGGCCATCGAGATCGAGTTGCTGGAAGCCTTCAAGCTTCAGCGCCTGTCCATGGAAGATATCGAAATCAGCCTCAAGGCGCGCGCCGGTTAATTTCAAGGGCCGCTTCAATCAGTCCAATTCGGCGATCGTATCGTTCTGGTCCTGGCGGAAATCGTCCAGGGTCTTGGCGATTGTTTCGTCACTCAAGGCCAGAATGGCGGCGGCCAGAAGGGCGGCGTTCTTTGCGCCGGCCTTGCCGATGGCCAGGGTTCCAACCGGAATTCCGCCCGGCATCTGCGCCATCGACAAAAGGCTGTCCATGCCGCCCATGACCCGGGTTTCCATAGGCACGCCCAGGACCGGCAAAGACGTCTTGGCGGCGACCACGCCCGGCAGGGCGGCGGCCATTCCGGCGCCTGCGATAATGACTTTCAGACCGCGGTCACGGGCCGTTTCGGCGTATTCGATGACCTGATCCGGGTTGCGGTGGGCCGACAGGGCCTTGGCCTCGCTGGGAATGCCAAGGGCGTCCAGGGTTTCTGTTACGTTTTTCATAACCTCCCAATCGGACTTGCTGCCCATCAGGATACCGACCAAAGGTGCCGCTTCTGTCATGTCTTAAGTTCCCGTCTGAAAGTTGTTTAAATTCCCGAGAAAGGGGCATTTCCCGGCCGCAACCGGTCCCAGAAGCGGGCAATTATAGGAAACGGCGCCGGTGGGGCAAGGGTCGTCAACGATCTGTTAACCAAGTTTTGTGCTATAATGCCATTTGGCGTTGTTCCATGCTCGATCCGGACCAGTCGGTTAGGGAGCGCACAGGATGGACGTAAATAGGACACATGCGACTGCCCCTGTTGGGTCCGGCGGCTCCAAACAGGAGCACAAGCGCGACTCGGAAGACGAAAACAAGGAAACCGGCCCGGAAACGGACGGCGCGTCCGGCTCCTCGCCGCGGCAGGACACCGAGGCATTCGCCATTGATGGGTTGCTGGCCGGTGATCTGGACCCCAAGGTCAGCCAGGCCTTTGAAAGCCTTGCTGCGCAGATCGAACCGCTTCGCCGGGAGGTTGAACTGTCCCGCGGGCGAGAAGCCCATTTAAGGGAGCTTTCTGAAAAACATTCCTTCCTGCCGCTTTCCGGGCGCCGGGAATTCCTGCGGGAATTGACACACATCCTGTCGCACCTGGAAGGGCTCAATCCGCCCGTTCTGATCGTGATGCATTTGGTCAATGGAGACGATATCCGCCAACGGCTCGGACGGAGTGCGCTGGACGGGGCCTTGATCTATGTGGCGTCGGTTATCGAATCCTCTCTGCATCCCACGGATGTTGCCGGAAATTTGGGCGGAAACGATTTCGGCCTGGTTCTATTGGCTGGAGGCAGGGAACACGCAGAAAACAGGGTGGAACAATTATCAAAGTCTATCAGCGCCCGACCTTATTTGTGGAAATCGGAAGGTGTTACCCTCCGGGTTGTCGCCGGTATCGCCGTTTTGGATGGCAATGCCAGCGCGAAAGCCGCTATGAACGCCGCAGATGGAGACTTGTTGCGGTCTATATCCAGTGTGGCGGCAGCCAAAAGTCAGGCAGAGCCAGAGGACTCGAAGGATAAGGGCGAGTAAGGGCGCTACGTTTAGGCAATGATGTCCGGCAGAAGCTGACTCTTAATGGTGTTTATTTTGTCCTTCAACACCAGCTTGCGTTTTTTCAGGCGTTGAATTTCAAGCTGATCGAAAGGCGGTGTTTCCAGGCATTCGGCAATTTCATCGTCCAGCCGGCGATGTTCTGTCGTCAGGTCTGAAAGCTTTTCCCCCAGATCGTCCTTGTCGCTCATCGGCTTCCATATCTGCTGCGAGCCGGCATGCTAACAGATTTCTCATGCAAACGGTAGCAACCGCCGGGAAGGGTCAGCGCGTTATTCAGGACAGTGGATTTCCATCCCTTTTTCCCTTACCATGATGCTGTGTATATCGCTCTACTATGGAGGTGAAGATATGAGTCTAGGTGATACGGTCGACACGTTGACATCAAAACACCACGATCTTGAAGAGGCCATAGAACAAGAAGAAGCCAGGCCTCATCCCGACGACATCGAAATCGCCAGTCTCAAAAAGAAGAAACTTCGAATAAAAGACGAACTTGCAGCCATGGGGGCTAGCTAGAGCCTCGCGACTGTATTTTCTCTTTGGTCGCTTGAGACCAAACTCTGGAATCATCCCGTTTGACCGCAGGACGTTTTGCGGAAAGCCTGTTTTTGAACTCTAATTTCCGTCCCCTTGGGGCTTTTTTTATGCCCTCTTTCCTTATGTTTCTTTAGCCTGTTCGCGCAGTTTGAATTTCTGGATCTTGCCGGTTGAGGTTTTCGGAATGGGACCGAAGATCACGGTTTTTGGGGCCTTGAAACGGGCAATGTTGTCGCGGCAGAAGTCGATGATGTCCTGTTCCGTCGGCGGCCGGGAAGGGTCCTTCAGTTCGATAAAGGCGCAAGGCGTTTCCCCCCATTTGTCATCCGGTTTCGCGACCACGGCGGCGGCCAGAACATCAGGGTGTTTGTAGAGCACGTTCTCGACCTCGATGGAGGAAATGTTCTCCCCGCCGGAAATGATGATGTCCTTGGATCGGTCCATGATTTGCAGATAACCGTCCGGATGGGTGACACCCAGGTCGCCGGAATGAAACCACCCCTGCTTGAGCGCCGCTTCGGTGGCGTCCTTGTTTTTCAGGTATCCCTTCATCACCACGTTGCCCCGGAACATCACCTCACCCAGGGTTTCACCGTCCCGGGGCACCGGTTTCATGGTATCCGGGTTCATCACGCTGACGCCCTGGAGCATGTGATAGTTCACGCCCTGGCGGGATTTCAGTTCGGCCTGTTCCTCGATGGGTTTTTCATTCCAGTCGTCGTGCCAGGAGCAAATAACGGCGGGACCGTAGGTTTCCGTCAAACCGTAGACATGGGTGACGTTGAAGCCTTGGCGCTGCATGCCTTCGAGGGTGCTGGC
>JACNJX010000090.1 GCA_014382345.1 Alphaproteobacteria bacterium
CCGGGGGGAGGGGGAGGAGGTGGTGGTGGCCTTGGCCGACCGGCACGACCGGGGATTCTAAATTCTGGGGCCCAAAGGCCGGCGGGAAGGGGAACGGGAAACCCCGTTTGGCCGGTTGGGGGGGGGTGTTTTCCATGATTCCCGCCGTCTGTGGGGCGGGGGATTGGGAGGCCGTTGGGCCCCGCCCCTGACTTCTCCCCGGGCCCGACTGCCCCGGCTGGATGCTGGGCATGGCCGTGCTCGCAAGGATCCTATCGCCCATGCCGAAGGCGCTGCGCATGGGGCCGGCGTTTTTTTGGAAGCTGTCGCTGTCGACCTCGGAAAACGACAACAGCAAAACGAACAAGGCGAACAAAAGCGCCATCAGATCGGCGAAGGTTACCATCCACCGGGGCGCCCCTTCGATCTTTCTTTTGTCCAGCGCCCTCATGCCCGGCCCCTCAGGCTCTATCCGTGGCGCGCCTGTTACGGGCATCGCCGCCACCGGGTTGCTTCGCATCACCGTCGCGCCGGCCGCGCTGTTTCTCGGGAAGATAGGCCTCCAGGATATCCAGAACGGCGGTCGGGTTGTTGCGTTCGTGAATTTGCACGATGGCTTCGATGATCAGAACACGATTGGCCCGCTCGATCTCGTTCTTGGCTTCCAGTTTGTCGGAAATGGGCAGCGCTATGAGCTGGGCGATCAAAACCCCGTACAGCGTCGTCAGCAAAGCGACCGCCATGGCGCGTCCGATAGCGGTCGGATCCTCCATGGTGCTCAGCATCTGGACCAGGCCGACAAGGGTACCGACCATGCCGAAGGCCGGCGCCGATTCCCCGATCGCCCGAAAAACTTTCTCGCCGACCTCCTGGCGCTGGATGGCCAGTTCCATTTCCCGGGTCATCATTTTACGGATCACGTCGGCTTCGCGCCCATCCGCACAAAGCTGGACCCCTTTGCGGAAAAAATTGTTACGCACGCTGATCTTTTCCAGGCCCAGCAGCCCCACCTTCCGCGCCCGCTTGACCAGACGCATAGTCAGGTCGACGATCTCGCGGGGCGTCTCCTTTTCGTTGACGAACGCCGCCTTGGTGCCGACGAAAAACGCCACGAACACGCCGGCAATGGGAAACTTGATCAATGTCGATGCGAAGGTTCCACCGCAGACGATCAAAAAGCCGGGCAGGTTGAGAAAAATCGACATGTCGCCGCCGGACCCGGTCATGATCGCCAAGGTGACGACGGTGACGCCGATGACCAGTCCTAGGAGTGTCGCAATGTCCACGTATTTACCTCTGTTCCCCCAGGCAACGCGCCTGCGCTTCCGGTTTTAACGGTTTTCTCACCGCCGGGGCAAGGCGGCGAGCCGTCGCTTTTAACTAAGACTCTGTTTTTACATGTAATCTATGACTACGGGATATTAAAATCCTTTTCCTGGACCTGTCTGTGTCCGCAGTCACACTTTTTTATGAAACATCCATGAAAAACCGCTCGGTCATCATCCACAGCCTCGAACACGCCAGGGTCGCCGTCACCGTGGCGGCGGAGCTTGGATGCTCCGTGATCCTCCGAAGCGCTCCCGGCGCGGCGGCGTATCTGGGCCCACAGGTGTTCCGGGACATGGTTGAGGAAACGGCAACGGAATTGGATATACAGGCCATTGAGGCGGTATTCGATTGCGGGGACGACCCAGGGCTGGCGCTGGCCGCGCTGCGCCACGGATTGAAGGCGGTATGTATTGACGCTCCGCCCGAAACCATCAAAAAGATCACCGACATCGCCGCCCAAACCGGCGCCAGAGTGGAAACAAGGGCGGAAACACCGGGTAATGCCTTAAGTGAATCTCTTGACCTTTTAGATGCAAATGACCCCGAAGCCGCCATCAGAGCCTGGCTGACCGGGAACTAACTGAGGGATAAAATGAACGACCACGGGCCCGAAACAGATTGCCGTTTGTATCTCATCACCCCACCCGCCTTTGATCCAACGGCCTTCAAGGAAACACTGGCATCGGCTCTCGATGGGGGTGACGTCGCCGCCGTTCAGTTGCGCCTGAAAGAGGCCGAGGACGACGCCATTCGAAAGGCCGCCGAAGCCCTGTTGCCGGTGTGCCGGGATCGCGGCGTCCCGCTGATTATGAACGACCGCCCCGATCTGGCCAAAGAGACCGGCTGCGACGGCGTGCATGTCGGGCAACAGGACGCCTCTTATGCAGACGCCCGCAAGGCGGTTGGCGATAACGGCATTGTCGGCGTGACCTGCCACGATTCCCGGCATCTGGCCATGGAAGCGGCGGAACGCGGCGCCGATTACGTCGCCTTCGGGGCCTTCTTCCCGACCACCACCAAAACCCCCAAAGCCGCCGCCGATGTCGATATCCTGGAATGGTGGTGTTCGTTAATGGTCGTGCCCGCCGTCGCCATCGGCGGCATCACGCCGGAGAACTGTCCGTCCCTGGTGCGGGCGGGGGCGGATTTCCTGGCCGTCGTTTCCGCCGTCTGGGATTACCCGGAAGGCCCGGCGGAAGCGGTTCGCGCCTTCCATACAGCCATTGTCAACGCCGGCTGAAAGCGCGGATGGCGAGCCTCATTGCCTAGTGGCAGGCAAGGTGTTAGCTTCCGCGCCACACCCCCGGCGAGGGGCTTCTGCAACACGGAAAAAATACGATGAAGATCAACGGCAATGCCATTCGCCCCGGAATGGTTATCGAACACCAGGGAAGCCTGTGGCGGGCGATCAAGACCAACCACACCCAGCCCGGCAAGGGCGGCGCCTACCTGCAGGTGGAACTGAAGGACATTCGCACCGGGACCAAACTGAACGAACGGTTCCGCGCCGCCGAGACGGTGGAGCGCGCCCATCTGGAGCAAAAAGATCACCAGTTTCTTTTCGCCGATGGTGACATGCTGACCTTTATGGACACGGAAACCTACGACCAGATCACCCTCGGCGCCGATATGGTCGGCGAAGATCAGGTTCCGTTTCTGCAGGACGGCATGACCGTTAAAATCGAAAGCCACGAAGGCAGTCCCATCGGTGTGCAGCTTCCCGACACCGTGACCCTGGAGGTCACCGAAGCCGACGCCGTCGTCAAGGGACAGACCGCGTCGTCTTCCTATAAACCGGCGGTTTTGGAAAACGGCGTACGTTGTCTTGTTCCGCCCCACATCGAAGCCGGAACCCGCATCGTCATCAACACCGCCGATGGATCTTACGTGGAACGGGCAAAGGACTAATACGCGTCAGGCCTAAACCATGCTGAAGCAATCCGCCTTATTGAATGTCATGACCGCCGCCGCGCAAAAAGCGGCCCGCGGACTGGTGCGCGATTTCGGCGAGATTGAGAACCTTCAGGTCTCTAAGAAAGGTACGGCCGATTTCGTTTCCACCGCCGACAAGAAGGCGGAAAAAACCCTGGTCTATGAGCTGTCCAAGGCACGGCCGAAATACGGTTTTCTGCTGGAGGAAGGCGGTGAAATCGAAGGCCCGGACACGTCCAACCGCTGGATTATCGATCCTCTGGACGGAACCACCAACTTTCTCCATGGGCTGCCGCACTTCGCGATCTCCATCGCCCTGGAACGGGATGGCGACCCCTTCGCGGGCGTCATATACGAACCCATATCGGACCAAATGTTCACAGCCGAAAGAGGCCAGGGGGCTTTTCTCAACCACCGCCGGATCAGGGTTTCCGCGCGCAAGGATTTAAACGAATCCCTTTTCGCCACCGGCATTCCCTTCGCCGGACGCGGTAAACATGACCTTTTTCTGCACCAATTGAAGGACGTCATGGCGAAGACCTCCGGGGTCCGGCGGTTCGGTTCCGCGGCTCTGGACCTCGCTTACGTCGCCGCCGGACGCTACGACGGATTCTGGGAAAGTGGCCTGCACCCGTGGGATATTGCCGCCGGTATCGTCCTGGTGCGTGAAGCCGGCGGATACGTCACCGACTTCGAGGGCAAGGACACCATGATGAAAAATGGCGAAATTATTGCGGCGAACGATAGCCTGCATGGCACGCTTTCAAAAATTCTCAAAAATGCATCCTCATAATAAGCCACCGGCAACCGCAAAGCGGTTGTCTGAATGACTCGCCTTGGCTATGGTTGGTCCCACGTCAATGAGGAATTACAGCGGCGCTCAGGCGCTGCCATTTCAACGGGATTTCGGAATTCCATGACAAGCATTTCAGGAAACTTGCCTTCGGTCCGTTGTCTGCTGTGGGCGTTAATTTTTGTTTTCGCGTCCTTGGTCTTTGCTCCGAAGAGCGGACTGGCCCAGTCTTCAGTCCAGGCGCCGGACTTAAGCACCGATGAAGTCACCGTCGATCTCAGCGTCATTGGGGCGCCGGGAGCGGCCCCGTACCCTACCCCGTATCTTTCATCGCCACGCGGCATAGCCACACGACGCGGCCTGTTGTTGCCCGGTAAAAAGACCCCGGTTTCCCAGCTTCACGTTCCGGCTCCGAAGAGCGCGGCCAGGATCAAGTTGAAAAAGCCGGGGCGCAAACCCCGGAAGACTGCCAAGCGCGCTATCAAGAAGACCAGTACCAAACGGGCCATGATCAAAAAGCCCACGGCGCCTACCGTTTCAGCGAGCAAGCCGCCGGCCCCTTTGAGCGCCACGCCACCGGCCGCACCTGTTGTTGCCCCTGCTCCGCAGCCCACCGTGGCAGCGCCTGAGGTCAAGAAGCAGGAAACGGCCAAGAAGACTGCTCCGAAGCCCGCGCCGGCGTCCGAAATGAAACCGGAACCGAAGGCGGCTCCTAAGCTTCCGGCTCCCGCCGAACAAAAAACCGTCCAGAAAATCGCCAAGGAAACCACCAAGGGAATTACCAAGCCGGAGGCCGAGAAACCGGTCGTAAAAATGCCTTTGCCGCCGAAAGCCGCTCCTCCCCCTGCTCCTGTCACCGCACCTTCCCCGGCTCCATCTGCGCCGCCCGCCATGAAGGCGGAAGCCAAACCCGAAGCCGCGCCCATAGAAACGAAAGCCAAAAAGGAACAGGCAACCCTGCCGCCCGCAACCGGTGCGGCCAAGTCTGACCAGGCGGTTCGGGTTGAATTTGGCGCAACGGCGTCGAAGTTGCCGGCGGGAGCCAAGAAAGGCCTGCAGGCGCTGGCGACCAAAATGAAGGGCAAGGATAACCTGCGCCTGCAACTGATGGCGTATGCCGGGGGTAAGTCCCTATCGTCCAGCAAGGCGCGGCGAATGTCCTTATCGCGCGCCCTGTCGGTGCGGTCCTTCCTGATTGAAAACGGCGTACGCTCCACTCGCATTGATGTCCGGGCGCTCGGCAGCAAAACGACGGAGAAGCCTTTAAACAGGGTGGATGTGAATATCGTCGAGCGATGAATCGTATAGTCGAGCGGTTCAGGACTGAGCCCTGACTTTACCGGCGGAGCGGTAACCTTGCCGCACCCCAAGCAACAGGTTCCACCCCGCCCATGACACAGCCGCGAAAATATCTTATCCGGATGGTCGTTTTCCTAATGGCTGTGGTTGTTCTCTGCGGCGTCCTGTTCCTGCCGCTTCAAAAAGCCTTTTTGGCCAACGCCCCGTTGAACGGCTTCATTGTCGGCGTTCTTCTTCTCGGCATTCTCTATAACTTCCGCCAAGTCCTGATGCTGTATCCGGAAGTCGCCTGGATCGTAGGGTTTCGCCAGGACGGTGCGGCGGCGGCGTCTGAGCCGCACCCGCCGAAACTGCTGGCCCCCATGGCGACCATGGTCGGCGATCACCGTGACCGCCTCAGCCTGTCGACTCTGGCCATGCGTTCGCTGCTCGACGGTATTGTTTCCAGGTTGGATGAATCCCGCGATCTTTCCCGCTACACCATCGGCCTGCTGATTTTCTTAGGCCTTCTGGGAACCTTCTGGGGACTGCTGGAAACCGTTGCCTCCATTGGCGATGTCATCAGCGGCCTCAGCGTCCAGGGCGGCGATGCCGTCACCGTTTTCGGAGACCTGAAAAAAGGTCTCCAGGCCCCCATGACCGGCATGGGGACGGCGTTCTCGTCCTCCCTGTTTGGCCTCGCCGGGTCGCTGGTGCTGGGCTTCCTGGACTTGCAGGCCAATCAGGCGCAGAACCGGTTCTATAACGATCTTGAAGAATGGCTTTCCACCGTAACCCGGCTGGCTACCGGTTCCGCGCTTGCGGAATCGGATCAACCGATTCCGGCCTATGTCCAGGCCCTGCTGGAGCAAACCGCCGAAGGGCTTGAGAATCTGCAACGCACGCTGACCCGTGGCGAGGAAAGCCGCCAGTCCGTAGACGCCAAGATCGTTTCCCTTGGCGAAAAGCTGGAAACCCTGACCGATCATATGCGCACCGAACAGGCGCTGATGAAAAGCCTGGCCGAAACCCAGATCGAGATCAAACCGGTCCTGGCGCAGCTCGCCTCGGCTACCGGTTCCGGCGCCGGCGGAATGGATGAACGGACGCGGACACACATTCGCAACCTGGACAATCATTTGTCCCGGCTGGCCGATGAAATGAGCAGCGGCCGGGAAGACCTGATCCAACAACTTCGCAACGAGATCAAACTACTGGCCCGCACCATTGCCGCATCGGGCGGCAACCCGGGCGACGACTAGGGCCCCCGCCATGGCCACCATCGCCCGCCGGCGGCTGCGCGACACCAATATCTGGCCAGGCTTCGTCGACGCCTTGGCGACGCTGTTGATGGTCATCATGTTCCTGTTGATGGTGTTCGTGCTCGCGCAGTTTTTCCTGGGCCAAGCCCTCACCGGGCGCGATCAGGCTTTATCCAAGCTGCAAAATCAGGTCAGTGAACTGGCCGAGTTGTTGTCCATTGAGCGCCGCAACGCCGACAGTCTCCGCAAAAACGTCGCCCAGTTATCCGAAGAACTGCAAATTTCCGTCGCCCTTCGCGACGACCTGAAAACCAACCTCGGCAAACTGCGCCGCCAATCCAATGAGACCGGGCAAAAACTAGCCCAGGCTTTGAGCGCCATGGAGGCCGACAAATCGAAAATCTCCCGGCAACTGGAGGAAATTTCCGGTCTGGCACGGGATATCGCGGCGCTTCGCGCTCTCAAGGAAGACCTGCAGTCCAAAATTTCCCAGATGGCGGGAAAGCTGGAGCAGTCCGGCAAGGAACTTCTTTCGGAGAAGAAAATCTCCGAAAGCGCGCGCGCCCAGATCGCTCTTTTGAACCAGCAGATCGCCGCCCTACGCCAGACCATGGCAAAAATTTCCGAGGCCCTGGATGCGGCCGAGAAGAAAGCCAAGGAACAAAACGTCCATATCTCGTCCCTGGGCAAACGGCTGAATGCGGCACTGGCCAGTAAGGTGCATGAATTGGGCCGATACCGGTCCGAATTTTTCGGACGCTTGCGCGACCTTCTTGGCGCCCAAAAAGGCATCCGGATCGTCGGCGACCGGTTTGTCTTTCAGTCCGAAGTTCTGTTCGCCAAGGGTGCCGCCGACATCGGCGAAGGAGGGAAAGGTCAGCTTCTTCAGTTGGCACGCACCCTGAAAGCCATATCCCGGGAAATCCCTTCCGATATCGACTGGGTTCTGCGCGTTGACGGGCATACGGATAAAGACCCGATCAAGACCGCCCGCTTTCCTTCCAATTGGGAACTGTCGTCTGCACGGGCGATTTCCGTGGTTCAATTTTTGATCCAGCAGGGCTTGCACCCCAACCGCTTTGCGGCAACCGGTTTCGGGGAATTCCAGCCATTGGAAGACCGCGACGATGAAATCGGCAAACGCCGAAATCGCAGAATTGAATTGAAATTAACCCAACGCTGATCCATTTCCTTTTCTGTGCGGGTGCTGTAATTCTCTCCTCCCTCCTCCAGGCGCCGCGCCCAGACGCTTGCCAATATCAGGACGTTCAAACAATCCCATGCCGATCCTTTTCTTCATCGTCCTCATTGACCTGATCGGCTTCGGTATCATCATTCCCCTGTTGCCGTTCTACGCCGAACATTTCCAGGCGTCTCCGGAAATGGTCGGGTTGATGATGGCAACCTATTCCTTCACCCAGTTTCTCGCCGCCCCTTTCTGGGGACGCCTGAGTGACCGCGTCGGCCGGCGCCCGGTGTTGCTGATCAGTCTGGCCGGGGCGGCAGCGTCTTACGTTTGGCTGGGGTTTGCGGAAAGCTTGGGCGTGCTGTTCGCCGCCCGCGCCGTCGGCGGCGCCATGGCCGGGAACATTTCTGCCGCCTTTGCCTACGTAGCCGACATCACCACCCGCGAAAACCGGGCCCGGGGCATGGGCATGATCGGCGCGGCCTTCGGACTTGGCTTTATCGCCGGACCCGCCATCGGCGGTATCCTGGCCGGACCTGATCCACTCAACGCCGACTACCAGAGCCCCGCGTTTGCCGCAGCCGCCTTGTCGTTCGTGGCGCTCGCCATATCCCTCGGGTTCTTGAAAGAATCCCTTTCCGCCGAAACACGCAAGCGGCTGGCCCAGCAACCTCCCCGCAAACGCCTGGCCATGTTCCGGGATACCCTGAAAAAACCTCATCTCGGGCTGTTGCTCTTGTTGACCTTTCTTTCTACCTTCGTTTTTGCCGGCCTAGAATCGACCTTTGCCATGTGGTCGCGCCGCCAGTTCGGCTGGGGGCCGGAGCAGAACGGTTATTTGTTCGCCTTTATCGGCCTCTTGAGCGCCCTGATCCAAGGCGGGCTGGTCGGTCGCCTGGCGCGCCGTTTTGGCGAGGTCGGTTTGATCATCCAGGGTGCGCTTGCGTTGGCGGTCGGGATTGCGCTGATCCCCTTCTCCACCAGCGTTGTCATGCTGACCATAGCCATGGCCATCGCTGGATATGGCTTCTCGGTTATTTCCCCGGCCTTGAACAGCCTGATATCCCTACAGGCCCACGAAGACGAAATGGGCGGCATCATGGGCGTTACCCGTTCGGCGTCAACCATGGCGCGATTCATCGGCCCGGCCTGGGCCGGTCTTTTGTTCGGTTTTCTTGGACGGGACTGGCCATATTTCGGCGGCGCGGCGATTATGATCATCGTTCTGATTTTAGGAGCCAACTCTTTGAAAGACTTAAAGAACCTTAAATAATTGGGGAAATCACCGATCCCCCCTTGAACCCCGCGAGCGCTTCCCGTATATAAAGCGCCTTCAAGAAAGAAGTTGGACCATGAAAAAAGACATCCACCCCGAGTACCACGAAATCACCGTTCAGATGACCGACGGCACGACCTACGCGACCCGTTCCACCTGGGGCGCGCCTGGTGACGTGTTGAAACTGGATGTCGATCCGAAAACCCACCCGGCATGGACCGGCGTCCACCGCCTGATTGACGGCGGCGGCCAATTGGCAAAATTCAACAAACGGTTCAAGGACCTGGGCCTGGAATCCTGAGCCCTCGCGACCCGGCAATGGTCTTTCCTATGGTCTTTTTACCCTCTTAACGAAGCGTAGCGCCCCTGAGACAGGGTCACTCCTTGCGTTCGGTTTTCGTGCTCTTCCGCAACCTTCGCGTTTGCCGCTTTTTTTCGACTTTGATAAGCTGTTTCAAATATTTAACGTTGCCCTTTCGGGGCGATGCCAAATTATTGTGTTTTTTCAAAGTGCAAAAAGCTCATGAGCCAAGATCTAACATTTGAGGTTCACGTTCAACGCGATGGTCAGTGGATTATCCACGAAACCTACCAAGGCCATCAACGTGAAGCCGCCATTGAAGAGGCCAAGGGTGTCCTCAGCGAGCGTCCTGACCTCCAGGCTGTCAAGGTGGTCAAGGAGATCATGGATCCTGACACCGGGGTTTTTAACGATTCCGTCATCTACAAGGCCGAAGCGCCAAAAAAACCACTGCTCAAGAAAACCCCTCGAGGGGCTGTCGGCGGCGCGGGGACCGCCGAAGGCAACCGTTCCGCAAAAGGCCGAAAAGGCTCCAAGTTAGAGCGGGCAGAATACGCCGAAGAAATTGGTCTGCTGAATGTCTTTATCCGTTTGCTCCTGGTGGTGATGTCCAGCGTCATCGTGGCCGGACTTTTCGCTATGGGCGCGGATGAATTTATGGGCGGAACCAAGACCTTTGGTGTCCGCTGGGTCGGCAGAACCGAAACCAACCTTCTGGTGGGGGTCTTTATTCTAACCTTCGTGCTTTGCGCATCGGGCCTGACCTACACCGTGATGCGGAACGTAAAGATCAAAAAAGGCAGGAAGAGCCGTTTGGCGGCCTTGTTCGCTGCCTGGGCCATGAAAGCCCGAAATCGCGAGGCTGCCGCCAGAGCCGCCCGGCAGGCAGACGCCGCCGCCAAAGCCAGAAAAGCCGTCGCCGCGGGTGCTGCGGGTCCTAGCGAACAAACCATGGAGCTGACGGCGCAAGAAAGCCAGGAAGAAGAAAAGGAGGCCGAACCAGAGCCGGAGCCGGAGCCAGAGCCGGAGCCGGAGCCGGAACCGGAATCGCAACCTGAGGGAGATAGCCTTTCCGAGACCGAGGAAAAACTGAAGATCTATATGATCGACTTCCTGCAGAAATCCCTTGATGGCAGCCATTTGGACCAAAAGAACCTCGATAACTTCAACCGGTTTGGCATCAGCATGTATATGGCAGGCGCCTGCGAGATTTTATCCCAACAGGGACAAATGGATCCTCGCTCGCAGTCAAAAATTCTCGCTGATGCCGTCAGCGTCATGGGCTTCAAGAAATCCCACGCCGCCTCTTTCGCGGATAAGTATCAGGAATATCTAATGGCGGATGCCCGCTACATGCAGATGTTCCAGGCCGGACGCAATTCGATCAACACCTATCTTGCCGACGAAACATCCGGACCGGGCTTGCTGGATAAGGCCATGGTTGAATGGAACAAGCCCAAGCCCAAGGAAGAACAGACAGGTCCCATCACCGTTTTGTTTACGGATATCGCAGGATCGACCGCGATGACGCAAAACCTGGGCGACGCCGGCGCCCAGGAAGTGGTCCGCGTCCATAACCGTATCGTCCGGGAGGCGCTCAGCGCACATGCCGGAAAAGAGATCAAGCATACCGGCGACGGCATTATGGCCTCGTTCAACAAGACGTCGGACGGTATAGACGCTTCCATTCAAATGCAGAGGGAGACCGACAAACACAATCAAGAGCATGCGGACCTGCCCTTGCACCTGAAAATCGGCCTTAACGCCGGTGAGCCGATCGCCGAAGATAACGATCTGTTCGGTACGGTCGTTCAACTTTCCGCCCGTATCGTCGACAAGGCTTCGGCGGACGAAATTTTCGTTTCCGAAATCATTCGGGGGATCTGCGCCGGCAAGAGCTACAACTTCATAAACCGTGGGGGATATCCGATGAAGGGCTTCGATGAAGATATCGTTCTTTTTGAAGTTCCCTGGAAACTTTCTGAAGAATCCCCTGCGCCTGCGCCTTCGCCTTCGCCTTCGCCCGCTCCCGCTTCTGCGTCGGCTCCCACGCCTACTCCCGCCCCGCCCCCCCCGGGCAAGAAAGAATAAACCGGCACAGACCGGACGAAAGCGCAGAACTCTCTCCCTTTCTGGTTAAGGGTTGGCCTTCCCCTGTTAAGAATTGGTTTGATTGCCCAATTTTCAAGCATTTGATACAGTTAGCCTGTTAAAATCGGCGGATCCGGACTTCAGGGGTCTGCTGTAGGTTTTTGTGCTCGGAATGAATAAACGGCACGAAACGATTGGTGTTGGAAGCGCGCCTTTTAAAGAGCGGGACGCGATTCAACGGTTCGGCGTGTTTGATCCGTAAATTGGTGGCAAATGGCTCAAGAAGTAAATTACGAAGTTCTGGTTCAGCAAAACGGGCGATGGAGCATCCATGCCCGTTTTGACGGCCATGAAAAAGACCCCGCGATTAACGAAGGCCGGCAACTCGACAAGCTGCCGTCCGTTGACGCAGTTAAAGTCATCAAGGAAGTCTATGACACCGATCGGGAGGTCCATAGCGAGTTCGTTGTCTTCAAAAGCAAAAACATGAAAATGACCCGTAGCGGCGGCGGTCAGAGCAAGGGCGGCGGCTCCCAGAACGGCGGCGGAGATAGCTGGCTAAGCAGAGACTCCGACGACGATGACGATACAGCAGTCGAAAGCGTTCGCCAGGGCAGCAAAAGGTCAAAACCTCGGAAATCCTCGACCCTGTCGGGCATCATCATAAAGTTGCTGTGGGTTATCCTGTTCAGTGTCGTTGTCGGCGGCGGCGCGGCGTGGGTCATTGATGGACTCCTGGGCGGCACCCGGCTGTTCGGAATCCATATTGTCGGCAATGCCGAGTCCAATATGCTGATCGGCGTCTTTACCATCACGTTCCTTTTCTGTGCAATCGGACTGTCCGTAAAAGTGTTGAGTGGGGAAACTCTGGAAGAATCCCGTCAACGCCAGGATGTCGCCAGACAGGCCAAGCAACAAAAACGGGCCATGCAGGAAAAGGCGCAGCAAAAAACCAAAAAGAAGGCCGCCAAGCCTACCCCCCGGGAAAAGACTCAGGATGACCCCAAGCCGGGGCGGGACAAGGATACCAAAAAGAACCAGGAAAAACTTGATGAGGCGATGAAAGGGGTCGAGGAGTTCAAGGTCGAACAGGCCCCGGTTGAGGAAACCCCTGAACAGAAGACCGCAGTAAACGAGGCCACTACGGAACGGCTTCAAGCCGAACTCAACAAGGACAAGGAAGCCCCGCAAAAACCCGAAGATGACACCAAGCGCGCGGTTATTCTGGATGCGAAAACCCATGCCAAGCCCCAGCCTGCTAAACCGGCAGGAATGACGCCTGAGCAGGAGAAGCAGAAAGCCCGCATGTTGAATTTCCTCAGCAAGGCTCTGGAAGGCAGCCAGGTCGACCGGGCTAAGATGGATAACTTCAATAAATTCGGAGTAAATCTCTATCTCGCCGGGGCCTGTGAGGTCTTGTCCCAAAACGAGAGCATGGACATCCTCACCCGGTCCAAAATTCTTGCCGACAGCGTCCAGGTCATGGGGTTCAAAAAATCCCACGCCGCTTCGTTCGCCGACCGTTACGAAGAATACCTGATGGCGGATTCGCGCTATATGCAGATGTTTCAGGCCGGCCGAAACGCCATGAATATTTGTTCCACCGACGAAAACTCTGGCCCCCGGCTTTTGGATAACGCGCTCGAAGAATGGAACAAGCCAAAGCAAAAGGAAGAACAGACCGGCCCCATTACCGTTCTGTTTACCGATATTGCGGGCTCCACGGCGATGACACAGGCCTTGGGCGATGCCGGCGCACAAAAGGTGGTTCGGGTCCATAACCGGGTCGTCCGCGAGGCGTTGAGTACCTGTGCCGGCAAAGAGGTCAAGCACACCGGCGATGGCATCATGGCCTCGTTCAACAAGACGTCCGATGCCGTGGATGCATCAATCCAGATGCAAAGGGAAACCATGAAGCACAATCTGGCCGAGCCGGACCTGCCTCTGCACCTGAAGGTCGGCCTCAACGCCGGTGAGCCGATCGCCGAAGACAACGACCTGTTCGGAACCGTGGTGCAGTTGTCGGCCCGTATCGTCGACAAGGCTTCGGCGGACGAGATTTATGTTTCAGAAATCGTCCGTGGCATCTGCGCGGGAAAAAACTACAATTTCAAAAACCTTGGCGGTTTTCCCATGAAAGGGTTCGGCGAAGACGTGACTTTGTTCGAGGTTATCTGGAGCGAAACGGCGGCGGAAGGTGATAGCGCCCCGAGTCCCGCCCCCTCCACGGCTCCGGCTCCGACTCCGACTCCGGCATCGGAAACGCCCAAAAGCGCCTAACCCGAAAAATTTTCTTATCCGCCCTTGCGGGGCAAATCCCCCCCTCCTATATCTGCGGTGGTCGACGGATGCCTCATGGTTAGGGTCCGTTACCTGAACCGCCCGGGAGTGTCTGCGGCCATGTCGACGGACACTCTTCGGGATTGATACCGGGGTTTGACCACAACAGCCGAATGGCTTGGTGAGCCCCTTAACCCATGTAGCTTCTTAATGGAGGATATGGCTATGCGTACTCTTGATTTTTCCCCCCTGTTTCGTCACTCCGTCGGATTCGACCGTTTGCAGCGCTTGCTGGACGAATCGACCCGCACGGATACGGCCAACACCTACCCCCCCTACAATATTTTGCAAACGGGCGAAAACGGATACCGGATTTCCATTGCCCTGGCCGGGTTCGCGGAAAAGGACCTGGACATAACGGCCAAGGAAAACACCCTGGTTGTTTCCGGCAAACTCACCGACGAAGAGGAAGGCACAACCTATCTTCATCACGGTATCGCCGGGCGGGCCTTTGAGCGCCGTTTCGACCTTGCCGATCACATCAAGGTGGAGAGCGCCAGCCTGAGCAACGGCATGCTGAACATCGACCTGGTGCGCGAAATTCCCGAAGAGAAAAAACCGCGCAAGATCGCCATCGAGGTCAAGGACGTAGACCGCATTGAAAAGAAAGCCGCCTGACGGCAAAACGGCAATTGGAGAGGCGCGCCCGGAAACGGGTGCGCCTTTTCTTTTCACCCTGAAACCATTAGCGGAATTTTTCGAAAACCCTCTTTTTCGCTTCCGGGATCGGGTGCGATTTCAGGGTGTCTGCGTCAACAAAGACATGGACGAAATGTCCGCTCGCCGCCGGCGTGTCCTGGCCCTCACCGAACAGGGCAATTTCAAAGGTTACGCTGGAGTTTCCGATTTTTTCGACCCGTAATCCGGCTTCCACGGTTTCCGGAAAACTGAGAGGACGATGAAAACGGCACAGGCTTTCCACCGCCTGCGGCGAGACACCGTCGTTCAACCAATCGACACCGGCCTCCTCCATCTGGAACCGGACCACAATGGCCTCGAAAAAGCGGTAATATGCCACGTTATTGACGTGTTGCAGCATATCGTTGTCGGCCCAACGGGTCGAAATCTCGATCCGATAAGGAAAATTCTCACGTTTGAGAATATCTGTGTTGGCGGCAGTATCTGTCATATCACCCCGCAACCAGGATACGCTCAAAAGCGGACCTGATGGAGGCAGGGATAGGCACCGGCTGGTTGCTCGCCCGGTCCACAAAGACATGGACGAAATGGCCGCTGGCCGATGCTTCCTGTTCCTTCGCCTGGAAGATACCGATTTCGTACCGGACGCTGGTATTGCCAAGTTTCCCGACCCGCAATCCGGCGTCGATGACATCCGGGAAAGCGATGGATTTCTTGAAAGCGCACATGGTTTCAACGGCGACACCGATAACCGTATCCGCTTGCGGGTCGAACCCGCCTTCGTCAATCAGAAAGCTGTTCACCACGGTATCGAAGTAAGAGTAGTACGTGACGTTATTGACGTGACCATAGATGTCGTTGTCCATCCAGCGGGTCTGGAGGGTCATGAAATGGGGATACCGGTCCCGGCTTTCGGGCTGCTGCATGTTCATATCACGGAAGTACTATGGCCCAGGGAGGATGAAAACGGTAAGGCAAAAAATTTTAGGGGCCACCGTCACCGGCAGCCCCCATATTTTTTTGCCTTAACCCTGTCAAACTCGCCTGCGAATTCTTATGGAACGAACCTTACCCAAGGCTATGCCTTATGGTCAACCCCCCGAAAGGCATAGGTCTATTCAATTATTCGGAAATCCGGGTGGGCGAAAAAAAGCGCCGCCCCCCAAAGGGGGCGGCGAGTTCAACAGGGAGGCGTCGAAGTTGAATGGATGATGCTTTTTTTTACTCACCCATGATGGCACCCTAGCGAAGACATCTTAATTCCAAGTTAATGAGCCCTAAGCCCCATGACCCCGACAGCCGCGTGGATTTTCCTGATTTTCGGTTTCGTTCTGCCGCTGGCGCATGTCCTGATTTCGCCCAGGAGCGGATCATGGACGGTGCCGAAAGGGGCCGGCTGCCCCATCGGCGCCCGTTGGGGCTGGCTGGTCATCATTTTGTTTCTGGGGCCGGTCGGCTGGCTGATGTACATGCGAAAACGCGGCCCACGCCCCCATCTCACCTCAAATAAACCAGCTGACCCTACGTCTTGAAAAAATTTTCCGCCGCCGACTGGGCGCTCTCTTTTCCGGCAATGGCTTCGCGCACCCGGGAAATCTCCGCTTCCAGGTCGGAGATATACTCTTCCAGCGCCTCAATGGACATGACTTCGAGATTTTTCGGCGCCGGTTTCTTTTTTTCAGGTTCCAGATCGTCGGTATCCATTGTTCCCTCTCCTGCGATTGTGTAAGTCAGTCCTAACACAGGCCCCTAATTAAAATCGAGCGAGACTTAAAAATGACTGCAACCCCGGAAACAATGACCTGCATAGAAATCGTCGAGCCCGGCGGGCCCGAGGTTCTCAAAACCACGACCCGACCGGTCCCGCAACCCGAAAGCGGCGAAGTCCTCATTAAAGTCAAAGCGGCGGGCATCAACCGCCCCGATTGCATCCAGCGCCAAGGCCATTACGCGCCGCCGCCGGGGGTGACGGATATCCCCGGCCTGGAAGTCGCAGGCGAAATCGTCGCCGTGAGCGAAAATTCCGGAACCTGGAAAGTCGGGGATACGGTATGCGCCCTGGTTGCCGGTGGCGGGTATGGCGAATATGTCGCGGCGCCCGCCCCGCAATGCCTGCCGATTCCCGGAAGCCTCAGCATGACCGAGGCGGCGGCTTTGCCGGAAACCTGCTTCACCGTCTGGTCCAACATTTTCGACCGCGCGGGACTTAAACCTGGCGAAGCCTTTCTGGTGCACGGCGGTTCCAGTGGCATCGGCACCACCGCTATTCAGATCGCCTCGCGCCTCGGTGCGCGCGTTATCACGACCGCCGGCAGCGAAGAAAAATGCAAGGTCTGTCTGGATCTGGGGGCCGAACGCGCCGTCAATTACAAAGAAGAAGATTTTGTCGACGCCGCCAAGGATTTCACAGGCGGCATCGGCGTGGACGTCATCCTCGACATGGTTGGCGGCGACTACATCCAGCGCAACATCAAGGCCCTCGGCCCCGATGGACGCCACGTCTCGATCGCTTTCCTCGGCGGATCCAAGGCCGAAGTGAATTTCATGCCGGTGATGCTGAAACGCCTGACCCTGACGGGTTCCACGCTCAGGCCGCTGCCGGTCGAGCGCAAGGCGGAAATTGCCAGGGCGCTGGAAGAATCCGTCTGGCCCCTGATCGCAAGCGGCGAGATCGCACCCGTGGTGCACAGCACCTTTCCCCTGGCCGAAGCCGCCGAAGCCCACCGTTTGATGGAATCCAGCCAGCACATCGGAAAAATCGTCCTTCTCCCCTGATTATTACCGGACTTTCTCCTGATTTTCGGACCAGAGATGTTTGACCGCCGGGGGGACGTGGCGTTATAAAGAGCCCGTGTCCGGTTACCGGCAGATGAACGGTAAGGACAAGGTCTTCTGGAAAAGGAAAATAACCATGGCGCATCCCCTGATGCCAAAGGCAACGGCTGTTTGGCTGGTTGAAAATACGGCCCTCACGTTCGAGCAAATTGCCGAATTTTGCGGCCTGCATAACCTCGAAGTTCAGGCCATCGCCGATGACGAAGTGGCCATGGGCATGCAGGGCCTCGACCCGACGGCGAATGGGGAACTGACGCAGGAAGAAATCGACCGCTGCATTGCCGATCCCAGCGCCAAGCTTGAAATGGCAAAGCCCGGCATTCCACTGCCCAAGGCCCGCCAGAAGGGCGCGCGCTATACGCCTGTATCCAAGCGCCAGGATCGCCCGGACGCCATTGCCTGGCTGGTCAAAAGCCATCCGGAACTGAGCGATGCGCAAATTTCCAAGCTGATCGGCACCACCAAACCGACCATCAACGCCATTCGCGAGCGCACCCACTGGAATATGCCCAACATCAAGCCGCAAAACCCTGTCGCGCTGGGCCTGTGCAACTCGGCGGATCTTGAAAAGGTCGTCGCCTTGGCCCGGGCCAAAGCCGGTATCGTTAACGAACCGGCGGAACAGCCTGAAGCTGCCGCCAATACGGATAAAAACCATACCCCCCTGAAGCCAGGCGAGGTCATCCTGCTCAAGGGCGAAGCCAGGGCGGAACGGGAACGCGCCCTGGAATTGGAGCCGGAAAGCCCCTTCTCCGACACCGGTGTGCCTGATGCTGCGATTCCGGAACATGCGGGAAGTGTCCTTCAGAACGCCGAAGACGTCTTCTCCACGCCGACCGAGAAAACGGCTAACGACGCCTAGGCGTTGGCCCCGGGACTTGCCTCGGGATTTGGCTAAAAAACTCCCGAGGGGTGCCTTGGGGAAGGCCCAGCCTTAAGACTTTCGGGAACCGGCATACCCGATCCCTTCCAAGGCTCCCTTGATTTCATCCAGGATGACCGGGTCGTCGATGGTCGCCGGCATTTTGAAGTCTTCATTGTCGGCGATTTTCTGCATCGTACCCCGAAGAATTTTTCCGGACCGGGTTTTCGGCAGCCGGTCAACGACCGCCGCCGTCTTGAAGGCGGCGACAGGGCCGATTTGCTCGCGGACCATACTGACCACATCGGATATGATTTCCGCGTGATCCTTCTTGACGCCCGCCTTTAACACCAGGAACCCGAGCGGCAACTGCCCCTTGAGACTGTCGGCGACGCCGATCACCGCACATTCGGCGACATCTTGATGGTTGGACAGGACTTCCTCCATGCCGCCGGTGGACAGACGGTGCCCGGCGACGTTGATGATGTCATCGGTGCGGGCCATGATGTAGAGGTAGCCGTCATCATCACGATAGCCGGCATCGGCCGTTTTGTAATACCCGGGGTATTCCTCCAGATAGGCTTCCCGGAACCGGTCGTCGGCGTTCCACAATGTCGGCAGGCTGGATGGCGGCAACGGCAACTTGATGCAAATGGCCCCGATCTCGTCATCCTTGACCGGTTCACAGTCGGGCCCGAGGATTTGCACGTCCCAGCCCGGAACGGCCTTTGTCGGCGAGCCAGGCTTGACCGGAAACGCGTGCAACCCAATGCAGTTGGCGGCAATAGACCAACCGGTTTCCGTTTGCCACCAGTGGTCGATCACGGGTACGCGGATTTTCTCCTCGGCCCAGTGCAGCGTGTCCGGGTCCGTGCGTTCCCCGGCCAAAAACAGATACTTGAAATGGGACAGGTCGTAATCCTTCATCAACGTGCCGTCCGGATCCTCGCGCTTGATGGCGCGAAACGCCGTCGGCGCGGTGAACAGAACCTTGACCTTATGATCGCTGATCACCCGCCAGAACGCCCCGGCGTCTGGTGTGCCCACGGGTTTGCCTTCATAGAGGATCGTGGTGCACCCGTGGAACAGGGGCGCGTAGACAATGTAGGAATGGCCGACGACCCAGCCGACATCAGAGGCCGCCCAGTACACATCCCCCGGATCGACGCCATAAATGTTCTTCATCGACCATTTCAACGCCACCAGATGACCGCCATTGTCGCGGATCACGCCTTTCGGCTCGCCGGTGGTGCCGGAGGTATAAAGGATATAAAGCGGGTCCGTCGCCAACACGGGAACACAATCGGCCGGTTGGGCGGCCTGCATGGCTTCCGCCCAGTCCAAATCCCGTCCGGGCGTCAATTCGGCCTCTGCTTCGGGCCGGGCGAGAATAATGCAGTGATCGGGCTTGTGGCTGGCGAGTTCAATAGCGCCGTTTAACAAAGGCATGTATTCGATAACGCGCCCTATCTCGATCCCGCAGGATGCGGAAACGATGGCTTTGGGCTTGGCGTCGTCGATACGCACCGCCAGCTCGTTCGCGGCAAAGCCGCCAAACACCACCGAATGAATGGCGCCTATCCGGGCACAGGCCAGCATGGCGATGGCGGCTTCGGGCACCATGGGCATGTAAACAATCACCCGGTCGCCTTTTGTCACGCCGTTGGCCTTGAGCACGCCTGCGAAAAGCGACACCTCGTCCAGCAATTCCCGATAGGTGTATTTGCGGACCGTGCCGGTAACGGGGGAATCGTAAATCAGCGCCAGTTGGTCGGCCCGGCCTTCTTCCACATGGCGGTCCACGGCGTTGAAGCAGGTGTTGACCTCGGCGCCCGAAAACCACCGGTAAAAAGGCTTGTTTGAGTCGTCCAGGACCTTGTCCCATTTCTTGATCCAGCGGACATCCTCGGCGACATCACCCCAGTATCCTTCCGGATCTTCCAAGGCGCGCCGGTAGGCTTCATCATAGGCGTTGGTCATGATTGTGTTTCCTCCCCGAGGCTTGGGCTATTCACGGTCTTCCATTCCCGAAAGTTTGGGCTAAAACAACATTTTTTGCAAAGGCGCTTTATGGCACTCTTGCACGGCAAATGAGCCAAAGGGGGAACCGATGCCCAACGCAACCATCTTTGAACAGGATCTGGACCGGAACACCGCCAACTATACGCCGTTGACGCCCCTGTCTTTCCTCGCCCGAACGGCGGCGGTGTACCCTGAAAAAATTTCCGTGGTTCACGGCTCGAAACGCTTTACCTGGGCCGAAACCTACGCCCGCTGCCGCCGCCTGGCCGGGGCCCTGGCCGGGCGCGGTATCGGCTTGGGCGACACCGTCGCCGTTATGGGCGCCAATACGCCGGAAATGGTCGAGGCCGCCTTCGGCGTGCCGATGACGGGCGCGGTCCTGAATACCCTGAATGTCCGGCTCGACTCGCCAACCATTGCGTTTTGCCTGACCCAGGGCGAAGCCAAGGTTTTAATTACCGATACGGAGTTTTCTCCAACCATCAAGGAAGCCCTGGCCGGGCTGGATCGCGATCTCATCATTATCGATATCGACGATAGCGAAGCGGAAGAAGACATCAGCCGCGATCATCTGGGCGAAATGGATTATGAATCCTTTTTGCGCGAAGGCGACGCAGACTTCGACTGGCAGATACCCGAAGACGAATGGCAGGCCATTTCCCTGAATTACACCTCCGGCACCACGGGCGACCCCAAGGGCGTCGTGTACCACCATCGGGGGGCTTACCTAAATGCCGTCAGCAACATCATCGGCTGGAACATGGCGCATCACCCGATTTACCTGTGGACGCTGCCGATGTTTCATTGCAACGGCTGGTGCTTCCCCTGGTCCATTGCCGCCGTCGCCGGAACGAATATCTGCCTCAGGCGCGTCAACGCGGCCAATATCTATGCCGCCATCGCCGATCATGGGGTGACGCATTTCTGCGGCGCGCCGATCGTGCTGAATTTTGTCGTCAACGCCACCGATGAGGAACGCCGCAGTTTCGATCATACCGTCAATGTCATGACCGCAGCCGCCCCGCCCCCCGCCAGCACCCTCGAA
>JACNJX010000078.1 GCA_014382345.1 Alphaproteobacteria bacterium
TGCCGGCTTTCTGGGGGCCTGAAAGGGACCGGAAATCTTCTTTCATTCGTGCCATGAAGCGCCGCTCCGTACAAAAATCTTGGTCAGGAATCGCTCTGCCCGTTAACCGAATATTACGGAAAATATCGTATTGATGCTACCCTCGCGTTCACTTCCCTGCGGCATAGGAGGCCATTCGAATATGCGCTGTAAAGCGGCAGCAAATCCGTGGATTAAAGGCTTCTTCCGGCTTTTTCTGATTTCCCTCTGTATTCTTGCCGGAAGCCCGGTTTTTGCCCAAACCGGCCAAGTGACCGGTCAGGCGCCGGGCGGGCATAACCCGTCCACGTCTTCGGTTCAGTTGCCGCCATCGGGACAGGTCCGGGAATATCTGCATCCGGTTCGTAAATTCATTGCCCTTGTCCCGGTCGGCGCGGAACTGGCGGAACGAGGCGAATCGGTTCAGGTCTCCATCCGGTCCCGCAAGGGCTATATCATCAATATCCAGACCGGCGACGCCACCCCGGCGATCTCGCTTCCGCAGATGATGGGCAAGCTGGAATCCAAATACCTTGGAACGGGAAAACCCTGGTCCCAGAAATTGCAGGAAAAGTCATCCCGGATGGCCGGATTGAAGTCCATCGAGGCGATTTATGAAGGGGCGGGAACCCGCGTCCGGGTGGTCATCGCGCACGGCCTTAAGACCGATTTCGTGATTATTTTTTTCGCGCCGGTCGAATCTTTTGAAAAACTGGAAAGCGATTTCAAATGGTTCCTGACCAATTTCAAGCCCAACCCCGCCGATCTGCCGCCAGCCGAAAGGATGACAAATAAGGCCACTGGGGCCGCGTCGGGACCATCGCCCGATTCGTCCGTTGCGTCTAAACAGTTTGACCAGGCGGGTTACGGATACGTCATTCAGTATCCTGGAGACTGGGACGTCAGCAGGCCGTCTGAAAATACCGCCACCTTTAGCGGCAAAAAAGGAACGCCTGCCTATCAGGTCTTCGTCAATATCCAGAACGTCCGCCCCGTTGCAGCGAAAACGCCTGCTGAAGCCGCGGAACAGGCGTTGACGGACCTGAAAACTTCGCTGGCGCGGGAAGCCAGGGACTTCCAGGTGGTCGGAGAAAAACCGCTGGCCTACCGGAGCGGCAACCTGACCCTTTCCGGGCGGCAAATCGTGGCGACCTACACTTATTCCGGCGAACGCTACCGCAGGTGGGTTCTTGTGCTGCCGCGCCCGACGGGCACGGTCGCCCATATCTGGTCCTATACCGCACCCGACATCCGGTTTATGGAATTCCGCCCGGTCGTGGACGCCATGCTGAAAACCTGGACCATAAAACCCGGCGGCGGATGATGTATCCCGAAGGAAATAAGAAAATGCCAAGGGTGGCGCCGCTTTTGGCCTTGATCCTGCTGGCTGTTTCCCCCTGTGGACCTGCTTGGGGGGCGGGGGAAAAGCCTGCGGAGAAAGCCCAATCTTCTATTACCAAGCCTTCCATTGAGGAACTGGTCAAGAATTTCGACACCATCATCTTTCAGTCCGAATTCAAGGGCGTCGCCAAATCCAAAGTCATCAAGAAATGGACGGGACCGTTGCGCATCGCCATCCGGACCTTTGAGGAAGCAACGATCAGGAAGGATGGCCGCGAGGTAGTGCAGTTGAAGCAGGTCAAGGTCAAGAAGCCTCATTTACGGTTTGTCCAGAATCATCTGAACAGTCTGGCGCGGGCAACGGGACTGAAAACGGAAGATTCGAAAAAGAACGGCCAGCCGGTTAATTTTACGATCAATTTCGTGCCCCGCCTTCATTTGGGAAATCCCTATCTGGCCAAGGCCAACCCGAAGCTATTGCGCAAGATGGCGGCGGAAGGGGGCTGCTATTTCGTATTGTGGGCGGACAATGTCACCGGGGTCATTAAAAAGGTCGTGATCGTGGTTAACGCAGAACGTTTACTGATTCGTACAAACCATTGTTTATTAGAGGAAATGACACAAAGTCTTGGCCTTCCGAATGACAGTAATCTGATAACGCCCTCGATCTTTGCGGACAGTAGCCGGCGCACTGAACTGACCCGGTCGGACCTGATGATTCTCAAGGCTTTGTACGATCCGCGCATGAAAGCCGGATTGCCGCGCGAAAAGGCCTTGAAGGTGGCGGAAGAGGTTCTTCGCGAACTCGACGCAAAGCTTCCCTGAGCTTGCGCCGCTTCCGCTAACACGGCTTTGAATCCGTGGACTTTTTTCCATCATGCTAACGCTTTCTTAAGCATACCCGTTTAGCGGTAAGACAGGGAACCTGTGCGGGACCATCTCTGGGAATGGGAGGTCGCGGCTGGGCAGCGCAATTCGCGGCGGGTGACAAAGTGAATTTCTTTAGGCGAAACAAACCTGGGCAGACCGACCGGCAGAGCGATCCGGACAATGCCGTGCCGGGTGAATCGCAGCAGGAGGGAAAGCAGGGTTCCGTTGATACACTCCAGGATATTCGGGGAAAAATTCCGGGGGGAATGCCGGGCGGATTTTTTGATGCCGCCGTGGCCACGGTTTTTATCAATGTCCTCGGCCTCGCCGTACCGTTGGCCCTGTTACAGTTATTCGACCGGGTCATCCCGGAAAAAGACGCTTCCCGCCTGTTCTGGCTGATCGTCGGCGTCGGCAGCGCCCTGATTCTCGATACCCTGTTACGAATTGGGCGCTCCTATGTCAGCGGGTGGATGGGCGCGCGCCTCGAGCACCGAACCGGATGCAATGCGCTGCAACGTCTGTTCAGGGCAAATATCGTTGATTTTGAAAAACGCGGCGCCGGGGCCTACCTGGAACGCCTGAATGCGCTTTCCGCACTCCGGGAATTTTATGCCGGACCCGCGGTCGCGGCGTTTTTCGATCTTCCGTTCGTCGTCCTGTACCTCGGCGCTATTCTCACTCTGGCCGGTCCGCTGGTTCTGGTGCCGGTATTGCTGATCGCCGTTTTTTCCGTCTCAAGCCTTTTGCTGGGAAAACTTCGCGAAGCCCTGAATATGCGCATGCTGGCCGATGACCGCCGTTTCGGTTTCATCATCGAAGTTCTGGGCGGTATTCACACGGTCAAGGGGCTGGGCATGGAGCAGCAAATGCTCCGGCGCTATGAGCGTTTGCAGGAAAGCTCGGCGGAAGAGGATTTCCGCGTTACCCGTTTCAAAGGCACGGCGGCCGGTGCCGGAATCCTATTGTCGGGTCTGGTGGTTTTCGCCACCGCCGGTTTCGGAGCTTTGCTGGTGATCGGCGGCAGCCTGACCATCGGTGGCCTCCTCGCCGCGATCCTGCTTGCCGGACGCGCCACGCAGCCGCTGGAAACCATCGCAGCCACCTGGGCCCGCTATCAGGATATGAAACTGGCCCGCGAACGCCTCGGAGAAATTTTTGAGATGGAGGCCGAAAAACTTCCCGGCCTGATGCAATTGGCGCCTATCAAGGGCAGCCTGGACTTCGAAGGCGTGACCTTCAGTTACGGCCGGGGCAAGGACGGCGAGGATCTGCCGGCCGTGTTTCGGGATGTGAATTTGCGCGTGGAGCCCGGCCAGACCATCGGTATCGTCGGTCCCAGCGCCAGCGGAAAAACCACGCTGTTGTCCCTGATGATGGGGCTGTATACGCCGACGTCGGGCACCGTGCGGGTCGATGGCTTCAATCTCCGGGAATGTGACACCGCGAATATCCATCATCAGGTCGCCTATCTGCCGCAGGAAGGGGTGATGTTCGGCGGCACCCTGCTGGAAAACCTGACCATGTTTCGCGATGAGCGGACGGACGACGCCTTAGGCATCGCCAGACTTTTGGGGCTCGACAACGTCGCCCAGACTTTGGCGAACGGATATGACACGATCATCGGCGTCGGTGCGGAGGACACGTTACCCCGCGGCACCCGCCAGCGGATCGCCATTGCGCGGGCCATGGTCGATAAACCCAAAATCCTGCTGTTCGACGAAGCGAATTCGTTTATCGACGGCCCCGGCGACGCCATGCTTCTGGACCTGTTGGCGAAGCTGAAAGGCCGGGTGACGACGATCCTGGTGACCCAGCGGCCTTCCATGCTCCGGCTTGCAGACCGGTTGCTGGAAATCCGCGACGACACCCTTTTCGAGCATGACCTGACGCAGAAAAGAGCTGGTGCCGGAAAAACGCCTGGAAAAACCCCAGGGTCTACGGGCCGCGCGCCGAAAGACCATCCCGCAGGCGCCATGCCTGCGCCATCGGCCAGTAACGGACCCGTTTCCGCCGAGGCCGCGCCATGACCGCCCCGATGTCTGATATGGAACAGACGCCCACGCAAGGAACGGTTGGCCCGTCCGGAGTCTTCTCCGGCTCCCCCTTTGCCGTGCCACCGGGGGCAGCCCAGGTGGAAGAGGGGGCGGAAGCCGGGCGGGAATACGACGATTCCGGGGTCTTGTCCGGGATCGGCGAGGGCAACGACCTTTCCGCCTCCCTGCTGGCGTTGCTGGAGGCCCTGGACTGGCGGGGAGAACCGCAGGAAGTGGCCGAGGCCCTGCCGCATTTCGTGGAAAATTTCGATATCACCTCGTTCCGCAACGTCTTGGCGGCGTTGGGTTACGAAAGCCGCGCCATATCAACATCCCTGAAGGACATTGGCCTGGACCACACGCCCAGTCTATTCCTGCCCGACGATGGAACGGCCCTGGTGCTGGTAGCTCTGGTCGAGCCTGCTCCAGATGACGAGGAAGGCGGGGAGGACGCGGACGAACAGTATTTTATCGAGGCCTTCGACAGCGCCGCCGGGCGCTATGGTCCGCTGCCGGCAGGAAATCCGAAGGGCACCGCCTATGTGTTTACGCCGGCCACTGGCGGGCTTGGCATAAACAGTGATGCGGGCGATGACGCGGGCTGGTTCCGTGCCGTCGCCGGCCGGTTCAAGGGACTGGGTTTTCAGGCTCTTTGCCTCACATTTCTGCTCACCCTTCTGGGGCTTGCCGCTCCGCTGTTCGGTATGGCGGTCTTCGATCAGGCCGCTGCTTCCGGATCCGCCGAACTCATGACCTATCTGGCCATCGGTGTCGGTATTGCCGTGGCCGGGGAAATTGTCTTGCGCTCGCTTCGCTCCGGTATTTTTGCGTTTATCGCAGCCCGGCTCGACAACATTGTCGGCGTCGAGGTGTTTCGCAAAATCCTGGCGTTGCCGGCGTCCCTGATCGAGCGCGCCGCCGTCGGTGCACAGATCGCCCGAATCCGGGATTTCGAGACCATGCGCCGGTTCTTTACCGGGTCCGCCGCCTTGGTCCTGTTCGAACTGCCGTTTTCCCTGATTTTTGTTGCCGCAGTGGCCTATTTAGGCGGCGCTATTGCTTTAATTCCGCTTGTTATTTTGGTCCTTTCCGCCTCTCTCGGGCTGTGGGTCATGCCGAAAACCGCGCGGTTGGCGGCGCAAGCCTCCGATGCCGGCCGCCGGAAGCAGGAATTAACGGTCGAAACCCTGGCCGGCATGCGTGCCCTCAAGTACTGCGGCGCCGATACGACGTGGCTGAAACGGTATCGCAGCCTGTCGGGCACGTCGGCGCTGCAACATTTCTATTCGGCCCAGTTCGCGTCCCTGCTGGAAACCTGGTCCTACGTCGCAACCATTGCCGCAGGCTTCGCAACGGTGGCCTTCGGCGTTGCCAAGGTTCAGGCCGGTGTGATGAGCCCTGGTGCGCTGGCGGCGTGCCTGTTCCTGGTCTGGCGGGCGATGGAACCCTTGAAAGCGGGACTGACGGCCCTGGCAAAAATGAATGACGTGGAAAGCGGCGTCGCCCACCTCAACGACCTGATGGATATTGAGGACCGCCTGGAAGCGCGTCCGGCCGGACCTTCAAAGGCACACGCCGGATATCCGGTGGCCGGGCGGATTACCTTTGAAAATGTTTCCATCCATTATGAACCGGATGCGCCGGCGGCACTGGAAGACGCCAGTTTCGACATCAAAAGCGGAAAAATCGTCGCCATTCTGGGCTCCAACGGGGCCGGAAAGACGATTTTGCTGAAACTGATCGCGGGCCTGTATCAGGCCGATGAGGGAAGTGTGCGCATTGATGGGCGCGACGTCCGGGACATGGACCCGGCGGAATTGCGCCGTGCGGTGTCCTATGTGCCCCAGGTGCCGCAGTTCTTCTATGGCACCATTGCCCAGAACCTGCGCCTGGCCAATCCCACGGCCACCGATGATGACCTGCGCCGCGCCGTCCGCCAGGCCGGTGCGTTGGAAGACGTCGAAGCGATGGAGCAGGGCGCGGGGGACTGGAAACGCACAGGCTTGGACGTGCGTTTGGGCGACGGCGGCGCCGGACAGGTTTCTCCTGGTTTGCTGCAGCGCCTGAACCTGGCGCGCGGATACCTGAAAAAGTCGCCCATCGTGCTGCTGGACGAACCCGGTAATGGCCTGGATATAAAGGGGGACAAGGCCTTGATGCAGGCTCTGTCCAACATGCGCGGTGAAACCACTGTCTTTATCGTCACCCACCGCCCGTCGCACCTGAAAATGGCCGACCGCATCGTCTGGATGGAATACGGCGCCATCCGCTCGGTCGGGCGGCCCAAGGTGGTCATGCAGAAAACCAAGGGGAAAGTTCTGTGAGCGCCGCCGCAATTCATGAATCCGGAAACGCGAGTATTTTCCACCTCGGCCGGCGGCGTCCGAGGCCGCTGTCCCAGTCACTGCTTATACCCGAAGAGGGCGGTCCGAAAGTTACCGCCCGTGCGATCCTGGCCGCCGGTGGGGTGACCCTGGCCCTGCTTTTATGGGCCGGCTTCATTCCCGTCGATGACGTGGTAACGGCGAATGGCGAAATCGTCCCCGGCGCGGAAGGTCAAGGCGTTTCCCATCCGGAAGGCGGCCTGATTTCGGATATTCTTGTTGCCGAGGGCGACATCGTCGAGGCCGGACAAGTGCTGGTCCGGCTCGATGACAAGGCCATCCGAGAAAAACTAGAAGACCTGGAAACCCGCCACACACGCTTGGCTATGCTGGCGGCCCAGTTGAAGGCCCTGGGCCGTGGCGAAGAACCGGATTTTTCCTTCGCTCGGCCTAAGTTCAGGGCCATCGCCGATAACGAACTGCTGATTTTCGCCAGTCTCAAGAAACTGACGGAGAAGCGCCAGCGGGTTTTAGGCGAACAGGTGCAGGCGAACCGGCAGAAGCTGAAAAACATTACCGAACAGGAACAGGACCTTTCCAATAAATCCTTATTGCTGGAAGAGGAACTGTTATTGCGCGAAGATCTTTTCAAAAAGGGCCTGACGCCCAAGAAAGTACTGCTGGACGCCAAGAAAAAGGTCAATCAGGCGCATCTCGATCTTGCCGATCTGGCGCGGGGACGGAAATCCACCGCCCGGGTGCTGGATACGATGGAAAGGCGCGAAGCCGAACTGAAAACCCGCCTTCGGGAAAGGGCGCTGGATGAGTTGACGGTTTTGACGCGGGAAATCGATATCCTGGACAAGGACATGAAAGATCAGGCCGAACGGCTGAACCGGGTGACCATTAGCGCACCGGTGAAAGGCGTCGTCAAAGGCATTTCCAGGCATACGCTGGGCAAAACACTGTCGCCGGGCGCCGGGGTTCTGAACGTTGTTCCCATCGATGGCGTGCTGTTGGTGGAAGTCCGCATTCGGCCTGAGAGCCGGGAAGGGATCCTGCCCGGCCAACCCGTTTCGGTTCGCGTCCGGGCGCCCGGCTTTTTCGGCCATGGCGCCATGACGGGTTCCTTGAAAAACATTTCGTCCTCCACATTCAGCGATTCCAGGGGCCGGGAATTTTACAAGGGAACCATAGAACTGGACCGAGCGCTGGCGGTCCGTGGTCCGGGCCAGGCCCCGCTCTTACCGGGAATGACCATTGAGGCGGGGATCAGGACAGGATCGCAAAGGCTGTTCCGGACATTCTTAAACTAATCAGTTTTCGGAGTCTTCAAGAGCCTCGGCCATTTCGGCGGCGAGGCGGATAATGCGCTCGGTTTCCGGCCATAGCTCCAGTCCGGGAATATCCTCCAGCGCCGTCCAGGCGGCGTCCAGGGCGTCGCTCCCGGCTTTCAGCCTGGTCGAGCCGGAAGGGCGGGCCACGACATCCACAAGGGTGAAATGGTAACGGATCTTATCGTTGTTACCTCCGGTCTCGTCTGGCCGGATGGAATCGACAACATCGACGAGGCCGAGAATCTCCACATCCAGCCCGGTTTCCTCCATAACCTCGCGCCTGGCCCCCTCGAATACGGTTTCCCCCAGTTTTTGCGCGCCGCCGGGCAGGCTCCATTGTCCCTTTCTGGGCGGCTTGGCGCGGCGGATCAGCACCACGCCTTCCGGGCCCAGCACGACAACCCCGATTCCGACAATGGGGCGTTTCGGATATTCCCTACTCATGTTCCGTATTTTCCTGTTCGAATTATCGTTTTCGCGCCGTTCGCGTTGGCGGGACGAATTTTAAAGAATGTTTTCCACCGCCTATCAAAGTATTATGATCCAGCAAATTTTCAATCGCCGATAGGTTTCGGCGGTATGTACGGAATAGGGAGCCGTACACGGGGAAACATCGATGTCGGATACCATTCTTCAACGCCAGACCTATCAACCCGGCGACAAGATTTTCAAGGAAGGCGACGAAGGCAACCTTGCCTATGTCGTGCAATCGGGTGAAGTTGAGATCGTGAAAATGATCGACGGTGTGGAAACAGTGCTGGGCACCGTCGGTCAGGGCGGAATTTTTGGTGAAATGGCGCTGATCGATTCCCAGCCGCGCATGGCCATGGCCAGGTGCAGAAAGGGTTCGACCATCATTCTCGTCTCCCGGGCCATGTTCGAGCAGAAACTGAACGCGGCGGACCCTTTCATTCGCGGATTGATCAATATCCTTGCCAGTCAAATCCGCAGATCCAATAGTTAAGACGTAACGCCTTGTTTTCTTTTCACCTTCGGTAAAAGACAGGTTCCAACGAACAATGAGCATAGATAACGACTCCTCCGACCCGGTCTTGTCAGCGCTAGAAATTGATAAACGCGTCCTCACTTTCGGGCAAAGGATGCGGGCCTATTTCTTTGCCGGTATTCTGGTTATCGCGCCGATTTCCATCACGCTGTATCTGGCCTGGCTGTTCATCGGCTTCGTCGATAACAGGGTAACGCCGCTTTTACCGGAGAAATACAATCCGGAAACCTATCTTCCGTTTGCCCTTCCGGGCCTGGGGCTGGTGATTTTGGTTCTGGTGCTGACGTTGACGGGGGCGCTGACGGCGGGTTTCATGGGCCGGTTGTGGCTCCGTATTTCCGAGCGCTTCCTGTCCCGCATGCCGGTGATCCGGAATATTTATTCGGCGGTCAAACAGATCTTTGAAACGGTCCTGGCCGACCACTCGAAAGCCTTTCGCGAAGCGGTGCTGGTGGAATATCCCCGGCGCGGCATCTGGGCGATTGCCTTCATCACCGGGCGTACCGAGGGCGAGGTCCAGAACATCACCGAGGAGGATTGCATCAATATTTTCCTGCCGACGACGCCCAACCCGACGTCCGGTTTTCTGCTGTTCGTCCCGAAAAAAGACCTGATATCGCTCTCCATGAGTGTCGAAGAGGCCATCAAGATGGTGATCTCCGGCGGTATTATCACGCCACCGGACCATCGCCCTGTGGATCAGCAAAGTGTTCCCCTGACCGCCGCGCATACCTACGAGGACATGGACATCCTGCGTGAAGAGAACCGTGCCCCCATTCTTGTGCCAAAGGGAACGCGTCCCGGGGAAAAACAAGACTCCGAAAAGCAGGACTCCGATTAACGGCGTTTCTGGGTTTCTTAATTTTTCACAAAAAAACCATCCGCTGGAGCAGTTAATCTGTCTCCGATTCGGCCATTTTGCGTATCAGTTCTGCAAGGAACGCTTCCGGACCGGGGGTTTTCATGGCGCTGTTCAGAATTTTTTTTAAGCCAAGAACGCAAAAAAATACAATAAAAACAAAAAGATAAACCTTTAATTATTCCATTTTGCATAGGTCTGTCGAAGGCATACGATTTTATGTCTGGACGATAAAAATCCGTCTTTAGTATTTTTGCCGGGAACCAAACTGGGCCGATGCACTCGGTCGTAATTATGCAAACTGGGAACAAGAAATTGGAAAACTTCGCTCAACTTGCCGCCGAATACGGCTTTTTCCTGAAAATGGCGGCCGTCACCATCGTCGTCCTTGCCGCCGGTTTTTTCCTCCGCAAACCCCCGGCCTCAACGTCCTGACCCGGCTTTCCGGGGAATTACCCGGACCGCAGGTTCAGCACCGCGGCGTCCCTCTCGAACAGGTACAGCAACGTGCGTAGCGCCTGGCCGCGTTCGCTTTCCAGTTCCGCATCGCGGTTGAGGATTATTGCCGCGTCGTCCCTGGCCGCGGCCAGCAGGTCGCCGTGCACGGACAAGTCCGCCATGCGGAATTCCGGCAGTCCGCTTTGCTGGGTGCCCAGCAGTTCCCCCGCGCCCCGGAGTTTCAGGTCTTCTTCCGCAATGCGAAAACCATCGTCGGTTTCACGCATCACCTTGAGCCGCGCCTCCGCCGTCGGCGTCAGCGGCGAGGCATAGAGCAACAGGCAGGTGGATGGGTTGCTGCCCCGGCCGATGCGCCCGCGAAGCTGGTGTAATTGCGCCAGCCCGAAGCGTTCGGCGTGTTCGATCACCATGACGGTGGCTTCCGGAACATCAACGCCGACCTCGATCACCGTGGTTGCCACCAATATGCGGGTCGAAGCCCCGGCGAAGGCTTCCATGGCCGCGTCTTTGTCCTTGCCCTTCATGCGCCCGTGCACAAGTCCCACCTTGTCGCTGAAAACGCCTTTGAGTTGGGCGAAGCGATCTTCGGCGGCGGCGACATCCAGGACTTCCGATTCCTCGACCAGCGGGCAGACCCAGTACACCTGCGCGCCGCCATCCAGCGACCGCTTCAGCGCCTTCGTTACGTCGTCCAGCCGTTCGATGGGCATGACGCGGGTGTCGATGGGCAGCCGGCCCGCCGGCTTGTCCGGCAGCCGCGAGACATCCATGTCGCCATAGGCGGTCAGCATCAGGGTGCGCGGAATGGGTGTCGCCGTCATTACCAGGATATCCACGGCGCGGCCCTTGGCCGCCAGGGTCAGGCGCTGGTGCACGCCGAAGCGGTGCTGTTCGTCGATAACCGCCATGGCCAGAGATTTGAATTCCACACCGTCCTGAAACAGGGCATGGGTGCCGACCGCGAGCGCCGCTTCGCCGCTTGCCAGTTTTTCCAGAACGGCGTCGCGGGTCTTGCCTTTTTCCCGGCCTGTCAGCAGGACGATTTCAATACCGGCGGCCTGGGCCAGTGGTTCGATGGTGGCAAGATGCTGTCTGCTAAGAATTTCCGTCGGCGCCATCATGACCGCCTGATGACCCGCCTCGACGGCGATCAGCATGGTCAGCAGGGCGACCACCGTCTTGCCGCTGCCGACGTCGCCCTGCAGTAGGCGCAGCATGCGTATGGGCTGGGCCATGTCGGCGGCGATTTCCTTGGATGCGGTTTCCTGGCTAACGGTCAGCCGGAAAGGCAGGCTGTCTATGATCTTCTTTCTCAGGGCCCCGTCGCCTTCGATAACGCGGCCTTTGATGCGGCGCATGGAGGCCCGGACCAGCGCCAGCGCCAGTTGATTGGCCAAAAGTTCGTCATAGGCCAGCCTTTGGCGCGCCGGGGCGGTGGATTCCAGCGCCGCCTCGTCTTCCGGGCCGTGGGCTTCCAGAACCGCGTCGCGCCAGGATTTCCAGCCCTGCTGGCCGCGGTAGGCCGGATCAATCCATTCGCCAAGATCGGGAAGGGCTTCCAGGCTGGCGCGGATGGCCTTGGACAATACCTTCAACGTCAGCCCGGTGGTCAGGGGATAGACCGGCTCGACGGCCTGCAGCTTGGCGATCTCATCGGCGGTGCCGACATGATCGGGGTGGGTGATTTGCAGTTCCTTGCCGAACTGTTCCACCTTGCCGCTGACGACGCGGATTTCGCCTTCCGGCAGGGTTTTGTGCAGATAGTCTTCGTGGGCATGGAAAAACACCAGCGCCATCGTCCCGCTATCGTCGGAGCAGAAGACCTTGTAGGGAAGGCGCTTGTTGGGTGGCTTGACGTGCTTATCGACCCTGAGCGTCATGGTGGCGACGACGCCGGGCCGGGCGGTCGCGACATCGGGCGCATAACGCCGGTCGATAATGGCGCCGGGAAGATGCCAAAGCAGGTCGACGACGTGCGGTCCGGCGGCTTTTTCCACCAGCGTGGCAAGACGCGGGCCGATCCCCTGCAGGGACGTGACCGGCTTAAAGAGGGGAAACAGGGCTTCTGGGCGCATGTGGTTTCGCTTGCGGGCTTTCGCTGGTATCAGGCTCCGGAGTCCTTTATATCCTAGCTTCTTTTAACGAAGCCATGTGGAAAACCGGGTATGGATGCGCGCCGTAAACGATTGCTGTTCCGCTGCAACCATCGGGGCACCAAGGAAAACGATATCATGCTTGGCGGGTTCGCGGCTATTCACGTCAACGACCTGACCGAGCCGCAGCTTGCGGCCTTCGAGGCTTTGCTCGATGAGAGCGATATCGAACTGTACAAATGGATCACCGGCAAGGAGCCGGTCCCCGCGGCCCATGATCACGATCTGATAGCCTGGCTGAAAAAATTCAACAATTGCCCTTAAAAGCCCGGAAGTGACGGCCCAAACCCGTGGATATCTTAACGAAAACGATTAAACGTCTCGGCGGCGGAACGGCCCGGACCCTGGTCGGCGGTGCGCCGGAAGGGTTCGACGCGCTGTTGATCGCAGCTTTGTCCGAGACAGGAAACGACGTCGTGGTTGTCGCCCGCGACGACGTCAGCATGGCCAGGAAGGCGGAGGCGTTGGCATTTTTCGCGCCCGGTGATGCCTGTCTGGAATTTCCCGCCTGGGACTGCCTGCCCTATGACCGGGTTTCGCCGCGTGCCGATCTTATTAATCGCCGCATCGATACCCTGGCCCGTCTGTCCAGTCTGGCGGATGCGGGAAAGGAGCAAAAAGGCAGGATTGTCCTGACCACGGTTTCGGCCCTGCTGCAGCGTGTTCCGCCGCGCCAGGGCTTTGCCGATTCCCAGTTGTCACTGGAGGTCGGCTGCCGCCTGGCCCCGGAAGCGCTCGACCGTTTCCTTCTGACCAACGGCTATTTCCGTTCCGACACGGTGATGGAGCCCGGTGAATACGCCAAAAGGGGCGGCATCGTCGATGTCTTTCCCGCCGGCGGGGATGCGCCCCTCAGGCTCGACTTTTTCGGCGATGAACTGGACGGCCTGCGCGGTTTTGATCCAACCACCCAGCGCACCACGGACAGCCTTAAGTCGGCGGTTCTGCGTCCGGTCAGCGAAGTTTTACTGGATGATGAGTCGGTTTCCCGCTTCCGTTCCGGCTACCGGGTGCTGTTCGCCAAGGCGGGCGACGATGACCCGCTCTACGGCGCCGTCAGCGCCGCACAAAGGTACATCGGCATGGAACACTGGCTGCCGCTGTTCCATGACCGGCTGGAGACGTTGCTGGATTACCTGCCCGGTGCGCATGTGATTCTGGATCATCAGGCCGAAGAGGCCCGTGATGCGCGCCTCGAGCTGATCGCCGAATACTATCTGACGCGCAAGGGTTTCGCGGAAAGCCATTCGCAAAAGGGGGCACAAACGGGCGTCGTACAGGCGGGCTCCGTTTACCATCCGGTTCCGCCCGAGGCGATGTTCCTGGACGGCAAGGAATGGGACGGCCTGCTGGGCAAGCACGCGGTCAGCGAACTTTCACCTTTCAGCGTGCCAGAAAGCGCCGCTGCCACCGATGTCGTCAATGCCGGGGGCCGGGCCGGGCATGACTTAGCCGATGTCCGGGTCCGTCCCGACGCCAATGTCTTCGATGCGCTGGGTGATCATATCCGGGACCGCCAGGGCCAGGGTTTTCGGGTGGTTTTGACCGCCTTCAGCCAGGGCTCCCGCGACCGCCTGATTTCCATGTTGAGCGACCACGGAATGGAAAATCTTGCGCCTGCGGAGACCTGGACCGAAGTTTTGCTTCTGGACGCCAGGGTGGTGGCCGTCTGCGTTGTCGGTTTGGAAAGAGGGTTCGAGGCGCCGTATGGGGGCGGAACCGTGGCGGTCATTTCCGAGCCCGACATTCTGGGCGAACGTATGACCCGTCCGACCAAAGCGCGGGTGCGGCCGGACAATTTCATTGCCGAGGCCTCGGCGCTCAATTCCGGCGACCTGGTGGTTCATGTGGAACACGGCATCGGGCGTTTCGATGGGCTGAACACCATCGAGGTCGGCGGCGCGCCGCACGATTGCCTCAAGCTGGTCTACGGCGGCGGCGACAAGCTGTTTCTGCCGGTCGAAAATATCGAGGTTATCTCGCGGTTCGGATCTGAAGAGGCCGGGGCCAACCTGGACCGGCTGGGCGGGGCCGCCTGGCAATCGCGCAAGGCCCGCATGAAGAACCGCATCCGCGATATGGCCGAGGAATTGATCCGCATTGCCGCCGCACGGGAATTGAAAGGCGGCAAGCAGACCACCATCGAACACGGGCCCTACGAAGAGTTCTCGTCCCGCTTCGCCTTTACCGAAACCGACGATCAGGCCCGCGCCATCGACGATACCCTGAAGGATATTGTCGGCACCCGCCCCATGGACCGGCTGATCTGCGGCGATGTCGGCTTCGGTAAAACCGAAGTCGCCTTGCGCGCTGCCTTCGCCACCGCCATGGCCGGGCGCCAAGTCCTGGTCGTGGTGCCGACCACGTTGTTGTGCCGTCAGCATTTTCAGACCTTCCAGGATCGTTTTCAGGGCTACCCGGTGCGTGTCGAACAGATTTCCCGTCTGGTGCCTGTGAGGCGGGTGCGTGAAATCAAGGAAGGTCTGGCCCAGGGCAGCATCGATATCGTCATCGGCACCCACGCCTTGCTGGCAAAGGATGTCAAACCGAGGGACCTGGCTCTTCTGGTGATTGACGAGGAGCAGCACTTCGGGGTCGCCCACAAGGAACAACTGAAGAACCTGAAATCCGACGTACATGTTCTGACCCTGACGGCGACGCCGATCCCCCGAACGCTGCAATTGGCGATGTCCGGCATCCGCCAGTTGAGCCTGATCGCGACGCCGCCGGTCGATCGGCTGGCGGTGCGCACGTTCATCCTTCCCTATGACCCGGTAATCGTGCGCGAAGCCATTCTCAGGGAAAAATTCCGGGGCGGGCAGACCTTTTACGTCTGCCCCCGTGTCAGCGACCTGGATCAGGTGACGGTGGTGCTGAAAGACCTGGTGCCGGAAATTAAAGTGGCCACGGTGCATGGCCGCATGAACGTCGGCGACCTGGAAGACACCATGACGCGGTTTTATGACGGCGCGTTTGATATTCTGGTGTCCACGAACATCATCGAGTCCGGTCTCGATCTGCCGTCGGTCAACACCATCTTCATTCACCGCGCCGACATGTTCGGGTTGGCGCAGCTCTACCAGCTTCGTGGCCGGGTCGGGCGTTCCAAGACCCGCGCCTATGCTTACCTGACCCTGCCGCCCGGCCGCATGCTGACCAAGGCGGCGGAAAAGCGTCTCGAGGTCATGCAGACCCTGGATACGCTGGGCGCCGGGTTCTCCCTGGCCAGCCATGACTTGGATATTCGGGGCGCCGGCAACTTGCTGGGCGCGGAGCAATCCGGCCATATCCGCGAGGTCGGCATTGAGCTTTATCAGCAGATGCTGGAAGAAGCCGTTGCCGAGGCGCGGGGAATTGACGACGGCCACGCCGTGGAGGACGAATGGAGCCCGACCATCGGCATCGGCATGCCGGTGATGATTCCGGAAACCTACATCAGCGACTTGGGCGTACGCATGGGGCTGTACCGGCGTCTGGCCTGGCTTGGCAGGGCCGACGAAATCGAGGCCTTTGCCGCGGAAATGATTGACCGCTTCGGGGCGCTGCCCGACGAGGTGGAAAATCTGTTGCAAACGGTGGCGTTGAAGAAATTCTGCCGCGACGCGGGCATCGAGAAGGTCGAGGCCGGCATCAAGGGGGCGGTGCTGTCGTTCCGCAACAATGAATACGCCAACCCGGCCGGGCTGGTGGAATGGATCACCGGCCACCTCGGGACCGCGAAACTGCGCCCCGACCACAAGCTGGTGTTCATGCGCGACTGGGACGTGGCTTCCGAGCGCCTGGAAGGGGTGCGCTATCTGGTCGGAGAACTGGCAAGGATTGCCGGTGAAGGGGAGGCGGCCTGACCGCCCCGATGGGTTTAGTGAACCTGTTTCATATCGGCGGGAACGGCAACCGCAGCAGCGTCGCCGACCGTGAGGTCCAGCCCCCAGCCCGCCTTCATGGTGGTTTCAATCAACAGTTTGCAAAGCGCGTGAAGCAACTCCTTGTTCAGCGATAAATTGATTTCGGCGCCTTTGTGGGTTTTCAGAAGAAGTCCGGTAATCCCGGTTTTGCCCGGATTGACGGAACCGCCGACAACCAGCAACGGGTCCGGTGTCAGGTTGCGGCTGTCTTCGTCATGCTTGCGGGTGAAATCGGAGGCGCCGACGGATTGCTGGTGCTCCATGGCCATGACGGCCTTTTTTGTGGTCGGACTGAGGTTTTTTCCGGTGCCAAGATCTTCCTGTTCGATGACGGTCATCAAGGCCGGCCACAAAACCTGGACGAAACGCCGCGTCAGCAGGAACTGGAATTCGCTTTTTTCCGTCGTGCTGATGCGCAGCAGGAGGCGGTCCTCTTCGGCCGAATAGCTCATGGTAATTTGATGGAGCGTGCTGGACATGGCCTATCTTAGCCCACCGGAAGGCTGACCGTAACCGTGGTTCCCTTGCCGGGCTCGCTGATGATGTCCAGGGTACCGTCATGCAGGTCGACCAGGGATTTTGTGATGGCCAGTCCCAGTCCGGTTCCCTGGTCGCTGATGTAGGGTTCCTGGTGGGCTTTGAAAAAAGGGTCCGTGAGCAGGGCAATATTTTCCTTTGAAATACCGACACCGTTATCAAGGACGGTGATAGCGACATTTCCGTTATCAAGCTTGGCCGAAACCGTGATGTCCCCTTTTTCCTGGGTGAACTTGACGGCATTGGAAAACAGATTGAGTAAAATCTGTTTTACCGCGCGGGGGTCACCCTGAATGGTTGGAAGCCCGTCCTGCATATCCGTCGTAAAGGATATGTTCTTTTTTTTGGCCTGTTCAAAAATTATGTGGGCGCCGTCCTGGATCAGATTTTCAATGGAGACGTCTTCCTTCACCAGGTTTTGCTTTCCGGCCTCGATGGTCGAGATATCGAGCAGGTCGTTGACCAGTTCCAGCAGATATTTGCCGCTGCTCTGGATATCGTCGGCATATTCCAGGTATTTACGCTCGCCGATGGGGCCTAAATACTGGTTGGACAGGATATCGGCGAAACCGAGAATGGCATTCAGCGGGGTGCGGAATTCGTGGCTCATGGTGGCCAGGAATTCAGATTTAGCCTGATTGGCTTCCTCGGCCTTGACGAGGGCGACATTGCGGTCTTCTTCGGCCTGTTTCCTGTCGGTGATATCGGTACTGATAGTGCCGATCGATGAGATTTCCCCCTGGGTGTCAACGATTGGGAATTTCGTACACAAATGGATGTGATTTCCGTCCGCGTGGGGGACGATGTGTTCCTGGGTAACGGGCGCACGGGTGTCGACAACATAGCGTTCCTGAAGGGCGAATTCCTCGGCCACCTCCCTTGGGAACAGGGTCGTGGTGCTCTCCCCCTCCGTTTTTTCAGGGGTCAAATCGAAGTTTTTTTCATATTCGTTGTTGACGAAAAGATACCGCCCGTCGAGACCCTTGAGGGAGACCAGGGCCGGCACGTTGTCGATAAAGGCCCGGAAACGTTTATCATTTTCTTTTAAAGCTTTGTTGGCTTTCTGGATGTCCGTGAACAGGGGCGCGATCAAGGCGACGCCGGCGAACATCAGAAACGAGATGGTCAGTGCGATCAGCTCCGCCGACAGGTCCGTTTGAATGACCAAATCCTCGGAAAGAATCCTGTAAAGGGTTACACAACGCCGGACGCCCATCAAAAGCATTGCAACGGCGATCAACGACCAGGCCCGTTTGCGCCCGGTGACCCAGATCAAGCGGAACGCCAAACCGGCGGCCGTAAACTGCAGCAAGATGGAAAGGCTTAAAATTGCCAAAGACATAAGATATCCCCCGGCTGCATCATAAATGTAAAACCCCGGATGGCACCAAATTATTTTTTGTAGTTACTTAAGATTTTGAAAAATAATAAAAATTGCACCCAATGCGTTGGAAACCTTGATGTTTGATCCCGATCAAGGAAAACCGGGCGCCATTGCTCCAAACCTGTTCATCGGTGTTCATTTTACGGCCACAGGGAAGGGGCGGGTAATGGTTGTTACGGACGATCAAGTCAGGGATTTCAGGGACAAAGGGTTCATCGTCCTGAAAGGGTTTTTCGATCAAGGCGTGATGGACAAGGTTTCCGCCTTTTTGGACGATCTCAGGAACAAGCCCCCGGCGGAAGGGCCTGCCGAGTCCGAAGAAGCCAAGTATTATGAGGAAAGCCCCTCGACGGGCGAGAAAATCCTGGTTCGGGTCGAAAACATGTTGGGTGACAATAACCCCGAACTGACCCGGCTTCTGATTTCACCCGAGGTCACGGAGACCCTGACCCGGCTTTTCGGCGAAGCGCCGGTTCTGTTCAAGGACAAGGCCAATTACAAGCTGCCCGGTTGCCGCCCGGACAAGCTGCACCAGGACCAGGCGGCGGGCTGGAACGCCTATTGCGATCTGTTCATTACCATGGGTCTCATCGTCGACCCCAACCGCAAGACCAACGGCGCACTCAGTTTTCTGAAATCCGGGAATTACGAAAAGGCGCTGATGAGTGAGGAATGGAAGCCCCTGACCGAGGATGATCCGCCCTATTCGCCGGAAGAGGAGTACATGCTTCTGGAGGCCGATCCGGGCGACGTGATTTTCTTCGATTCCTACGTTCCGCACGGATCGCCGTCCAACGACAGCAATACCAGCCGGCGCAATGTCTACATTACGTTTAACCGCCAGTCCGACGGCGACATGCGCATGCAGTATTACCGGGATAAGTGGCGCAATTACGCCCCCAACAAGGCCGACGATGCGCGAACGGATGAAAGTTTCCGGGTCTAGAGCAAATCCCGAGCGGATGGAATCATCCGCGACGACGCATTTGCGTCTAAAATAAATGAATAGAGCATTTTGGCTGAACGCGAAGGAAACGAAAATGTTCTAGCCGACTCAGGTCAGGGTCTGCGTCGCCGCCGCCACGTCCAGCATACGGGCCAGGACACTGGGATCCTGGGCGCCGGAAATCAGGAATTTTTCGTTAAAGGCGTAGGATGGAACCCCGTTGATGCCTAAACGGTGGGCCTGGATGTTTTCGTCGTAAATCAGGCGCACGTCGTCGGTCGAGTCCAGGTACGCCCGGAGGCTGCTTTCGTCGAGGCCATTGCCGACACCGATTTCCACCAGGACATCGTTATCGCCGATATCCCGGCCATTGATGAAGAACTCCATGAACAGATCCTCAACCACGGTATCGACAAGGCCGGGGGTTTTTCCATGGCTTGCCGTGAAACGGACCAGGCGGTGAGAGTTCACCGAATTCGGCGTTTTGTGGATGCGCTCGAAAGCGAAGTCGATCTCGACCGATTGCCCAGCTTCGCCGATGGCGCCGTAGATGTGATTGATACGGGCCTCGCTGCCGAATTTCTTGATCAGGTAGGCGGTTCGGTCGATGCCGTCCGGCGGCATTTCCGGGTTCAGCAGAAACGGCTTCCAGTTGTACGTCACGCTGAGGTTGGGCCGCGAGGCGAGGGCATTTTCCAGGCGTTTCTTGCCGATAAAGCACCACGGGCAGACGGTATCGAAGATGATGTCGATTTCCATTATCGTCCGTCCGGAACCTGTTACGTTTACGTCTTTCTCTATATATAATAACGGAACGTGCCCCCCCTTTGCACCAACAAGGAAAACCAAGATGAGAAGCCTAACGATCATTTGTCTCGCATTTGTCATGGGGATGGCCCCCGTCGTCTCCGGAGCCATTGAACTGAACCCCTTTACAGCCATCAAAAATGCCGTCGAAGCGGCGGCCGAGGATCGTTCCAGCAGCGACATCGCAGAAGACCTGAAGATCAAGGCGAAGATCACCACCGACGTGATCGACAAGATGGGATCGGACGTGATTTCCCTCAATGTCGATGTCTACGAGCAGGATGTCATGTTGACCGGCGTGATGGAAAAGGCCTCCCAGAAAGAACAGTCCGCGAAGCTCACCCGCGCCGTGGAGGGGGTCAAGAAGGTCTATAACGAAATTCTGGTCATCAAGGCGGTCGACAAGAAAAAGGGCGTCGTTGAGGGCTTCGTCGAGGATTCCGTGATCGAGGGCAAGATCAATGCGCTTTTGCTGGACGGGAAGGGCGTTAACGTCACCAATTTCCGCTGGCGTTCGGTCGGCGGCAGGGTTTTCCTGTTCGGGCGTGCGCTGTCCGATCCGGAGCTGAAAAAAGCCATCGATATCGTCAAGGGCATCAAGAGCGTTACCGGCGTTACCAGCCGGGTCAAGGTGCGAGCCAAGGAATAGACCGTCCAAGGGCCAGCACCGTATAAGCGGGGCCGCGGCTCCGATCATCAGCTAGGGCGGCCGGGAATTGGTTTTTCCAAACCTAAATTCCCATTGTTTTCTAGGCACTTAGCAAATCTGTTACAGCAATTCACGGCCTATTAATGCTGCATTCAAACGTATGCAACGTAATATCAGGCCCGCACCGCCTTCATCAGAGGCCCCGTTCCCAGGATGTTGATGGCCC